>NZ_LPWE01000013.1:300000-519527 GCF_001723355.1 Methyloceanibacter stevinii | reverse complement strand
ACCGATTCATCCCGTCCAGCCGGGCGACACTATTTACGTCCTCCAACGCGTGTTCTAATGCTCTGAGCGAGATCGCCACTCCTCCTCAAGGCCTCCGGTTCCCGTGAGCTCAAATTTCCGGATACTGCATTGTCTACGCGCGCCTGTCGGCGGGCTCTTTCGCCACGTGCACGATCTGGCGCTCGGGCAAGCGGAGCTCGGGGCGGAAGTCGGCATTGTCTGCGATTCCACAACGGGCGACGCGGAAAGCGACGTGGCACTACGCCGGCTTCGAGACAACTGCAGCCTGGGGGTCACGCGGATCCCCATGGCGCGCAAGCTTCACCTCAGCGATTGGAGCGTCTACCGGCGCATCGCAAAAATTGGCCGTAAGTTGGGAGTCGATGTGCTCCACGGTCATGGCGCCAAGGGCGGTGCCTATGCGCGCCTTGCCGGGAAATCACTCCGCAAGAGGAAGAATACGAAGGTCGTCTACACGCCCCATGGCGGCGTCATCCACTATTCGCCCTCGTCCCTTTCCGGGAAGCTCTATTTCAGACTCGAGCGCAAGCTCATGCCGCTGACCGACGGCTTCATCTTCGAGAGCATGTATGCCGGTAATCGCTATGCGGAACTGGTCGGCCGTCCCGAGTGCCCGGCCCGGGTGATCTACAACGGGCTGCAACGGCACGAGTTCTACGAGTCGCTCCTTGCCGACGATGCAGTCGACTTCGTGTTTGTCGGCGAACTGCGCAAGCTCAAGGGTGTTCAGGTGTTCTTGGAGGCGCTGGCTCAACAGCAGAGCGTCTTTCCCGGGCGGGCCATAATTGTCGGCTCCGGGCCCGACCGAGAAACATTTCAAGCGGCTGGCGCGCGGCTGGGGCTTGCAAAGCAGGTCACCTTCTCGGGCCCACAACCCGCGCGGACCGCGTTCGTGCGCGCCCGGTGCGTGGTCATTCCCTCGATTGCGGAATCGCTGCCGTACATTCTTCTGGAGGCGGCGGCCGCGCAAATGCCGATCATCGCGACAAAGGTTGGCGGCATCCCGGAAATCATAGGCGACATCCCCATGCCGCTGGTGCCGCCCGGCGATGTCGACGCGCTCGCCGGCCAGCTGCGCAGCTTCCTATCCGATCCGCGCCCCTATTTGCGGCGGGCCGCGGAACTGCAGAAGCATGTCGCGGAGGTCTTCTCGGTCGACATGATGACACGAGAGGTGGTCGATTTTTACATCACCGATCTCGGCGCCGGCTTGCACAAACTCCCGGACGAAGCTGCCTAAACCGCTTCTTAACCCTGGCCTTACTCAGTCGGCCGATAGGCTGTACGCTAAACCGATCCAAAAGCTGCTCCATGCGAGAGTGCCTGTCGGGACAATGCGACAGCGCACCGTCCGTTGGTGCGCACTATCGGGTTCAAGCGGCCACAGATGCCGCATTTCGGGATCGAGCAAGGATGAGCGAGTTAGACGCGGCCGCGCAAAAGCGCACTGCAGACCGCCGGGGACAGCAAGGCGGCAACGAGGCCCCCTTCCCGGATCGGCGCAAGGCCCCGCGCCCGCCGCTTGCCGAAATTCGGCGCGGCGGCACGCTGCGACTAATGCCGCCGGTCGTGGTTTCCGGCGTGGTCCGTGTCGTCGAGTTCCTGCTCATCGTTCTGCTCGGGCTTGCGATCTACCTCAGCTATGTGGAGTACGAGGGAGACCGGACCCATCTCTTCTATCTCGTCGCCATCTTCGTCGCCGCCCTCGGCTACATGATGATCGCGGATGTGTTCGGTCTCTACAAGGTTCCCTCCTTCAACACCTTCGTACCGAGTTTCACGCGCGTCGTGATCGCCTGGACCATTGTGATGGCCGGCCTGATGAGCATCGCGTTCTTCAGCAAGATCAGTGCGGACTTTTCGCGCGTCTGGATCGCCACCTGGTACGTGTCGGGGCTCGGCGTACTCTTCGTCGAGCGGCTGCTTGTCTCGGTCATGGCAAGGCAATGGCTCAAGGAAGGGCGCCTCTACCGCCGTGCCGTGATTGTCGGCGGCGGGCCGGAGGCCGAGAATCTCATCAAGGCCCTCGAGGCGTCCGCCGATGCGGATATTCGGATCGTCGGGGTCTTCGACGATCGCGGCGCCGATCGTGTTGCCCCCATCATCGCCGGCTATCCCAAGCTCGGGAACATCAACGAGCTCGTGGAATATGCGCGCACCTCACGTCTGGATTTGCTGATCGTCACCTTGCCGATCACAGCGGAACAGCGCTTGCTGCATCTGCTGAAGAAGCTGCAAGTTCTGCCGGTCGACATTCGGTTGTCCGTACACGGAAGTCCTCTCAGGTTCCGGCCGCGCACCTATTCGTATATCGGCAACGTGCCTTTCATCGATTTGACCGACAAGCCCATCGCCAATTGGGACGTCGTCAAGAAGTGGCTGTTCGACAAGATCGTCGCCTTCTTCGCCGTGGTGGCGCTGGCGCCGGTCATGGCGTTGATCGCGATCGCCGTGAAGCTGGATTCCAAAGGTCCTGTCTTGTTCAAGCAGAAGCGTTTGGGCTTCAACAACGAGACGATCGGCGTTCTCAAATTCCGCTCGATGTATGTCGAGGGCGAGAGCCCGGATGGCCTCGAACAGGTAACCCGCGACGATCCGCGGGTAACCCGTGTCGGGCGTATCCTGCGCCGGACCAGCCTCGACGAACTGCCGCAATTCTTCAACGTGCTGAAGGGCGATCTGTCCCTGGTGGGCCCGCGCCCGCATGCGCTCCAATCGAAAGCCGCCGACAAGCTCTATCACGACGCAGTCGATGGATACTTCGCCCGCCACCGGGTGAAACCGGGCGTTACCGGCTGGGCGCAGATCAACGGCTGGCGTGGAGAAACCGACACGGCGGAAAAGATCGAACGCCGCGTGGAACACGATCTCTACTACATCGAGAACTGGTCCGTGATGTTCGACCTCTACATCCTCCTGATGACGCCGCTCGCTCTCGTCCGCGGCGAGAACGCCTATTAGGAGCGATGCCGTGTCCCTGGCCTTCGGCGGAGTAGACGCTCAAGTCCCTGCCCCGATGCATTCGGTTGGCCGGTCTGGCGGACACGTGCGGCCCGGCTTCAAGCGCTTGGTGCTGATCTATCTCTGGCTGGTCATCGTCACCGGCTGCTTTGTGTACGTAGAACCGTCGCCCTATGACGTTCTGCTGCTCGGCGCCATGGTCGTCCTGCCGGTCGCCGGCCTCATCGCTCTTCCTCGCGGCCTGTCCGTCTACCTGCTCCTGCTCTGCGGTATCGTCGCCGGCGGCTTTGTGGCCTCGACCCAGGCAGGCATCTTCGCCGTGCCGGTCAAACACGTCACCATCACGCTCTACCTCGCTCTGACCTCGTTCGTTCTCGCGGCATTCGTCGCCAAGAACCCGACGCCGCACACGAGACTGATCATGTCGGCCTATGTGACCGCGGGGCTGATCGCCTCCATCGCCGCCTTGATCGGCTATTTCAACCTGGTGCCGGCCCTGTACGAGGTTCTGACCGAGTTCGGCCGGGCGCGCGGCACCTTCAAGGACCCCAACGTGCTCGGCGCCTTTCTGGTGCCTGCGATCCTCTACGCCTTGAATGGCATGCTGAACGGCCGCACCTCGCGTGCCCTTCTGTGGAGCGCCGTTCTGATGGTGCTGGTCCTGGCGACCTTGCTCAGTTACTCGCGCGGCGCATGGCTCAATGCCGCCGTAGGGCTCGTCACGTACGGCTTCTTTGCGTTCGTGATGTCGGAATCGAACCGCAAACGGGCGAAGCTGCTGGCGCTGGGGATCATGGGTGCCCTTGTCATCGTCGGCGGCTTGGTGGCGATCGCGACGGTTCCGGAAATCTCCGAGAGACTCGGCGAGCGTGCGAGCTTCGAGCAGTCCTATGACGTCGGACCGGAGGGACGTTTCGGTGGTCAGCGGAAGGCGGCCGCGCTCGTCGCATCACATCCGCTCGGCATCGGTGCGCTGGAATTCGCCCGGCTGCATCATCCCGAGGACGTGCATCAGGTCTATCTCAACATGTATCTCAATACGGGATGGCTCGGCGGAACGTTCTACCTGCTGCTGGTGCTGACAACGATCGTCCTGGGGCTGCGGCTCGTCATCCGCGACCGCGGGAGCGACGGCATCAGTATCGTGCTGCTGGCCGCGTTTCTCGGAATGGTCGTCGAGGGGCTTGTGGTCGACACGGACCATTGGCGGCACTTCTACCTGATCATGGCGCTGGTCTGGGGAATGGCCTTGGCGCCCTCGTCACAGCGCAGGACCGCGCCCTAGGACTGGGTGGCGCCCGGCAGGCTTCTGCTGATGCACTTGGAATACCGGACAAAAGAAAGCCCCGGACGGGGGGCTGCCGGGGCTTTCAAAATGGTTCCTGTTTGGGGGGGAACCTGGACGGAGGAGGGAAACTCCGTCACTAGCACGGATAATAGCACCAGCCCCGACCCCAAGAAAATGACAAAATTGTGTTCCGAACACCTGGCTGTGGACCGTCCAACCGTCACCCATCTGCAACAGGTTGGGGACTTTCTCATCAATGAGTCCGACTGCCCGATATTCGCCCAGATTGGGACGGTAAGATTGCCTCCAACGCGCGTTGACGCGGGGGCACGAGGGAAACGGAGGGAGCCTTGCCATCTGGCAGGGCTTCTTCTGGTTTGAGCCCCGGCTTCGCCTCCCTACAAAGCAATCATCACATCGAAACAACGACGTCTTTGGCCGGCCAAGCAGCCGCGCGCTGTGTGTTCCGCGCCGACAGTCTGGCGCGGCACTGGCGATGTCATTTGGCTGTGTGGGGGAAAAGTGGTCGGAGCGGGAGATTTGAACTCCCGACCCCCGGTCCCCCAGACCGGTGCGCTAACCGGGCTGCGCTACGCTCCGACATTCCGGTATTGGGCGACCTGCATATACCGGTTCGCGCCATAGAGACAAGCCAAAGCAGCCTATCCGCTGGAATTCTTTGCCTTCAGTCCTGGTCTTCAGTCCTGCCGGTCGGCATTTGCGAGTATCTGACGGCAGCTCTCGAGCTCGTCGATCAGCGCCGCAAAATCGTCCTCGTCCGAGCCAAAGCCTTGCGAGATCGAACTGCGGACCACCTCGGCGGCCACGTCGGGAATATCCGGCGCCATGGTTTCGTCGTCGGTACCGCCCGCTTCGCTAAGTCCCTGATACTCCATCACGTAGCGTGGTCCCTGCTCGCGCAGGATCTTCTGAACGCCGCGAATGGTGTAACCGTCGCTGTAGAGCAGGAGCCTAATGCCCTTGAGAAGCGCCACGTCCTCCGGACGATAGTAGCGGCGGCCGCGCCCCGCTTCATGGGCTTGAGTTGGCTGAACTTGGCTTCCCAGAACCGCAAGACGTGTTTGGGGACGTCCAATTCATCCGCGACTTCGCTGATCGTGCGAAAGGCCTCGGGTGCCTTGTCCAAAGCACTCCTCCCGGCGGATCGATGGCGCTCGTCTCGGGAACCCCCTAGTCCTGGGAGTTGCCCCCGGACAACGACTCGTTGATCCGCTGCTTCATGATGTTGCTGGCCCGGAAGACTAGCACGCGCCGCGGCGTAATGGGCACTTCCTGGCCCGTCTTCGGGTTCCGGCCGATCCGCTCGCCTTTTTCACGGATTCCGAATGACCCGAAGGACGACAATTTGACTTGGTCCCCGTTCTCCAAGCTCGACACGATCTCGCGGAGCACCAGCTCCACGATTTCCGCCGACTCATTTCGCGGTAGGCCAACTTTTTTGAACACGGCTTCCGCAAGGTCAGCCCGTGTCAGTGTCTTCCCGCCCATCGTCGTACTGCTCCCCCAAAGTCGCGGGACGAGCAGGGATGCTAGCCGAGCGGGCAAGCATGGGTCAATTGCCCGTCGTATCAAATTCCTGATTTTGCGTCATAATCTCGACAGGTGTGGCTTTCGCAGCACTTACCAGCGGATCAGTAGCGCGCCCCATGTGAAGCCGCCGCCCATCGCCTCCAAGAGAACGAGGTCACCTTCCTTGATGCGGCCGTCCGAGCAGGCTGTCATGAGCGCAAGAGGAATCGACGCCGCCGATGTATTCGCGTGCTTGTCGACGGTCATGACAAGCCGTTCACGCTCCAGACCAAGTCTTCGGGCCGCCCCGTCCAAGATGCGTTTGTTTGCTTGGTGCGGGACGAACCAGTCGATGTCGGCCGGGGTCAGATCCGCTTTTTGCAAAGTTTCCAGTATTACGTCGCTAATCTTGGTAACGGCGTGCCGGAAAACCTCCGGTCCGTCCATGCGGAGATGACCTACCGTTCCGGTTGAGGACGGTCCGCCATCCACGTAGAGCTTGTCGCGATACCGGCCGTCCGACCGCAGGGTCGTCGCCAGCACCCCTCTTTCGAGAGGCGTGCCATTCGGCTTCTGCGCCTCGATCACGAGGGCGCCCGCTCCATCGCCGAACAGGACGCATGTGGAGCGGTCCTCCCAATCGAGGATCCGCGAAAAGGCTTCGGCGCCGACCACCAGCGCGCGCTTGAATTGGCCGCTCTTCAGGTAATTGTCGGCTGTGGCGAGAGCGAAAACGAAGCCCGAGCAGACTGCCTGCACGTCGAAGGCGGCGCCTTCCGTGATACCGAGTTCGGCTTGGATTGTGACCGCCGTGGCCGGGAATGTCTGATCCGGCGTGGAGGTGGCAAGCACGATCAGGTCGATATCCTCGGCATCGACCTTGGCGTGATCGAGCGCCCTCTTCGCGGCCTCGATCGCCATGTGGGATGTGAGTTGCCCGTCGGCGACGATGCGGCGCTCGCGGATGCCGGTCCGGGCCACGATCCACTCATCGGTGGTGTCGACGGTCGCGGTCAGGTCTTCATTGGTGACAATACGGTCCGGCAGATAGCCGCCGACCCCCTTCACCACTGACCGCAAATTCGACAACTAACCTACTCCGCCCGCTTAAGCCGCGCCGTCCAGCTCGAGCTTTTCATGGAAATGCGCGACGTCGGCGCCAAGGCGTTCGACGACGCCACTGAACGCCATTTCGTAAGCGAGGTCGACCGCGCTCGCGAAACCCGTCTCATCGGTCCCGCCGTGGCTCTTCACGACAATTCCGTTCAGGCCGAGGAAGATACCGCCATTGAGTTGACGGGGGTCCATTTTTTCTTTCAAGGCCCGGAATGCGCCTTGCGCCAGCAGCGCCCCAAGCCGGGACAGGAACGATTGTCCCATGGCCGCTCTGAGGTATTGAGCGATCTGCTTAGCCGTTCCCTCGGCGGTCTTCAAGGCGATGTTCCCGGTGAAGCCGTCGGTCACGACCACGTCCACGGCGCCATGGCCGATGTCGTTGCCTTCGATAAATCCGTGGTAGCGGATGGGCAGCGGTGCCGACTTGAGGACGGCCGCGGCTTCGCGGATCTGCTCGACCCCTTTGACCTCTTCGACGCCGATATTCAGGAGGCCGATGGAAGGCTTCTCCATGCCGAGAAGCGCCCGGGCCATGGCGGCCCCCATGAGCCCGAATTCGACCAGTTGCCGCGTGTCCGCGCCGACATTGGCGCCCACGTCGAGCACGATGCATTCGGCATCCACGGTGGGCCATATGGCGGCGATGGCGGGCCGGTCGATGCCCTTGACCGTCTTCAGGCAGAACTTGGACATGGCCATGGCGCCGGTATTGCCGGCCGAGACGACGGCATGGGCCTGTCCGTCCCGAACGGCCTGGATCGCGAGCCACATGCTGGATTTCCAACGCCCGCGGCGAAGCGCCTGGCTGGGCTTGGCATCCATCGCAATGGCGACGTCCGAGTGGATGACCTCGGACTTGGCCGCGAGCTCGGCATGGCCCTGCAGCTCAGCCTCGATCTGAGCCTGATCGCCGACGAGGATGAAGCGCATGTTCGGATGCCTGACGAGGGCGAGAGCCGCCGCCGGTATGACCACGCTAGGGCCGTGGTCCCCGCCCATGGCGTCGAGCGCTATGGTGACTGGAGCAGCCATTCTCCACTACCGATCTGGAAGATTAAGGCCAGGCGCATACGCCGTGGCACCCCCGGAAACCGAACCCGAATAGACGTAAATGCCGGTCAGTGACAACCTGATTTTCTGCTTGCACGTGGAACTCAGGATTTCTTGAGGTCCTTGAGGACCGCAAAGGGGTTGTTTTTTGGCGTTTCCCCCAACGGTTTGGGGTCCGACCACGCGAACTCCGCACCCGTCTTTTTCGGGTACGGATCGAGCGCCGTCGCGAGGGTTTCGTAGACGAGCGGGCCCAGGTCGATCGCGTCGCCTTCAATGGGCTCGGGCCAAACGGTCTCTCCGGCCTGAGCGGGATCATCTGCGCGCTCCTGAAGCGCCACGATCTTATCCTGCGGCCAGAATTCGGCCTGCACCGGCACGTCGATCCTGGCCGGGACCGGGTCGAGGCTCACGACGCATGTCTGGACCACATCCGCCCGCAGACGGCCTGTCACGTGCACCCGTTTGCCGGCACCCTGCCGCACACGGTAGTCGAACCTAAGCCCTTCGAGATCCAACAGCTCGAGCAGGTCCATGATGGCCTTGCGCTCGTCCTCTCCGATCTCGATCGTCTTGTCGGCGCCCGGCTCCACTGTCGCGAGCTTGACTTTGCGAGTCAGCGGCGGGGGTTGCTGGTCTTCGTTCAGAGATTGAGTCATGGTCAGGAGCCTCGTTCGCCGGGAATTTCGGGGAACCCTATCCGGCCGGCGCAAATTTCCTCGATCGGCTGCGCCTTCAGGTCTTCTAGCAACGCGTTCACATAGGGTATGAGCTTCGCGCTCGCCGCCCTTGCCTCCGCCTCGTCGAGCGGCAGGCCATCGGCAATAGCCGTTTCCAGCGCCTGTCCGCCGGCTGCAACGGCCCGGTCATAGCCGTCGATGAGATTTGCGCCGCCCGCCACGAGCTTGCGGACTTTCTTGGGGACCGCAAGGTCCCCGACGCCGATCTCGCGCAGAACCGTGTCCATATCGGCCACAAACCGGTCCGCCAGGGCTTGAGCCGTGGCCGTTGCCTCGGCGCCTCCGCCTTTCAGCCGGCGGAAGACTGCAAAGAGATGGAGCGTCAGGATCGAGAACCGTCCTTCAAGCGTATCGGGAATGCCAAGTGTTTGGTAATAAATTGGAAGTCGCGCCTGCGCCATAATCGCATCATAAAGATCGTCTGCATGAAGAGCGCCTCTGCCCAAGATTTTGGCCCAAGATTTGGCCGAAGGCAGCAGGTTGGCGAAAGGCTTTAGAGACCAAGGCATTTCGTCTAGCTTCTACCAGAGATTCTCGGCCACTTCAGGCCTATTGGGGATCCTGATCGAGGGGAACGCACTATTTTGCGAAACGTCAAGCCAGCACCGACAAGGGCAACCTGGCCCGTGCTCGCGGCGCTGTTTCTCGGTGCGGCCCCCATGCTCGGCTGCGCCGGCCAGGTAGACCGCCACGGGCACGTGTTTATCGATGTCGATCTCGATCAGGTACGTCCGGGCATGTCCAAGGCCGATGTGAAGACCGTGCTCGGGTCGCCCGACACCACGAGCGCCATCGGCGGCGATGCCTACTACTATATCTCATCGACCATGAAGACCGTCGCTTTCATGAAGCCCAGGGAGATCGACCGGCAGGTCGTGGCCGTCTACTTCAACGGCTCGGAACGCGTAACCGACGTGGCCCGCTACGGCATCAAGGACGGTCAAGTCGTCAATTACTACAAGGGTGAGACCCCTGCCCGCGGTAAGGATCTGAGCTTCGTCGAGCAGATGTTCGGCAACCTGGCCAACCGCCAGCTGTTCAAGGATCAGACCGGCGCCGGCCAATCCGGCATCCCGGGCCTCTAACCCTACAAAGAAAAGCCCCGCTCCTGACGAGGAACGGGGCCGGTTTTCTACGTCAGCGGCTCAACGGCCGCCCGCTCCTATTGGTGTGCGAGCACAGCCAGAAGCAGCAACGCCACGATGTTCGTGATCTTGATCATCGGGTTCACGGCGGGACCGGCGGTATCCTTGTAGGGATCGCCGACCGTATCGCCGGTCACCGCGGCCTTATGGGCCTCCGAGCCCTTGCCGCCGTGGTTGCCGTCTTCGATGTACTTCTTGGCGTTGTCCCAGGCACCGCCGCCCGCCGTCATGGAGATGGCGACGAACAGACCCGTGACGATCACGCCGAGCAGCATGGCGCCGAGCGCCGAGAAGGCAGCGCTCTTGCCGGCAATCCAGTCGATCAGGAAGAAGAAGATCACCGGGGACAGGACCGGCAGGAGCGAGGGAACGATCATCTCCTTGATCGCCGCCTTGGTCAGCAGGTCCACGGCACGGCCATAGTCGGGGCGATCCTCGCCCTTCATGATGCCCGGCTTCTCCTTAAACTGGCGGCGCACCTCTTCGACGATGGCGGAGCCGGCGCGGCCCACAGCCGTCATGGCTATACCGCCGAACAGATACGGCAGCAGACCGCCCAGGAAGAGCCCGACGACCACGTACGGGTTCGACAGCGTGAAGGCGGGATCGACCCCTTCGAAATACGGATACGTCGCCGCATTGGCCGCGAAGTATTTGAGGTCTTCCGTATACGCTGCAAACAGCACCAGCGCGCCGAGACCCGCCGAACCGATGGCATAGCCCTTGGTGACGGCCTTGGTCGTGTTGCCGACGGCATCCAGAGCATCCGTGGTTTCACGCACGTTTTCCGGCAACCCCGCCATCTCGGCAATGCCACCGGCATTGTCGGTCACGGGACCGAAGGCATCGAGCGCGACCACCATGCCCGCCAAGGCCAGCATCGTGGTGACTGCGATGGCGATGCCGAACAGGCCGGCCAAGTTAAAGGTGACGATGATGCCTGCCATGATCACGAGCGCGGGCAGCGCTGTCGATTCGAGCGACACGGCGAGGCCCTGGATGACGTTCGTCCCGTGCCCGGTGACGGACGCTTTCGCGATTTCGTGCACGGGCCGGAACTTGGTCGAGGTGTAGTACTCGGTGATGACCACGATCAGGGCCGTCACGATGAGCCCAGCCACGCCGCACAGATAAAGCGACATGCCGGTAAAGCTGACGTCGCCGAACGACATGGTCGTATCCATGCCGATCATCAAAGCGGTGACCGGCCACAGCGCGATCAGGGACAGGATGCCCGTCACGATGACGCCCTTGTAGAGCGCCCCCATGATGGACTTGCTGGCTCCCAGGCGGACGAAGTACGTGCCGATGATCGACGTGATCACGCAGGTCGCGCCGATGGCGAGCGGATACAGCATCATCGGCTCGGTCAGGGCGCCGGTGAAGTAGATCGATGCCAGCACCATGGTGGCCACGACCGTGACCACATAGGTCTCGAACAGGTCGGCGGCCATGCCTGCGCAGTCGCCGACATTGTCGCCCACGTTGTCGGCGATCGTTGCCGGGTTGCGCGGATCGTCTTCGGGGATGCCCGCTTCGACCTTACCGACGAGATCGCCGCCCACATCCGCACCCTTAGTGAAGATGCCGCCGCCCAAGCGGGCGAAGATGGAGATCAACGAGGCGCCGAAGCCAAGCGCCACAAGCGCATCGATCACTTGGCGGGACGATGCGTCGTGACCGAGGATCGTTGTCAGCACCCAGAAGTAGATCGTGACGCCCAGAAGCGCCAAACCAGCCACCAGAAGACCGGTGATGGCACCCGACTTAAACGCGAGGCTAAGGCCGTCCGCGAGGCTCTTGGTGGCGGCCTGCGCAGTCCGGACATTCGCCCGGACCGAGACGTTCATGCCGATATAGCCCGCCATGCCGGAGAGAATGGCGCCGATCGCGAACCCGATGGCCGGCAAGATGCCGAGCAGGAAGAAGAGGATGATGAAGATCACAACCCCGACCAGGCCGATGGCCTGATACTGGCGGGAAAGATATGCCTGCGCCCCTTCTTGGATGGCGGCGGCAATTTCCTGCATCTTGGGTGTGCCTGCATCGGCGGCCAGGATCGCTTTCCTGGTCAGAACCCCGTACGCGATCGAAAGCGCGCCGCAAGCCATGATGAGATAGAGAACCCATGTCATAGAAGACCGTCCCTGATTATTGAATTTGTTGGACTTTGAATAAATCGCGGCTGCTTGAACGACATGGCAAGTGTCCGCCGCTTGTTTCCCCCGTGTGTGGACTTAGGCCGCCGCGGAAAATGCCAAAGTTGAGGCATAGAAGCAACAGACGCACGCGCCCCTAGTACGAAGGACGGAGAAACCTGTTTTCGAGGCTAGAAGTGGCTAAAGCCCTTGTTTTTCAGGGTCAGTTCGTTGCCGCGCTCATCCAATACACGAATCCCGTCCGCGGCCGTGACCGTGCCTAATTGCGCGAAGTCTACGCCCTGCTCTTCAACTTCTGATTCGAAGAGGTCTGCCGAGCTTTCCGAAACGGCGATTACCGGCACGTAGTCGTCTCCAGCCGACAGCAGGTCCGGCAGTAGATCCGGCGCGGCCTCGAGTGCTTTGCGTGCCGCCGCCGAGAACGGCACGCGGCCGGCCTCGATTTCGGCCCCGACATGGGAGACGGCACAGAGCTTCTCGATATCGGCGGCCAGCCCGTCGGAGACGTCGATTTGAGCCTTGGCGAAATTCCGGACCAGGAGCGCCTCGACCGTGCCGACCGGCGGACGGCGGTAGCATTCCGTGAGATAGATGACGTCCTCTTCTGAAAGCCCCCAGATCTTCGCCAGCGAGGGGTCTTTCAGAAGTCTCAATCCCAAGCAGGAGTCCCCGATCGTGCCGCCCACATAGAGGCGGTCGCCGGGCTTCGCCCCAAGGCGCGTGATCGCCGCCTCGTGCTGCACGAGGCCGAGCGCCGTGATGGTGATGGTGAGAGGGCCGGTCGTGGCGGTGGTATCGCCGCCGATCAGAGAGATGCCCGTCAGATCCTGCACCTCGGCGAGCCCGACAGCGAAAGCTTCGAGCCAATCCATCTGCGTGTCGCGCGGGAGCGCGAGAGAGAGCGTATAGGCATAACCGTGCGCGCCTTTGGCCGTCAGGTCCGACAGATTCACTGCCAGGGCCTTGTAGCCGATGGACGCCGGCGGATCGTCGCTCAGGAAGTGAATGCCGCTGACGAGCGTGTCACAGGTCACCACGAGCTGATGATCGTCGGTGACGGTCAGGACGGCGGCGTCGTCCTTGAGGCCGAGCGCCCCGGACTCCTTGGCAAGTGGCGCAAAGATGCGGGCGATGATGTCGAACTCTCCCGCAAGTGCCATGGTGCCAGCTCCCGTTCCTGAGATCAGCCCTCACCCAAGGCGGCGCGGGCGAATTCCTCCGACCTTACCTTCCGTGCCAGCCGATCCAAGACCCCATTGACCACTTTGGGCTCCTCGCCGTCGAAAAAGGCATGAGCGATGTCGACATACTCGTTGATCACCACCCGGCCCGGAACGTCGTTGCGAATATAGAGCTCGAATGCGGCGGAGCGGAGCAAGGCCCTCAGAATGGAATCCACCCGGTTCAGCCGCCAACCCTCGGCCAGCTGCTGATCGAGCATGGGATCCAATTGGCGTTGTTCCCGAACCACGCCATCGACGAGATCGTGGAAGAATTCGGCCTCGGCCTCGTGATAGTGGTCCCCCTCCACGACCTGGCCCAGCCGGTGCATCTGGAACTCCGCAACCACATCGTTGAGGTCGATGCCGGTCATGTCCATCTGGTACAGGGCCTGGACAGCGGCCAGGCGCGCGGCGCTTCTGGAGCTGGCGCGGTCCGTGGTCTTCTTCTTTTGTGCCATAGCCTTCGAAGCCTTGGTCACTAGCGCCGGCTCGCTGAGGAAAACTGCTCTTCAAGGCGCATCAGGGTCAAACAGGCGCGGGCCGCATCGCCGCCCTTGTTCCGACCGTCGACGCTGGCGCGCTCCCAAGCCTGCTCCATGTTCTCGCAGGTGATGATCCCCGAGCCGATAGGGACGCCATGCTGCAGGGCAAGCTGGCTCAAGCCACCGGCAGACTCGCGCGCGACGATATCGAAATGGCTGGTCTGGCCGCGAATGACGCATCCGAGGGCGATGCAGGCCCGATGCCGCCCGGCGCGGCCGACGAAACCGTTGGCGAGCGCGAGACTGAGCGCCAGCGGAATCTCGAGTGCGCCCGGCACAGAGATCTCCTCGAACTCCACGTCGTTGCCGCGAAGCTCCTCGGTGGCGCCGCGCGCGAGCTCGTCCGCGATGTCTTCATAGAAGCGCGCCGAGATGATGAGAACGGAATTGGGGCCTTTGCGGCTCATAACTCTTACTCCAGGCCGCGATGACCAACGACCGTCAATCCATAGCCTTCAAGGCCGACGATCTTTCGTGCGGGCGAGTTCGATAGCAGAACCATTTCACGCACGCCAAGGTCCAAAAGGATCTGCGCACCGATTCCGTAGTCCATCAGCCGCGGCTGACCGTCGCCGTTGGCGCCCTTGGCAAGACTTGCCGAGATCGCGTCGGGCCGGGACTCCCGGATCAAGACGACAACGCCCCGCCCTTCCCGCTCGATGATGTCCATGGCCTTGCGGACGCAATTGTCACAACCGGGCGTGAGCATGTCTTCAAGCGTGTTGACCGCGTGCACGCGAACGAGAACCGGGCCGCCCTCGCTGATGTCGCCTTTGACCAGGGCCACATGCTCGACCGGGTCGACCGTCGTGGCGTAGACCTTGGCTTGGAACGGCTCGCCATGCGGCCCGTCGATCGTCGTGTCCGCGACGGCCTCGACGAGGTGATCGTAACGCAGGCGATAAGCGATCAGATCCGCAATGGTCGCGATCTTCAGATCGTGGTGCTCGGCGAAGGTCACGAGATCCGGCAGGCGCGCCATGGTGCCGTCGTCGTTCATGATCTCGCAGATCACGCCCGCCGGGTAGAGACCCGCGAGCCGCGAAATGTCGACTGCCGCTTCCGTATGGCCGGCGCGCACGAGAACACCGCCCTCTTTCGCGAGGAGCGGAAACACATGTCCGGGTGTGACGATGTCGCGATGATCCTTGGTCGGATCGATTGCGACGGAAATCGTGTGAGCGCGGTCATGGGCGGAGATGCCCGTCGAGACGCCTTCACGGGCCTCGATCGAAACCGTGAACGCCGTCGAATGGCGGGAACGGTTCGATTGAGACATGAGTTCGAGGTGCAACTGCCTGGCGCGCTCGGCAGCAACAGACAGGCAGATAAGGCCGCGTCCGTACTTCGCCATGAAGTTGATGGCGTCGGGCGTGGCCATCTGTGCCGGGATAACGAGATCGCCCTCGTTCTCGCGGTCCTCCGCATCGACAAGAATGAACATCTTGCCGTTGCGGGCGTCCTCGATCACTTCCTCGATGGGCGACAGAAGCCGTTTGAGTTCAGTGGTTTTCGCCGCAGTCAAAGCCGTCACGAATGTATTCCTTCCGCTTGCGCCAGCCGAGCCACGTAGCGTGCGAGCAAATCGACTTCAAGGTTTACCAGATCGCCGGGCTGCCGGTCTCCCCAACTCGTATGCTCGAGCGTGAAGGGGATAATATTGACATCGAAACGCGTGCCTTCGACTTCATTGACCGTCAGCGACACCCCGTTCAGGGCTATCGAGCCTTTGGATGCAACGTATTTGGCAAACTCTCCGGGGACCTCCAGGAGAAACCGAACGCTGTCGCCATCGGGGAAACGCGAGACGACCTTCGCGAGGCCGTCCACATGTCCCGTGACGATATGCCCCCCCAGCTCCTCGCCAAGGGCCAAGGCGCGCTCCAGGTTCATGCGGCGCCCCGTCTCCCAAGTACCCATGGTCGTATGGCTGAGGGTCTCGTTCGAGACGTCGACCGTTACGGTCGTCCCCTCGCCTTTGACCTTTTCGATCTCGGTGAGCGTCAGGCAGCAGCCGTCAAAGGCAATGGAGGCGCCCAGTTCGAGGCTCTTGCTCTTGTAGGGTGTCTTGATCTTGAAGGTGCCGCCCTTGCGGCCGACAAGCGTGCCTAAGCCGCTGACAATTCCAGTGAACATGATCTTATCCTGCGCCAGCGCGTCATTCGGTCGGGACCGAAATTGCGCGTGGCTATGAACGTGAAATGCCCGCTTTCAGCAAGGCGATCAAGGCCTTCGCCGCCAAACGGCATCAGTCCGCCGTCCCCGACGGGATTGGGACTTTGATAGATCACCGCCTCGTCGACAAGGTCGGCGGCCACAAATGCTTCCGCGATAGACGGCCCGCCTTCGATCAGGACGCGCGTGATCCCGCGGTGGGCCAGTGTTTCCAACGCATCCTGAGGATCGATCATGCCGAGATCGTTGACCGGCACGGGTACGATCTCCGCTCCATGGTCGTGCAGCAGGTCCGCATTGGGCTGAGGTTCGCTCGCAGCGCACAGCAGCCAAACAGGCACCCACATCGTCGAACAACGTTGCGGTTGGGGCGTTCGCAACAGCCGGTCCATCACCACGCGCACCGGCGAACGGCATGACATGCCCGGCAGCCGGCAAGTCAGGGACGGATTGTCCGCCTCGACGGTGCCCCGCCCCACCAGAATGGCGTCGTTCATGGCGCGCAGGAGATGGCCATGCGCGCGGGCCAGCGGCCCGGTGGTCCAGACGGGCTCGCCATCGCCGCGGGGAATGCGTCCGTCGGATCCAACAGCCAGTTTCAGCGTCACGGCCGGGCCTTCTGTGACCCGCATCAGATGCCCAAGGGTCACGGAGGCGGCCTCGGCCGCCAAAACGCCTTCGGTGACGTCGATGCCCGCGGCGTTGAGCCGTTCGATGCCGCATCCCGCCGTGCGCGGATCGGGATCGCGGATGCCGATCACGACGCGCGCCACCTGCGCTGAAATGATAACGCTGGAACATGGGGCGCCGCGCCCGCCTTCGTGATTGCAGGGCTCAAGCGTGACGTAGAGCGTGCTGCCTTCCGCGCGGTGCCCCGCCCGATCCAGTGCGATCGCTTCGGCGTGGGGACGTCCGCCCGGCGCCGTCCACCCGCGCCCGACGATCTCGCCAGACGGCGCGACGACGACAGCGCCAACGGCCGGGTTCGGCCAAGCCAGTCCCAGCCCGCGTCTTGCGATCCGGACAGCCTGGGACATGTAGTGCGCGTCGCGCGAGGTCATGAAAGCGCGCCTTGGTCAGTCGTCGAGAGCGTTCGAGCTGCCTGCATCGTCCTCGCCGTCTTCCCCTTCGGTTCCGGCGAGTTCCCCGAGCAGCGCTTCGAAATCCTTGGCTTCGCGGAAGTTCTTATAGACCGAAGCGAAGCGGACATAGGCGACGTCGTCGAGCCCCTTCAGCGCCTCCATCACCAGATGACCGATGGTCTCCGAATGGATGTCGCTCTCGCCCATGTTCTCGAGCCTGCGGACGATGCCGCTGACCATCCGTTCCGTCCGTTCGGGGTCGACCGGCCGCTTGCGCAGCGCAATCTGGACGGAGCGCATCAGCTTGTCGCGATCAAAGGGGATACGGCGTCCGCTCCGTTTGATGACCGTCAGTTCACGGAGTTGCACGCGTTCGAAAGTGGTAAAGCGGCCGCCGCAGTCTGCACAGACGCGGCGGCGCCTTATTGTCGTGTGGTCCTCGCTTGGGCGCGAGTCCTTAACCTGGGTGTTGGGGCTGCCGCAATAAGGGCACCGCATGGGCGATCGCCCTCCTCTTCGTCAACACCAACCGAACCGAACCTAAACCTTGTAGATCGGGAAACGGCCGCAGAGCTCGATGGCCTGCTTCTTCACCTTCTCCTCGACGGCGCTGTTGCCTTCCTCGCCATTGGCGACGAGACCGTCGAGCACTTCGAGGATCATGCCACCGATCTGCTGGAACTCGGCAACACCGAAGCCGCGCGTGGTGCCCGCTGGCGAACCGAGGCGAATGCCCGACGTTACCATGGGCTTCTCAGGATCGAACGGCACGCCGTTCTTGTTGCAGGTGATAAAGGCCCGGCCGAGGGCTTCCTCGGCGGCCTTGCCCGTCAGTCCCTTGGGACGCATGTCCACGAGGATGAGGTGCGTGTCCGTACCGCCCGAAACCAGCGCCAGACCGCCGTCGACCAGGGTCTCGCCCAGGGCCCGGCAATTGTCCATGACCTGCTGGATGTAGCCCTTGAAGGACGGCTGCAGCGCCTCGCCGAAGGCGACGGCCTTGCCGGCGATCACGTGCATCAGCGGGCCGCCTTGCAGACCCGGGAACACGGCCGAATTGATCTTCTTGCCGATGTCGGGATTGTTCGAGACCACAAGACCGGACCGCGGACCGCGCAGGGTCTTATGCGTCGTGGTGGTGCAGATGTCCGCATAAGGCACCGGGCTCGGGTGCAGTCCCGCCGCGACGAGGCCGGCAAAGTGAGCCATATCGACATGCAGGTAGGCGCCGACCGCATCGGCGATCTCGCGGAAACGCTTGAAGTCGATCTGCCGCGGATAGGCGGACCCGCCGGCGATGATCAGCTTCGGCTGGTGTTCCTTGGCGAGGCTCTCGACCTCGTCATAGTCGATGAGGTTGGTGTCTTTGGTCACGCCGTATTGCACGGCGTTGAACCACTTGCCAGACTCGTTCGGCGGCGCGCCGTGGGTCAAGTGACCGCCGGCGGCCAGGCTCATACCCATGATCGTGTCGCCCGGCTTGATCAGGGCGAGCATGACGGACTGGTTCGCCTGGGAGCCCGAATGGGGCTGGACGTTGGCAAATTCGCAATCGAAGAGCTGCTTTGCGCGGTCGATGGCCAGCGTTTCGACCTCGTCCACGAATTGGCAGCCGCCGTAGTAACGGCGTCCCGGATAGCCTTCGGCGTATTTGTTGGTGAGGAGCGTTCCGACGGCGTCCAGCACGGCCTGCGAGACAATGTTCTCCGACGCGATCAGCTCAATCTCGTCTTGCTGGCGCTGCCCCTCGCGCTCGATCGCGCCCCAAACCGCCGGGTCGGAATCCTTTGCATGCTTGCTGAAAAAATCACTGGCCGTCATCTCAAACTGCTCCTCGAGCTCAAACTTGTTTTGGGCCTGCGCAATACCGCTGCTGAAACGAGCTCAGGTGGCGGGTTCAGGCTGATTTGGCTGGCTCTACCACATGTCGCACGGCGACGCTAGCAACACCCAATTCGTAGAACGGGGCTGCCCGGAATAATTTGTGAGCAAAGGAAAAAACGGCGTCCCCCACCGATTGGCAAGTGAAATTCGGGCCCTTGTTCAGCCCGTGCCTAGAAGCGCGAGCGCCGCGGCCACGATGATGCGGCCGCGGGATCAAAACGATGACGGCGATGAAGATGGCCGGCAGCGCTCCCGATCCTAACAAGAGGGATACGGGCGCCAAGCCAAGCGGCGTGAACGTCAGGCGCCGACCGCACTGCGGTTCCAAGGCATGAGCGCAAGCACTTTGGCCATGCCGCAGATCCCGGTGATTCCGGCAAAGACGAGGCCTGCCCCAACAAAGCCGGCGAAGGCGAAGAACACAGGCGAAACGAACAGTCCGAGAAGGACAAATGAGAGAACCAAGCTGCCCGCGCCAATCATCACTTGGCGCTGCATCGGAAGGGGCTGGCTCTTGTCGACTTGCACCGGCAGTCCGGCCTTGCGCCAGGCCTCCAGTCCTCCTTCGAGGATGTACGCCTCACACGGCGCCGCCGCCCGGAGGCGTGCCGCATTCTGCGCTGTGCGGGCGCCCGAGCGGCAATGATAGATGATGGGCGCCGACGTGTCCGAAAGTTGGTTGAGGTTCGAAAGAGCGTCGTGCTTCGAGCCTGGAATGAGTTCGCGGGCGCGCTCGTCGGCATTGCGGATGTCGACCAATGTGCCGCCTTGGTCGATCAAACGCTTGGCGTCCTGGGGGCTAATGGTGGGAAGGCTCATCGTACTGCTCCTGATCCAAAATTGGGGTTAGTCGTTGGGGCAATAGAGCTTCTGGAGATATCCGAGCAGAAGCTCGGTGCGCGGCTCGGCGATGCGGTACCAAACCGTTTGACCGTCCCGGCGAAAATCGACGAGCGCTTCATCCCGCATCTTGGCGAGATGCTGAGACGTTGCCGATTGGGACAGGCCCGCCGCCTCCGACAAAGTGCTGACGCTGGCCTCGCCCCATTCAGCCAGCTTGCACAGGATCATCAAGCGGCGCTCGTTTGCGAGTGCGCGCAAGATGCTCGCCACAAGGGCGGCATTGGCTTCGAATTTGGCGAAATCCTTCGGGGCGCCTGTCATGGTGCTCTATTGGCCTTTCATTAGGTCTTACTAATTTAGTAACTACTAATCTTTTCGTCAAGCAGGATTGTTCTCAACCTCATTGGAGTGCCCTTCCCGGGCACGGCCCACAGGGGCCGGGAGGCGCGCCAGATAGCGCAAAGCGGACACAAGAAAGGCCGCTCCGGCTTCCAACCGGAACGGCCCACATTGAGCGTTCTCGCAAGCGCTTCGAGCGCTGCCATGAGGCGCCTAGTAGTTCGAGGCGTAGGTTCCGCGCGTGTCGAGATTGTAGACGTCCGGGCGGAAATGCACCAAGCCGTCCGGTGTGCCCCACGCGCTGATATAGGTGAAGTAGACACCGATCGTTTGCGTGGCAGGAACGTTCTCCTGAACTGCCGTATGCCGCAGCGATTGGATGCGCGACAGGTTCCAGGACGGGTTGTTGTCGAGAACCCAAGCTGCCAGACGATCGACGTTGTGCGTCCGGACGCAGCCGTGACTCTCAAAGCGCACGGCCTTGCCGAACAGGCTCTTCAGCGGCGTGTCGTGAATGTAGACCGCGTCCTTGTTCGGGAAATCGATCTTGATGTAGCCCAGCGAGTTCTCTTCCCACGGCCTCTGGCGATAGCGGTAGGTGTAGACCTCGTTGCCGTACCAGTCGATCGTGCGGGAATCTACGATCTGGCCGTTCCGATCCAGGGCTTCCATGTGATAGGCGGCAAGCATGTCTTGTCCGCGGCTGGCGAACTGCCGTCCCTTCGGGATCAGGTCGGCTTTGACGATGCTCGTCGGCACGTTCCAGTAGGGATTGAACTTCACCTGCGAGACCTTGCTCGCCAGCGTAGGTGTCTGGTGCTCGACCTTGCCGACGACCGCCGTGTTCCGCAGTTCCACACGTCCGCCGCGCACCGCTTCCACCTGCGCCGCGGGAACGTTCACCTGAATATAGCGGTTCGTCGTCTTGCCGGCTCGGCGTTGGAGGCGCTTCAGGCTCGCCTCCAGCTGCGCCAGGCGCGTGCTCGCCGGAACGTTCAGCGCCGCAACTGTGGCCTTCGAGTCCACGACGCCCGTGGCCGGTAGACCGTGGCGGTATTGAAAGCGCTTCACGGCCGCGACGGTCGCGTTGTCATAGCGGCCCGGTTCGAACGTGGTCATCAGGTCGCCACCGATCTGAAGCCGGCGCTGCAGCGTCTGGATATTGGTGCCGCGCCGTCCGGGTTTCATCGCGACCGGTTGAACCATCGGCCACCCGCCCTGGGCAACAATCGCCTGGTACTGCTGTATGGCCGTCCTGGTCGCTGCGATGTTTCCTTTAGCGAGGGTCGGCGTGCCGAGGCCGGGATTGAGGATCATGGCGACTTCCGGATCGCCCGTCGGCAATTCGGAGCTCGTCACCTCCCCTTGCGGCTGCGTGTTGCGCGAGCCGCCATTGAACAGGCCGCCGAAGAGACCACCGCTTCCGCCAGCGCTCCCTTGCGTCGCCGCTTCGGTCTGGGTGTCCCGGGACTTGAACATGTTGAATGGACCGGCGCTCAGAGGCTGCGCGCTGACGCACAGCAGCGTCACCGCGAGTCCACCGATCGTCAGGCGTGACCCGTACTTAAAACCACATTCAATTTGGGCATGCGCCGCTCCCGTCAGCTGCGGCAACTCCATTCGCTTTAGTATAGCTGAATGCTGCCGTAGCTCTACCCGTTTCGGGCGCCATTGAATCCGGCTGAAACCTTACAAACCATTAACCAGCGCAAGGTGAGCCCTGCTCCGGTCCGCCGGATCTATCTGCAGCCCCTTGGACTCGATTGTCCCTCACTGCCGCGCCGAAGCACGGCCCACGTGTCATTTGGGTAAGATGACGGAAAAATCAGGCGAATTTGAGTGCTGCGCCGCGAAGGCATATGGCAAGGCCAAACAGGCCCGCCGGGAGCCGTCAGGCTCCCGGGCCAGCCACACTCTTTTCCAGGGCGAATTTTCTAGAGCTGATAGCGGATCTGGTCGGACCAAAAACGCTGCAGGCGGAACATCGACTTGTTCAGGCTCTCGAGATCGTCTTGTGCCACGCCGCCGACCTGCTCCAGCGAGCCGAGTTGACGCTCAAACAAGCGGTTGACCACGTCGGATACTTCACGGCCTTTTTCAGTCAGACTCACACGTACCGAACGTCGATCAGTGGTCGAACGCTGATGATTCACGAAGCCGGCCTGAACAAGCTTCTTGAGATTGTAGGATACATTCGAGCCGAGATAGTAGCCGCGGCCCGTCAATTCTCCGGCCGTGACTTCGTCATCGCCGATATTGTAAAGTAGCAGTGCCTGGATACTATTGACGTCCGTGCGGCCAAGACGCTCGAACTCATCCTTGATGACATCCAAAAGCAACCGGTGCAGTTGCTCGATCAATTTCAACGAGCCAATGTAAGAAGACTTGAGGTCATTTTCCTCAACAGCACTTTCATCGGCTCCAATTTTCAGAGCTACATTCATCGCCAACCCCATTTAGTTGTTGTTTATCCCCAACTTGGCGATGAGTATAAAAGCCTCCCGACTAAGATGCGCTTAATTGGAACGCTTAAGAGTCGATAAAATTCTAAGCTTAATTCTTGTTGATGTTTGCGCGACCTCGTTTGATTCCAACAATTATTGGAAAATCTGCTTTGGCTCGTTAAGTTCGAGTTCACCATCCACTGGTGTTTCGAACAGGCTTGCAATGCGGGAGTCGTCAACGTCGGCCACCGTCTCCGGCGTCCATTTGGGGGCTCGCCCTTTGCCGGCGATCTTAGCGTCGATGCCCTCCTTGAAGTCCGGCGTCGTGACAAGGTGGGATGCAAGACGGAACTCGAGCTGGAGGGCTTCCGCCAGGCTCAACGCCTTGCCGCGCAGCATCTGCTGAAGTGCGATCTTGAGCGAGGTGGGCGACTTCTGGCGCAGCGTGGCGGCCGTCTCCTTGGCCCAGGTCTCATAGGGCCCTTCCGGCTCCGCATCGAGCCGCTCCAGGATTTCTTCAACCGTGGAGGCCGAGAAGATGCGATTGAGGGCGGGGGTCAGCCGCACGAGCTCGCCTTCGCCGGGATCTTGGTGCAGCCCGTCGAGAAGGCGGTCGATGGGATGGTTGTCGGCCAGCGAGGTCTTGATCACATCGAAATAAGGCGATGGAATATAGTGAGTTACGAGGCGTAGACGATGTGCATCCGCAGGGCCGATCTCAGCTCCCGTAAGAGCCAGATACGTACCGACCCAGCCGTCGAGGCGTGGGAGGAAGTAGGTTCCTCCGATGTCGGGCAGAAATCCGATCCCGACTTGCGGCATCGCGAACCGGTAGCCCTCGCCGGCGATGCAATGTGTCCCCAACAGGGAAATTCCGATGCCGCCGCCAAAGGCGAGACCGTTGATCAGCGGGACGTTGGGCCGGATGAATTTCTCAAGGACCCAGACATGGGTATAAGCAGAACGGTAGAATTCGCGTATCTCGTCTACGGCACCGTCATGGTTGAGTTGGTTCAGGACTTTCAGATCGCCGCCGCTGCAGAAGACTTTGGGGTGGGTCGACTCCATCACCACGCCGTAAATCTGCGCAGCGGGCTCCCAGCGCCGGTAGTTGGCGCTCAAGGCCTCGAACATTTCGCGCGTCAGCGCGTTAAGCCTTGCGGGCCGGTCGAGCGTCACGACGCCGGCGCGGTCGTGTTCCTCGAAAGTGATCCCAAGCGGTTCGGACAAACGCGTAAGCCCTCAAGAATGACTGCAAAAGATGCGGGGTTGGCTCGTCCGGCGCAGCTAGCATTCCAAGACGCAAACCACAAGCCATCCGCATGCGGCAACTTCGGACGAGGACCGCTATGACGGGACGGAGGGACCGGGGGTGGCGGCGTGCGCGTCGCCGGGGAACGATCCTGTGGGCGCCGCTCCTGGCGGGCCTATACGTTGCCGTCGCGATCGCGGAGCCGGTCATCGCACGGCCCCTCAACCCCTTCCAGACCCTTGGCCTGTCGGTTCCGGACCTCCGCCCCAAACGCCGCGCCGCGCCACAGCGGTCCGCTCCGGTGCAACCGGGTCTGCCCTTACGGAAGCCGGCCCCCCCCGTCCCTTCGGCTGAAGCCGAGGCCGCGCCCGAAGAGACTCCGGTCGAGGCAGCAGACGTTCCCACCGCTCCAGCAGAGGTTCCCGCTGCTCCGGCGGAAACCGACACCGCGGCGACGCAAGCGCCCCCGACAGAAGATGCCGAGGAGGTCGAAAGCGCAGAAGAAACAGCTGAAGCCCCCGAGGAAACTGCCGAAGCACCCGAGGACTCCGCAGAGGCTTCAGCGTCGGAGACTGCAGGCGAACCGGCGCCGCAACCTCCTCGCAATCCGGTGCGCACCGGTGAGGATCCGGACGCCGCGGTGGATCCCAAGGTCGCAGCGGCGCTCGATCAATGCGTCAAGCTGCTGGACGGGCTCGACTTGGAGTATGAGCATCTGGATCCGATCCGCAGAGGCGCTTGCGGGTCGTTGGCGCCAATCAAACTGAAATCGATCGGCGACCATCCGAAGATCGCCGTGTCGCCCCCGGCGACCGTCAACTGCACCGTTGCCGCGACGCTCCACAATTGGTTCGCGACTTCCGTACAGCCGACCGCCGAAGCGCTGGGAAGCAGCGTCGTGAAGATCAAGAACGCGGCGTCGTACATGTGCCGGAACCAGTATGGGCGGCCCGACACCAAGCTCAGCGAACATGCGAAGGCGAACGCCCTGGACATCAAGGCGTTCGTGATGGCGTCGGGTCAGACGATCCCCGTGCTCGGGAATTGGCCCTACGGCTATCGGCCCACCCGCCCGCAGCTGGCGCAAGCCCCTTGGCCGAACCCGCTGCGCGATCACTCCACCTTGCCGCCGCGAAGCCGCACGCCTGGCATCAGCGTCCTGAACGAGGATATCGAGTACAAGGAGTTCACCAAGGAGGCGGACGAGTTCGGGGAAATGGCGACGCACCCGTTCTTCAAGCCGGTGTTCGCCGCGCCTGCTGAATTGCCCGATCTCGAAGACGAGGAGCCCGAGGGGCCAGTCCCGGAGGCAATCTCAGCCGCGATGAGGCGAAGAGCTTCTTACGGACGATCCATGGGGATGCGTGCAAGGTCTTCTGGACGGTTCTCGGTCCCGAAGCGAACGCCGCGCACCGCGATCACTTCCATCTCGATATGCGCAAGCGGCGCTATGTGAGAATTTGCCAGTAGGCGCTGGACTTAGACACGAAAGCGGAGAAAACCATGTTCGCTGCGGGCCCTGGCGGGACACCGCTATTGGGTGATAGTCTCGCGCCCCTTCAACGCCTCTTCGGGCCGAGCCCGTCAATCGAGGGATTTGTATCGCGTGGCACCACGACCTGACGACAAGACGGTTTCGCTCCGTACCGAACGCGCAAAGCGCGGCACGGTGGATGCGCCCAAGGAATTGGGTCCGGGCTATCCAGCGTCCCGCCTGCGGCGCAACCGGCGCGCGGACTGGTCCCGGCGTCTCGTCCGGGAAATGCAGCTGACCGCCGACGATCTGATCTGGCCGATCTTCGTGATCGACGGCGACAGGTCTCGGGAGGAAGTCGATGCGATGCCGGGCGTCGCCCGTCTGTCGATCGATCTGGCCGTCCGGGCGGCCGAGGATGCCGCCGAGATCGGACTGCCGGCGATCGCGCTGTTCCCCAATACGGACCCCTCCTTGCGGGACGAAGCGGGCAGCCAGGCTTTCAATCCGGGGAATCTGGTTTGCCGTGCGGTGCGCGCCATCAAGCAGGCCGTGCCGGAGATTGGCATCGTTTGCGACGTCGCGCTCGATCCCTATACGAGCCACGGCCATGACGGCCTTCTGGACGACGAAGGCCGGATCGACAACGACCGCTCCGTGGAGGCGCTCGTCACTCAAGCGCTGGTTCAAGCCGAAGCCGGCTGCGATGTGCTCGCACCGTCCGATATGATGGACGGTCGCGTCGGCGCCATCCGCGCCGCCCTCGAGGCCAACGGTTTCGCCGACACGCAAATCATGAGCTATGCGGCGAAATACGCCTCGGCGTTCTACGGTCCATTCCGGGATGCGGTCGGTTCCGGCGCACAACTGCGCGGGGACAAGAAGACCTATCAGATGGATCCCGCCAATGGCGCCGAGGCGCTGCGCGAGGTTGCGTTCGATGTGTCGGAAGGCGCGGACATGGTCATGGTCAAGCCCGGCCTGCCCTATCTCGATATCGTTTGGCGCGTGAAGGAAGCGTTCGGCCTGCCGACCTTCGCCTATCAGACCTCCGGAGAATATGCCGCTCTCGTCGCGGCGGCCGAGCGGGGCTGGCTGGACCGGGAGCGGGTTGTGCTGGAGACACTGCTCGCGTTCAAGCGGGCCGGTGCAGACGGCGTGTTCAGCTACTTCGCGCCCGAGGTCGCGCGGCTGCTGAAGAGCCAATACTGACGGCGGAACGAGTCCTTAGTCCGTGACCTTCATGTTCGTGAAGAGCACGGTCGCTTCGTTCGACTTGTCGAAATTGTCGCCTGATACGCCGAAGCGCCAACTCCCCTTGGGGGCCTGGCCCCTGAGCTCGCGCACCTTCGTGCCGTTGATGAAGAAGGCGAGCTGGCTGCCTTTGGCATCGACGCGCAAGGTGTTGGCCGCGCCGGGCGCCGTCTTGATAGCGGGACTGTCGATATTCGCCGCGATCGTGCCGACCCATGCGCCGTCTTGCTTGCGCGCGATCCAATAGCGGCCATTGCTGAGAATGCCGAACTGATAATAGGTCCGGTTGTTCTCGCCCCAGAACAACAGCCCTGCCCCGAGGATGCGGCCGTTGTTCTCGCCGTTTCCGACGCCGTGCGGCCAAACGGCTTCGACGCAGACATCGGCGTCCTCGACGGAAAACATGACGTTGAGATTGGACTGCATGTCGTCGGCCGGCAGCGTGAATGTCAGCGCGCCGTCACCGATCGCGACCGTCTTCTTCTGCGACCAGCCGCCTCCGTTATCCTGGAACGTGTCTTCGAAAATGACGTCGCCGCCTTCGCATGCCAGGCCTTGACCGGCGCTTGCGAGAAGACCCGCAACCGCGACTGCAAAAACCGTTCTCCGCATGCGTGCCTCCCTCCAATCTTCGGGCATCAGAGACGAATCTGTGTTGCGTGGAGCCTAGGACGTCACCTGACGGACGGCAACCGAGGCCCCCGCGGACAGGGGCTTACGTTGCGGAAATGGGGCGCAATTCCCATATGAGCACTAGCTATGCATCAATTTGGAGACCCAATGCCGGACCCTATGACACCCAGCACCGCGACCTTCCCCGCGCAAATGAATGTCTACAACCCGGTGACGGAACCGCAGCTCTTCAGCGCCGTCATCCGTAAGCGTTGTGTCGCGTTCCTCATCGACGCCGTCATGATCGCCATCCTCACGGTTATCGCATTCGTGGTCGTGGCCGTGCTCGGCGTTCTGACATTAGGGCTGGGCTGGCTCCTGTTCGGGCTCATCTTTCCGTTCGTGGGCCTTGCCTACAACGCCTTCACGATCGGCGGCCCGAAGTCGTCCACGCCGGGTCAGCGCATGATGGGGCTCGCGGTGCCCATGTGGTATGGCGGCAAGGTGACACCGCTGATCGCCGCGTTCCACGCGCTCCTGTTCTGGTTCTCGCTGACGCTGTTCTTCCCGATCCTGCTGTGGTGCTTCTTCGATTCCTGGAAGCGCTGCCTGCACGACATCCTGGCCGGGGTCGTGGTGATCAACCGGCCGGGGTCGTCTGAGACCCTCCGCGGGTTATCCAAACCCTGTGCGGAGCGGGCGCGGCGCCGATTGCGCCCGCCGCCGATCCTCGCATAAGCTGTCGGAGGATTGACGTGGATTCGCTTCCGGTCTGGTACCCGTGACAGAACACAAGAACAATTTTCCGGAGTTCTACATCACCGCCCCCCAGCCCTGCCCGTACCTGGCGGGCCGGATGGAGCGGAAACTCTTCACGCACCTGACGCGCGACAAGCCCGGCTTTCTCATCGACAATCTGCTCAAGGGCGGTTTCCGGCGCAGCCAGAACATCGCCTACATGCCCTATTGCGACTCCTGCTCGGCCTGCGTTCCCGTGCGCCTGCTGGTGAACGAATTCGAGCCGAAGCGGTCGCTCAAGCGGATCGCGCGCGCCAACGCCGATCTCGTTGTGACGCGCCAGGCTGCGACGCCCAGCTCAGAGCAATACGCCCTCTTCCGCGACTATATCGAGGCACGGCACGGGGACGGCGGCATGGCCGAAATGAGCGTCCTCGACTTCTCGCTCATGGTCGAGGACAGCGTGGTGGAGACCTTCATCACCGAGTACCGGCAGAAGCCGGACCCGATCACCGGCGAAGCCCCGCTGATCGCGGCCGCGCTCTGCGACCGGCTGAGCGACGGGATCTCGATGGTCTACAGCTTCTTCGATCCGGCTTTCGCCCAGCGCAGCCTCGGCACGTACATGATCCTCGAGCATGTGGAGTACGCCCGCACGGTCGGCTACCCGTATGTCTATCTCGGTTACTGGATCGAGGGATCCCGGAAGATGCGCTACAAGGAGCGCTTCCAGCCTCAGGAACGGCTGACGTCCAGGGGATGGGTGCGGGGCTCGGCCACGGACGCCCTAAAGCGCTAGAACTTTTCGCCGAACTTGCCCGACTTGGGGAAACCGCGCGGCGGCAGCCGGCCCGCTGCGGCGCGAGCACCCCACCAATCGCGCAAATCCGCCGACGACAGGGTGAAGCTCCGGCCCGCCGCGTCGATATAGACGAGCCCTTCCTTCTTCGAGAAGGTCTTGGCGTCCGCCAGCCCGCCGTCGCGATAGCGCTGCAATCGCACGCCCTTGCCCCGCGGCATCTCAGGCAGTTCCGAAAGGGGAAACAGCAGCAGCTTTCTGTTGTCACCGATGACGGCAACGCTGTCGCCCGAGACCGGCGCCAAGACGGCGGCCTCGTCGTCCCCCTTCACATTCAGCACCTGCTTGCCCTTGCGGGTCATGGCGATCACATCGTCCTCGGCAACCACGAAACCGTATCCGGCCGTGGAGGCGACCATCAGCTTCCGGCCCGCCTCGTGCACGATCAGCTCGACGCAGTCGCCTGCGTCCTCGATGTCGATCATCAGCCGGAAGGGCTCGCCGTGTCCGCGCCCGCCCGGCAGCTTGTCGGCGCTGAGCGAATAGAAGCGGCCGTTTGTGGCGAACAGCAACAGCGTGTCCGTCGTCTGGGCGTGCAGGAGCTGCCGCAACCTGTCGCCATCCTTGAACGACAGTTTCGAGGTGTCGGTATTGTGCCCCTTAATCGTCCGTATCCATCCTTTATCCGACAAGACGACGGTGACAGGCTCCTTCTCGATCATCGCTTCGGCAAGAACGTCGGCGACGTCTTCGGGCGCTTCGTCGAAGGTGGTGCGACGGCGTCCGAGCCCGGTCTTCGGCCCGAAGGCGTCTTTGATCTCCTTGATCTCGTCGCCGATCCGCTTCCACTGCTGGTCTTCGGATTTGAGGAGCGCCTTCAGCTCTTTCCGCTCCTTGGTGAGATCGTCGTGTTCGCGCCGGATCTCCATCTCCTCCAGTCTCCGCAAGGCGCGGAGCCGCATATTGAGGATGGCCTCGGCCTGAACGTCGGTGAGCTTGAACTCCTTCATCAGGACGGGTTTTGGCTCGTCCTCTTCGCGCACGATCTGGATGACCCGATCGAGGTTCAGATAGACGATCAGGTAGCCTTCAAGCACCTCCAGCCGGTGGTCGATCTTCGACAGCCGGAAGTTGGAGCGCCGGACCAATACTTCCTGCCGGTGATCGAGCCATTCCAGCAGAACCTGGCGCAGACCGAGCACGTTCGGGATCTTGCCCTCGCTCAGCACGTTCATGTTGAGCGAGACGCGGGTCTCGAGCTCGGTCAGCTTGAACAGCGACTCCATCAGAAGTGAGGGATCGACGCTGCGGCTCTTCGGCTCCAGCACCAGCCGCACGTCCTCGGCCGACTCGTCGCGTACATCGGCCAGAAGCGGCAACTTCTTGGCCTGAAGCAGTTCGGCAATGCGCGCCACGAGCCGGGCCTTCGGAACCTGGTAGGGAATCTCTGTGACGACGACCTGGTAGGTGCCGCGGCCCGCGTCTTCCTTCTCCCAGCGTGCGCGCAAGCGGAAAGATCCCCGCCCCGTCTTGTACGCTTCGAGGATCTGCTCGCGCGGCTCGACAATGATGCCGCCCGTGGGCAAATCCGGCCCCGGCACAAACGAGACAAGCTTGTCGGCCGTGGCATTCGGGAACTTGATGAGATGGAGCGCGGCGTCGCACAGCTCGCCCACATTGTGGGGCGGGATATTCGTCGCCATGCCGACGGCGATGCCGGACGCACCGTTGGCGAGCAGGTTCGGGAAGTTCGCCGGCAGCACGGATGGCTCCATTTCGCGCCCGTCGTAGTTCGGGCGGAAGTCGACCGTGTCCTCGTCGATGCCTTCCAGAAGCCGGGCGGCAATGTCCGTCAGCCGCGCTTCGGTGTAGCGGTCGGCGGCGGGGTTATCCCCGTCTATATTGCCGAAGTTCCCCTGCCCGTCGATCAGCGGATAACGCACGGCGAAATCCTGCGCCAGCCGCGCCAGCGCGTCGTAGATCGCCTGATTGCCGTGGGGATGGAAGTTGCCCATCGTGTCGCCGACGATCTTCGCGCATTTGCGGAACTCGCCCTGCGGCTGCAGGCGCAATTGCTGCATGGCGTAGAGCAGCCGCCGGTGGACCGGCTTCAGCCCGTCGCGCACGTCCGGGAGCGCCCGGTGGGTAATCGTGGACAGCGCGTAGGCGAGATAGCGCTCTTCCAGCGCCTCTTTCAGATTGATCGGCTCAATAGGCCCCTGCTCGGGGGGCGTCGCGCGTTTTCCCATATCGTTTGGCTAACCCATCGCGTGAGTCGCCTCAAGCGGCGTGAGGCTCCCGGCAATTATTGCTCTTCGGGAGGCCACGGCTCGGGCACGTCAAGCAGGTCGGCCAACAGATTGTTTTCCTGCACACTCCAGCCATCGTCGGTTCTTCCGATGTTGCGCAACCTGCGAAACTCATCTGGCAGTAGATGTTGTGCCCATGGGTTGATCGCCAAAAGCGCTTGATGATGAGTGCTGCGCAAAGCCCATAGTTGGCTCGTCGGAATTGTGAGCACCCCGCTGACGTTTTGATTGCATGGTGCACCCCGGGCGAACCAGAACCCATTCCTTGCACGTCCAGGCGTCGGTCTACGTCCCTTGACCACGCGAAAGACCCTATCTCCGAGCAACGCGTCAAGCATCGTCTCCGAGGAACTTCCTGTGTTCCACATGTCCTCCCTGGCTTCGGCTGCAACGATGAGATATGGCGCATTCAATTCACCGTACCGGCGCGCCTTACGTTCAAGAGCGGAGCGAAGGTCCAGGTGTGGAGCGATCCACCTGGCTTCAGTACCCATCAATCCGATCGCTCTAGAAGCCACCTTTTTGCTTTCTCCAGCAATCAACTGGAGTTCTACAGTCCAACCATCGAAGTCGAAGACTTCGGAGACGATGGCTTTTCTTGCAAGTTGGTTGTTCCTTTGTGCCCACTGCTCCACAGTGGAAGCGACTCTGCGCAATGCCGGACTTCGGGGAGATCCTTCGATGAGTTCGTATCCCAGGTAGCAGCCAGCAGGGAGTCTTGCCCGGTTTATTGTTTCGAACAGCATGTCCTCCCTGTTTCTTTCCGCAGTTGTCCTTTCGGGCGGGTTCATCGTTGTTACTTCAACGAAAATGTGCTGATCGGTGTCGGCTAGTTTTGCAAGGAAATCGGGTCGGCGGCTCGTATGGGAGAGTTGCGGATGGACCTCGACCTCAAATCCCAACCGCACGAGTAATGTGTGGACAACAAGCTCCACAATTCCACTGTCGAACTCTCGGTCGCTTCCACGCCGCATCCTCGCGATGAGTTCCTGCTGATCTGGCGCAGGCAACGCGGAGAGCCACGCGTTCACCAATGCCCGAAACTCGTCGTAACCTGCACGGCCGCACGAGTTGTAGAAGTCAAAGGGACGTTCACCACGCACCTTGTATTCTCTGCGTGCTCTTGGACCTTCAGGAAACAGCGTCATCTGTCCCTCAATAGCAGTGGGAGTCGCCTCAAGCGGCGTGAGGCTCCCGCCGTAGGAGATCGAGCAGGCGGTTGCGCGCATCGGGGAATTTGAGGCCGTGCGGCGCGAGCGCGTCCCTCTCCAGAAAGAAGCCGGTGAGCCCGAAGCCCGCGACGACGTCGGTGGGGGCGAGCGAGGCGGAACTGTCGATCAGAAATTGCGGCAGCGGCAGCATCTTGTCCGCGTAGGGAGTGCCGGCCTCGCGGCTGACCGCCCGCCCCGATTTCGGCGACACGTAGATAAGCTCCTCCGTGCTCCCCGTCGCGGCACAGGACGTGAGGTCGAGACCGAAACCGATCTCCTGGAGCAGCTGCATCTCCCAGTACACGAGCAGCGCCGGCCAGATATCGGGCTCGGCGAAGGACCGCAGCACATGCAGCGTCGTGGCGTAGAGCTCCGGGTGCGGGTCCCGTTCGGGCAGGAGCTTCACGAACTCACCGAGCATGCCGATCGCCGCAAGCGCGCGCGGGTCGTCGAGCGCGCGTGCCCCGTGGGCCTCCATCAGTTCGACATTATAACCGCCGAGATGCTCGGCAAGACGCGCGCGCCAAGTGACGCGGACGAGGTTGCCGGGTTGGAGCGTCGGGCGAATGCGGCGGGAGCGCCCTCCGCGCACCAGGCCGAGATGGCGGCCATGCTCGAGCGTCAACACCTCGGCGATGAGGTTGGCCTCGCCAAGTGGCTTGCCGCTCAGGAAGATGCCTTCGTCGCTCCAGTCCATAGCGGCAGCTTGGCCTAACTTTCGCGGCTTTGCCTAGTCCGGCGTGACGGCGCCAGGCGGACTATTTCTTGGGATAGTCGAGACCCATCTCGCGGAAGCGCTCGGGATCTTCGCCCCAGCGCTCGCGTACCTTCACGAACAGGAACAGATGCACGGGCACGCCGGCGATCTCGGCAATGTCCTCGCGCGAGGCCTGGCCGATTTCCTTGATCATCTGTCCCTTGGCGCCGAGTACGATGCGGCGCTGGCTTTCGCGCTCGACGAAGATGGTCTGCTCGATGCGCACGCTCTCATCCTTGAGCACCTTCCAGTCCGTCGTTTCGACCGTCAGCGCATAAGGCAGTTCTTCGTGGAGGCGCAGGAACAGCTTCTCGCGCGTAATCTCGGCGGCGGTCTGCCGGAGCGAGGCATCGGAAAGCTGGTCTTCCGGGAACAGCCACGGTCCTTCGGGAACGGCGCCCGCCAGGTAGGCCCGAAGGTCGTCGACGCCATCGCCCGTCAGCGCCGACACCATGAAGATCTCCGCAAACGCCTTGAGACCCAGAAGCTCGGATGTCAGCTTCAAGAGGTCCGGCTTCTTCACGAGATCGATCTTGTTGAGCACCGCGATCACGGGACGGTTCAGCTCAGGGAGCTGCTCGACAATGGGTTCCAGCTTCTCGTCCAGTCCGCGCGCCGCATCCACCACGAGGGCAACGATGTCCGCATCCCCTGCCCGTTCCCAGGCCGCTTGCGCCATAGCGCGATCGAGCCGGCGCTTGGGCTGAAAGATACCGGGCGTATCCACCAGAATGACTTGCGCATCGCCTGCGAGCACGATGCCGCGTACGGGGCCGCGCGTCGTCTGCGCCTTGTGGGTGACGATCGACACCTTCGCGCCGACAAGCGCGTTGGTCAGTGTGGACTTGCCGCTATTGGGCGCGCCGATCAGGGCGACGAAGCCGCAGCGCGTTGGGGTGTCTGTGGTGTCAGTCATTGGCGGAAGCCTGCCAGACACCTTCCCGCAGGAGCATCGCCAGCGCCGCGGCTTGCTCCGCCGCGCGCTTGTTCAAGCCTTCGCCGCGTTCGGGCGCCACCCCCTCCACGTGGACCTCCGCCGTGAAGAGCGGCGCATGGTCGGGGCCTTCGCGCGAGACCTCGATATAGTTCGGAAGCGGCAGCTGACGCCCTTGCGCCCATTCCTGCAGGACCGACTTTGCGTCCGGCGCGGCCTCCTTCAGTTCGGCGAGATACGGCGCCCAGGTGCGCCAGACAAGCTCGCGCGCCGCGTCATAGCCCGCGTCGGAGAACACCGCACCCAGAACCGCCTCGCACGCATTGGCGAGGATCGTCTTCTTGCGCCGTCCGCCGGAACCCGCTTCGCCGCCGCTCATCAAGATGAAATCGCCCAACTGCCAGCTTTGGCCTGCTTCGGCGCAGGTCTCCGTCCGGACGAGATGGTTGAACCATCGCGCCAATTCGCCTTCGCTGGCTTCCGGATAGCGTTCCGACAGCAACTGCGCGATCGACAGGCCCAGCACGCGGTCGCCGAGAAACTCGAGACGCTCGTTGTCTTCGTTGGGCTTGGAGCCGGGGCGCGCACTTGCATGAGTCAGCGCCAAGGTCAGCAGCGCGGGCTTGTTGAAACTGTGTCCGATGCGCTCGGCTAGGACACCGACATCCGAGATGCGCCGCTTGGCCACGAGCCTAGTTCACCGTCTTGAAGATGCGGTCCCACCGGACATCTGTCGGCCACCGCCAGACCTGCCAGAAGCTGGAGTCCTCATCGATGGAGAAGAAGATGACCTGCGCTTTGCCGACGAGGTTCTCGAAGGGCACGAAACCGACCTCGGACAAGAAGCGGCTGTCCGTGGAGTTGTCGCGATTGTCGCCCATCATGAAGAAATGCCCTTCGGGCACCTTGTAGACGTCGGTGTTGTCGCCGGCGCCCTCATTGACGAGGTCCAGCACCGGATAGGTGACCCCATTGGGGAGGGTTTCCATGTAGCGGGTGAAATGACGGTCGCGCCCGCCCACGGCTTCCGTGACGAAATCGTCGACCTTCACCTTGTCCACGGCCTTGCCGTTGATGTTGAGCACGCCGTGGATCATCTGGATCTCGTCGCCGGGCAAGCCGATGACACGCTTGATGTAGTCGGTCTCGTTGTCGCGGGGCAGCTTGAATACCACCACATCGCCGCGCTTGGGCTCCGCCGCCCAGACGCGTCCCGAGAACAGGTTCAGACCGAACGGAAAGGAATAGCGGCTGTAGCCGTAGCTGTATTTCGAGACGAACAGGTAATCGCCGATGAGCAGGGTCGGAATCATCGAACCCGACGGGATATTGAACGGCTGAAACAGGAACACGCGCACGATCAGCGCCAGGATCAGTGCGTGAATGACGACGCGAACCGTCTCCCAGTTACCGCCCTTCGATGCCGTCTTTTCCGCGTCCACGCTCATACGGCGCTCTCCTCAGGGTACAAGGCCCGCGCAGCAGGCCGACCCTCTCAGCAAGTGTTGTTGGAGCCCCTATAGCCCCTCCCCAGGTCCTGAGCAAACCAAGGACGCGGATACTGGCGCAATTTTATGGCGACCGGCGGATTGCGGAGATGATCACAATCGCCTGGGCCGTGGGGAAGTCGTCGGTGATGGTCAGATCGATCTGGGCTTCGTGGCCGTCCGGGAGCAGTTCGTCCAGGATGCGCGCGGCACCGCCCGTGAGCGCCATGGTGGGACGCCCCGACGGCAAATTGACCACGCCAAGGTCATGCCAGAAGACGCCGCGGCTGAAGCCGGTCCCGAGCGCCTTGGCGCAGGCCTCCTTGGCCGCGAAGCGCTTGGCATAGGAGGCGGCTCTAAGCTTGCGCCGGTCGGATTTCACCCGTTCGGTCTCGGTGAAGACGCGCGTGAGAAAACGTTCGCCGTAGCGCTCGATGGTCTTCTCGATGCGCCTGATATCGATGATGTCGTTGCCCAGGCCGATGATCATGATGCAATGCGGCCCCCCTCACCGAGACGCAGCGCTTCCCGTCCCCGGTCCATCGCCGCGCGTATCCGCCGGACGGATTCGCCGAGGCCGACAAAGACCGATTCGCCGACCAGGAAGTGGCCGATATTGAGCTCGACGATTTCGGGAATCGTCGAGATCTTCTCGGCGGTCGCATAGTTGAGCCCGTGGCCGGCATGAACTTCGAGGCCCAGGCCATGTGCGTATGCGGCCCCGTCGACAATGGCCTGCCATTCCTTCTCGGCATCGTCCTCGCGGCCGTCGGCAATCGCGTCACACCAGCCTCCGGTGTGGATCTCGATCGCGGGCACGGCCAGCCGCGCGGCCGCCTCGATCTGGGGGCGCTCCGCCCCGATGAAGAGCGATACCTCGATGCCCGCCTCTGCCAACGCCGCAACAACGGGCGCCAGCGCATTGTGCTGCGCGACCACGTCGAGACCGCCTTCGGTCGTCCGCTCCTCGCGCCGCTCGGGCACCAGACAGGTCCAGGGCGGTTTCGCCTCGAGCGCGATGCCGGTCATCTCGTCGGTCGCGGCCATCTCCATGTTGAGCGGGCAGTCGACCTCGGCGAGCAACCGGGCAATATCGTCGTCGCGGATGTGCCGGCGGTCTTCACGCAGATGAGCGGTGATGTTGTCGGCACCCGCATCCGCGGCAAGTTGCGCCGCCCGAATTGGGTCCGGCAGCGTGCCGCCGCGCGCGTTTCGCAACGTCGCCACATGGTCGATATTGATCCCCAGCCGGATCTTCGGGACGCGTGTCACCTTCTGCACCTCACCTCTCCTTCCGGCGCGTTCACACGACTTCGTTTGCGGAGCGAAGATCGCGGCGCCGATGCTGGTAGGCGTTCACGGCCGGCCTCACCAAGGCATAGCTTAGGAGGCCAAGCACAATGCCGATGGGAATCGAGCCGAGGGTCATCGGTTTCAGAAGCGTCCAGATCTGCTCGGTCTGAAAGATGCCGGCGGAAAGATCGAGTTCGACCTTGTTCTCGCCCCGACCCAACATGAGCGAGCCCACTTCGTAGCTGCTGACCCAGAACAGCGGATAGGTCAGCGGATTGCCGATGAAGGTGCCGAGAAGCGCGGCGACGATACTGCCGCCGACGATCCACGCGAGCGTGGCCGACAGGATCATGTGAAAACCGATAAACGGCGTGGCCGAGATAAAGACGCCCGCGGCGAAGCCCAAGGCGACGGCCGTGCGCGTCGCGCTCAAGCGGCGCACCCGGTGCACCACGTAGCGCGTTGAGCGGCCCCAACTGCGGCGCGGCCACAGCGACACCCGTACCCGGTTCAGCCAACTTTCCGCCTCGCGGCGCTTGAACAGCATCTCTACCTCGTTGCAGGCGAATTCCCGCATTCGCGCTTACGGGCGCGTGCCCTAACATATTTGGGGTTATTTTTCGCTTTGTGCCAGTATCTTGCAGGCCGTTAGTCTTCGGACCGGGTGGCGCTGCTGACAACGTCGCGCGCGCGCAAACCGGTCAAAATCTCGTTGAGATGCTGCAGGTCCCACACGTCCAGGTCGATCAGCATCTCCGTGTAGTCGGCAACCTGGTTGGTCATCTTGATATTCTGGATGTTGCCGTCGACCTCGCCGATCACCGTCGCAATCTGGGCGAGACTGCCTGGCTCGTTCATGGCCGTCACCGCAATCTTCGCCGGAAAACGCTGCGGATTGTCCTCGTCGATGTCCCAGGTGACGTCGATCCACCGTTCCGGCTCGTCGTCGAACGCCTTCAGCGCGGCCGCGTGGATCGGATAAATCGTGATCCCGTGTCCCGGCGAGAGAATCCCGACGATCCGGTCGCCCGGTATGGCGCCGCCTTCGGCGAAATGCACCGGAAGTCCGCTCTTCAGACCGCGAATGGGGATGCCTTCCGGGCCCGCAGGACCTTCGACGCGGCCCTTGCTCCCCGAGCCAGGCCAGCGGAATTTCAGTCCCATGACCTTGCCGAGGCCGAACCAGCCTTCGTCGCTGCGTTTCACCTGCCGGCGGCGCTTGGGCATGGGGCCGGCGATTTCCTCCGGAAAAGCCGCGCGAAACACATCGGTCGACGTCAGCTCGCCACGGCCCACGGCGGTCACGACATCTTCGGCCGTCTTTTGTGACAAGCGCGGCAGCGCCTTGGCGATGGCATCCTCGCTGAATGACTGACCGTGGCGGCGGAAGGCGCGATCGAGGATCTCCCGGCCGAGCTTGTCGTATTGGAGCCGCACGGCATCGCGCGACGCCCGCCGGATGGCCGAGCGCGCCTTGCCGGTGACCGCCAAGCGCTCCCAGGCCACGGGCGGCGACTGGGCGTCCGAGCAGACGATTTCGACCTCGTCGCCATTCCGCAGCGTCGTGGCGAGGGGCATGGGACGTCCGTTGATCTTTGCGCCCACGGCGGTGTTACCCACCTGCGTGTGGACCGCGTAGGCGAAATCGATGCAATTGGCGCCGCGCGGCAGTGCGATCAGCCGCCCCTTGGGCGTGAAGCAGAAGACCTGGTCGTGGAAGAGCTCGAGTTTCGTGTGCTCCAGGAACTCTTCCGGATTGTCGCCTTCGAGCAAAATCCCAACCAGATGGGTCAACCATCTGTATGCGCTTGAGTCTTGTGCCGGAACCCGCTTGCCGCTGCCCCCCTCTTTGTAGAGCGCGTGGGCGGCGACGCCATACTCGGCGATCGAGTGCATCTCCTCGGTGCGGATCTGCAACTCCACACGCTGATGCTTGGGGCCGACGATCGTCGTGTGGATGGACTGATAGTCGTTCTGCTTGGGATTGGAGATGTAATCCTTGAAGCGTCCCGGCACGGTATGCCAGCTCGTATGAACCACGGCGAGCGCCCGGTAGCAGTCCGGCATCTTCGGAACGACGATGCGAAACGCATAGATATCCGACAGTTGTTCAAGGGAGATCTGCTTCCGCTCCATCTTGCTCCAGATGGCGTAGGGCTTCTTCTCCCGCCCGGCGACGATGGCCTTCACCCGCGCGGCCTTGAGCTTCGACGTCAACGCGCCGTGAATTTCGTCGATGAGCCCCTGATTGTCCTGGCGCAAGACCCGCAGCCGCTCCGACACGGTGGCGTAGGCCTCGGGGTTGAGCCAACGGAACGACAGATCCTCGAGCTCTTCGCGCAGCCATTGCATGCCCATGCGGCCCGCAAGCGGCGCGTAAATATCCATCGTCTCTTCGGCGATGGTCCGGCGCTTGGCCGGCTTCATGTGCTCAAGCGTCCGCATGTTGTGCAGACGGTCGGCGAGCTTAACGAGGAGGACCCGGATGTCGCTGGAGATGGCGAGGAGAAGTTTGCGGAAGTTCTCCGCCTGCTCGGCCTTTTTGGTGACGAGGTCGAGCTTCTTGATCTTGGTTAGCCCGTCGACGAGCGTGCCGATTTCCGCACCGAACAGCGCATCGATCTCGCTGCGCGTCGCCTCGGTATCCTCGATCGTGTCATGGAGCAGCGCCGTGGCGATGGTCGCATCGTCCAGGCGCATGTCGGCCAAAATCGCCGCCACTTCGAGCGGGTGCGAGAAATACGGGGCTCCCGACGCGCGCTTCTGATTGCCATGCGCCTTCATCGCATAGACATAGGCGCGATTCAGCAAGGCCTCGTTGGCCGAGGGCTGATAGCTCAGGATGCGTTCGACGAGTTCGTATTGGCGGGTCATCTCAGCCCGCCAGAATGGCGCGCCAGACCATGGCAGCACAAGGCCCTAGGAGAACCAGGGTTGCCGTAAATCTAATGTCGCGTGTGAAGTGAAAGGCCGGCGAGGGTTGCGGTTCGCGTTCTCGCCGGTCTCTTGTCCGTCCGTTAGCGCGCGCGCGGGCCCGCATTGGAACCATCCGAGCGCCTGGGTCGCCATGCGGCGCAGAAGCTCCTCTTCGGTCATCCGGTCGATCTGCGTGTCGGTGGACTGATCGTCCTGACCGAGAACCGGCATCCGCGCGTCCTGCGTGAGAGCGGGAACGGCTTCGGCCTCGGGCTCGTCCACTTCCACGTATTTCTGCATGGAGTGGATAAAATCTTCCTTGAGGTCGTCCGGGGTGAACTTCTTCTCGGCGATCTCACGCAGGGCAACGACAGGGTTCTTGTCGTTGTCGCGCGGCACGGTCAGCTGAGCACCGGCCGAGATCGTCCGGGCGCGGTGGCTGGCCAGAAGTACGAGCTCGAAACGGTTTTCAATCTTGTCGACGCAGTCCTCGACGGTGACGCGAGCCATCTGAAAGTCCTTTTAGAATGGGCGGAATTTAGACCTTATGTATGCAAATCAGGCGCCCGTGGCAAGTCGTGTCTCGGGAGCCAAGGTCCTCAGAACCTGCCCTTCCCAGCCTTGCGCGACACGGCGCCACAGTTCCTGAGCCGACTTCTTAGTCACCGGATGGCGCCAATTCGGCGCCACATCCAGGAGCGGCCGCAGGACGAACGGCCTCTTTTCAATCCAAGGATGGGGCAAAACCAAGGGGCGCGGCCCCGCCCGGGCGAATCGCGGCGCGGCCCCCTGCCAGTTCCGGACGCGACCCTTGAAGTCCAGAATATCCAGATCGAGGCTCCGAGGACCCCAAGGGCTTCCGCCTCTGCGGCCGGCGGCGCGCTCGATCTGCTTCAGGCGGCGGAGCAAGGCCTCCGGGGGCATCGCCGTCTCGATCAGCGCGACCGCGTTCACATAGGGCGGCTGGCCCGCGCGGCCCACGGCCGCCGTCTCGTAGAAGTTCGAGACCTTCAGGAGCGAAACCCCCTTCTCGTCGAGTGCGCGCAGCGCCCGATTGATCGTCTCGGACGGCGGACCCCACGGGCCGGGATAGTTTGCCCCCATTCCTACCAGTATCTGAGACATTGCGACCAATTGCGGAGCCCCTGCGCCTAACCGAAAGTAACTCGTTGTACGCGTTTGTTTTCCCGCACCAACACGAAATTTGATCGTTAGGACCGGTGATGCACTTCTATCCAACGGAACGGATTGCTTTGTTTATCGACGGCGCGAATCTGTACGCCGCTTCAAAGACCCTTTCGTTCGATATCGATTACAAGCGGCTGCTGGCGCTGTTCCGCTCCAAAGGACAGCTTGTGCGCGCGCTGTACTACACGGCCCTGGCCGAAGATCAGGAGTATTCCTCGATACGTCCGCTGATCGATTGGCTCGACTACAACGGCTACACCATGGTCACGAAACCGACCAAGGAGTTCGTCGACGCCACGGGGCGGCGCAAGGTCAAAGGCAATATGGACATCGAGCTTGCCGTCGATGCCATGGAGCTCGCCGAGCATCTGGACCACCTGGTGATCTTCTCGGGCGACGGCGACTTTCGCTCGCTCGTCGAATCGCTTCAGCACAAGGGCAAGCGCGTCAGTGTGATCTCGTCGCTCTCGACCAATCCACCCATGGTCGCGGATGAGTTGCGCCGTCAGGCGGATCAATTCATCGACCTTGTCGACCTGCAGCACGACATTGGCCGCACATCAAACGATCGCTCGCAGCGGCGCCGGCCGGACAACGAGTCGGAATCCACGGAAGCCTACGACCCGTCCGATCTCGTCGAGACCTGAGCCGGGTGCACGCACCTTGCCCTGACTTCTACTGCCGGGCTTCGCCCTGCTCCCTCACACGTTGCTCTCTCGCGGCCTGAAGGCTACCCATGGGGTCTCCTGTGTCTTCAAGGTGCTTCGTCCAGCATGGTGGCCACCAACATTATTGCCGAGCCAAAGACGGATTGTGTCTTGTGCGAGCGCCTGGTCGCCTTCCGCCACGATAACGCCGTGGCCCATCCCGATTGGTACAACGGCGCGGTCCCGTCCTTCGGCCCGGAGACGGCCCGGTTGCTGATCGTGGGGCTTGCGCCGGGCTTGAGAGGCGCGAACCGCACGGGCCGGCCCTTCTGGGGCGACTTTGCCGGCGACCTTCTCTATCCCACGCTCCTGAAAACGGGCCTCGCCCAGGGCGAGCACGACGTCCTGAGACCGGAAGCGCTCAGCCTCGTCGACTGCATGATCACCAACGCCGTGCGCTGCGTACCACCGCAAAACAAGCCGACCGGCGGCGAGATCAAGTGCTGCCGCCAGTTTCTCGATGGGCGCAAGGCGGCGCTGCCGAACTTGCGCGCGCTGTTGGCCATCGGCCGGGTGGCCCATGACAGCATCTTGTCGAGCTACGCGGTCAAAAAACGGGATTATCCGTTCGCCCACGGGGCCCGGCACAAGCTGCCCGGCGGCCTGCTTCTGTTCGACACGTTCCACTGCTCCCGCCTTAACACCAATACGGGCCGGCTGACTCCGGAGATGTTCGAACGTGTTGTCGCGGATGCGGCGGCGAGTGTGCGTGACTGAGTTGCTGGGATGGGCTAACTCAGGCATGGTTTCGGTGTAGGCGCGACGTCCAAAGACAGGGAGCCGTTCTTCGGCGCAGATCCAATGGCAGGCTTGGAAATATCACCGACGAAGGTCGGATTCGTCATCGTGAAGGCGCGCGAATACGACGCGAAAGTCGGTGCCTGGGACGACGGCGACACGACCGACCGCGACGCCGAATCCATCCTCGAAGATTTCAAGGACGATTCCACCGTCGTCGAATTGCGGGGCTTCATTCGGGAGCTGAATATCGACGAGCAAGTCAGCCTGGTCGCGTTGGCCTGGATCGGCCGCGGCTCGTTCGCGGCAGACGAACTCGAGGACGCGATCGAGACCGCCCGCTCCGAGCACAACAAGCGCACCGCCGAGTACCTCTTGGGCATGCCGCTGCTCTCGGACTATCTCGAAGAGGGTCTCAGCGCCTTGGGCTACTCGGTCGAGGACGCCGAGGACGACGCCCTGGGAGACTGAGTTCTCAGAAACTCCCGACGCGTCACGAAGTCTCTTCCCTCAAGCCTGATCTTTCAGCCAATCGACCACTTCGGCCGCGTGCGCTTCCGGATCCTCGACCGGGAAGAAGACGTGCTCGATCTGCCCGTCCCGGACCACGAAGGTGAGTCGTTTCAGATAGCTCTCCGGGCCGGCTTCGAAAGTGGGTAAGTGCAGCGCGCGCCGTAACGCCCCCTCCGCATCGCTCAGAATCGGAAACGGCAGTTCGAGCCGCAGCGCCATTTCGCGCTGGAACGCCGTCGTCTGTCCGCTGACCGCGAAGAGGCGCGCGCCGGCATGAGAGACGAGGTCGAACACCTCCCGGAAGCCTTCCAGCTCCGGCGTCGACCCGTGGGCTCCGGGGATATCGTCCCAGCCCGGCGGATTTGGGACGCCGGGGCAGCCGGTCCAGGGATAGACGGCGACGATGTTGCGTCCGGGTAGCGTCGCGAGGGTAATGTGGGATCCATCCGTCGCCGGCAGCGTCACGGCAGGAAGCGGCAGGCCCGGCGTCAGTTGCATTGGTCCTCGTTCCTCCACGACCTAACCTCCGGCGTTTAGCCCTTCTCGCGCATCAGCCGGCTCTTCTGCCGGTTCCAGTCTCGCTTCTTCTCGGTCTCGCGCTTGTCGTGGACCTTCTTGCCGCGCCCGAGGCCCAGCAAGAGCTTGGCGATGCCCCGCGCGTTGAAATAGAGCCGCAAGGGTACGAGCGTCATGCCCTGACGCTGAATAGCCTCGAGCAGCCGCGCCATCTCCTTCTTATGCAGGAGAAGCTTGCGATGGCCGCGTCGCTCGTGCCCGAAACGGGCCGCGCCCTTGTACTCATCGATACGGGAGTTGATCAGGTAGATCTCACCGTTCTCGTTGGAGGCGTAGGACTCGGCAATGTTGGCTTTGCCGGTCCGCAAGGATTTCACCTCGGACCCGGTCAGGACGATGCCGGCCTCGATCGTGTCTTCAATCTCGTAATTGTAGCGGGCCCGCCGGTTCTCGGCGATGAGCTTTCCGCTCTCGCGTTTCGGCGCCATGATTCGGGCCCTTCCAAGATCCTAGACGGGCTTCAAGCCGGCGGCCTCGATGGCCGCATCGACAGTCTTGCGCGTCGCATCGGTGATGGGTGCGAGCGGCAGGCGGGTCGAGCTTCCGCACACCCCCAGTCTTTCGGCGGCATACTTCACCGGACCGGGGTTCGACTCCACGAACAAGGCTTCATGTATTGGCATAAGCCGGTCCTGCAACTCCAGTGCCCGCTTGAAATTTCCAGCAAGGCAGGCGAGCTGAAATTCCGAGCAGAGCGCCGGTGCGATATTGGAGGTCACCGAGATGCAGCCGACCCCGCCATGGGCCATAAAGCCGAGCGCGGTGGCGTCTTCGCCGGAGAGCTGGATGAACTCGTGGCCCATTGCCGCCCGCTGCTGGCTGACGCGCGCGAGATTGGCGGTGGCGTCCTTCACGCCCACGATGTTCTTCAGCTTGAACAGCCGCGCCATGGTCTCCACCGACATGTCGACGATGCTGCGGCCCGGGATGTTGTAGATGACGATCGGGATATCGGCGGCCGCGTTGACGGCCTCGTAGTGCAGATAGAGGCCCTCTTGAGTCGGCTTGTTGTAATACGGCGTGACGACGAGAGCGCCGTCGGCGCCGGCATCCTTGGCATGGCGCGTCAGCTCAACCGCTTCGGCCGTCGAGTTGGAGCCGGTTCCGGCAATCACGGGCACCCTGCCCGCGGCGGCTTCGATGCACAGCTCGATGACGCGGCGATGTTCGTCATGATCGAGGGTCGGCGACTCACCGGTCGTTCCGCACGGCACGAGCCCGTGCGTGCCCTGGTCGATCTGCCATTCCACAAGTTTGCGGAAGGCGGCCTCGTCCACGGAACCGTCCTTGAAGGGCGTGATGAGGGCCGTAATCGAACCCTGAAACATCGGCTTAGTCACAACTCAAACTCCTTGGCGCGATCGGAGGCGCGGAGGCGATCATTTCGTCTGTTATCGCTCGGTGGGCCGGGACAATAGGATTTCGGGGGTGGCCGGGCAAGCGGCCCATTGCGGATATCGCGTGACCGGCAGCGCACGATCCAGCGCTTGGGAGCATACGGCGCGCCGCACGAAATAAGTGCCGTGAGGTCGGGTGCTAACACGCCTTCTTGGCAAGGAAGCTTACCTTTCCTGGCGCAGCTCAGTCATCTTTCCGCCGAAATCTTTGAGACAGTGTAGACTTTCGTTAAACTGCGCGGACTTTACCCGTCGCGGCTCCTGGGTAGTGGGGGACGTTTAAGCGCTGGGCGCGGGTCGTAGCCGGTAACAATCGCCGATCATGAAACGCACAAACGCGTACAATATTGCGCTGATCATGGCCTTTGCTTGGGCCGTTCCAACGTGCGCTGTCGCCAAACCGGAAGCCGTTGCGCTGCCGGAGCGTAACCCCGATCGGCCGGAAACGGTTCCAAGCGGCACGGAATCGGCAGATGCCGCCGCCAACACGGCGGCCACTCAAGAACAGATGCCGGAGGCAGCTGCGGCGCCTGAGCCGAAGCTCAGAGGTCCGATCGAAGCCACGGCGGGCGCGCCGCTTACGAAGTCGTCTGCGGCACAACCGGTTCCAGCGACGCCCGGCACCACAGTTCAGAAGCAGACCACGGCGACAAAGGCCCTCCCCGACACCGGCGGGACCACAACGATCGCCGCGATGCCGCAACCGTCCGCCAATCCCGAGCGCGTTGCGGAACAGCCGGAGTCTCAGGAAGCCGACGAGCCTGCCGCGGACGGCGCGGAACCCGCCGAGACGGCAAGCGAGTCTCCAGACGAGCCTGCGGAGGACAAGGCGGACACTGCGGAAAAAGCCGACGACAAGAGCGACGACGCCGACAAGATGGCCGCGGCGCCCGCGTCGTTCATGCCGGACACCGTGCCCGAGCCCGACATTCATCCACGCCGCGACAAGATGTTTCCACCGGAACCGGAACCCGCGCTCGACTATGTCTCGATCCTCGAGCCGCTGCTCGACTACGAGCTCAGCAGCGCAGACGAGAGCCGCGTCCGCTTCGTGATGCGCCACAAGGGAACGATCGACGATACGCTGGCAAAGATAGAAGACCCGGCCGCGCGCGACTTTGCGCTCTGGTACCGCTTCGCCCACACGAAGAGCACCTATCTCAAGGCCGAGGCGGTCGAGGCTTATCGCAAGTCCCATCCGATGTGGCCACGCCTCGAAACGCTTCGCGAGAAGGCCGAAGCGTCTCTGTTCCTTGCCGATGCCTCCCCAGAACGCATCAAGGCGTTCTTCAAGGACTCCGAGCCTGAGACCGGCGCGGGCCGCGCGGCTCTGGCCGGCGTGTATCTGAAGGAAGGCGACAAAGAGCGCGCCGAAGTGGCCGTGGATGCGGCTTGGCGTGAGGACGATCTCAGCGAGGACACCGAGAAGAAGATCCTCAGCGAGTTCGGGAGCATGCTCGACGCCGAGGACCACCGCGCCCGCATCGACGTCCTGCTCTACCCGGACAAGTCGAAGATGTGCAGCGCCGCCTTGCGTGTTGCGAAGAACCTGTCGGAAGCAGAGCAGAAGAAGGTCCAGGCGCGCGTCGCCGTGGTCAAGCGCAACGACAACGCCGGTAAACTGCTCAAGGCGCTACCGGCCGATGCGCTCAAATCCGATCTCGGGCTGCGCTTCAACAATATCCAGTGGCTCCGCCGTACGATGGACAAGGAGCAGCGGCTCACCGCCTGGAAGCTCTTGCTGGATGTTCCGCTGGAACCGGATCTCCTTCTCGACATGAAGGAGTGGTGGATCGAGCGCCGGGTCAACGTCCGGGCCGCGCTGAACGACGGGCAGCCCCGCACCGCTTACGAGATCGCCGCCAAGCACGGCCTGGCGGCCCTGCAGCATAAGCTTCCCGACCAGTTTGTGGAGGCCGAGTTCCTGGCGGGCTGGGTGGCGCTTCGGTATTTGGACGAGCCGCAAACAGCCCTACGGCATTTCATCTCCATGCGCCGCGCCGCGACGGATTCACGGGACATCTCCCGCTCCGAGTATTGGCTCGGGCGCACGGCCCTCGTGTTGGGTGATCGCGGGTCTGCCGCCGTTCACTTCCACGTTGCCGCTAAGTACCCGCAATATTTCTACGGCCAGCTCGGCCGTCAGGCGCTCGACCCGCGCCCTGCCCGGCTCGATGTGACGGCGACGCCGGTGCCGACCCCGCAAGACATCGACAAGTTCATGTCGAACAATGCGGTCCGCGCCCTCGGCGTGGCCCGGGCCGTCGGTGTGAGCTGGGTGACGCCGCAATTCCTGCTGTCACTGTCCCGTACGCTCGAGACCGCACCCGAAGTCGTCCTGCTGGCCGAATACGCGAAGTCTGTCGGCCATAAGCAAATGGCCCTGCGCCTGTCCAAGATCGCCTTCAACCGCGATCTTCCCATGGGCGACTATGCCCTTCCCGTCGGAGTCATGCCCACGTACAAGAGCCTGCTCGACGAGCGGGTGGACCCGGCTTTGGTCCATGCCTTGTCCCGGCAGGAGAGCGAGTTCAACGCCGCTGCGCAAAGTCCGGTCGGCGCCAGCGGCTGATGCAGCTCATGCCGGCCACGGCACGCGGCGTCGCGCGCCGCTACAATGTCACCTACTCCAAGTCCAAGCTCACCAACCCGGCTTACAATACGCAGCTCGGCGAAGCGTTCCTCAACGACCTGATCACGAATTACGACGGTTCGTACTTCATGGCCCTCGCGGCCTACAACGCCGGTCCCGGCGCGTGAAGGAGTGGGTTGGGATCTACGGCGACCCCCGGGATCCCGATGTGGACCCGGTCGACTGGATCGAGCGCATCCCGTTCACGGAGACGCGGCGCTACGTGATCAAGATCATGGAGACGCTGCAGCTCTATCGCTCCCGTCTGGCCGGTCCTGAAAACGCCCTTCACCTGGTCCAGGATCTCAACAGAGGTAGACGCGTGCCTCCCTCCGAGACCGCTTCGGTCCAGCCCGTCTCAACCACGGCAAAAACCCCTTAAGGGACCGCCAAGCCGTTTGCGCAGTTGACTTCTTAAGCATTGATCCGCCATCAAGGTACCGAAAGGGTGCGATGCCTTCCGGTACGCATTGTACGGGTTACACTGAGGGTGCTTCCCAAATTGGCGATGGACTATGCTTGATCTTCAGACCAACCTTGGCACGACATCTACTATGCCTCGTCGGACGACTTGAGGCTGTACGCGCGCCACTACCCGGCTCCGGACGAGAGCTATCGCAGTGTCATCTGCCTCGCAGGGCTGACGCGCAATTCCCGCGACTTCCATGCCCTGGCGACTTATCTGTCCACTCATCCCGAAACGCCCCGGAATGTCTATTGTCTCGACTATCGCGGGCGCGGTCAGTCGGAGTTCGATCCGAACTGGCGCAACTACATGCCCAACGTGGAGTTGGACGACGTCCTCGACTTCCTGACCATTCAGGGCCTGCACCAGGTCGGAATCGTCGGGACATCCCGGGGCGGAATCGTCACCATGCTGATGGCAGCCGCGCGGCCGACCGTCATGGGGCCCGTCGTCCTCAACGACATCGGCCCGGTCATCGAGACGAGAGGCCTTGCGCGGATCATGAACTATGTCCGGCGCATGCCCACGCCCAAGACCTGGGCGGACGCCATGCAGATCATGCGGGATATCAATGAGCGCGGGTTCCCGGGCAACACCGACGCCCAGTGGGACCAGATGGCCCGCAGCGTTTTCGAAGAGCGCAAAGGGCGGCTCGTTCTGTCTTACGACCGCAAGCTTGCCAAGGCGATGAGCACGACCGATCTCAGCCGTCCCTTCCCGCCCCTTTGGCCGGAATTCATTGCCCTGAGCAAAATGCCCACCTTTGTCATTCGCGGTGAGTATTCGGATATTCTCAGCGCCGATACGCTGAACGAGATGGTCGAGCGCCACCCGAACTTGCGCTCCATGACAATTCCCGAACAGGGACATGCGCCGACGCTGGCCGAGCGCGATCAGATCGAGGCCATCGCGTCGTTTTTCGCTGTGAACGATTAGGGGCGCTTGAGCCCCCCTGTCAGCGTCCCTCGCTGAGCGGTATCAGCGGTGGCAGCGAGCCGCTCCGCCAGCGGCTGCCCTCTCGACGGCACTTTGATCCGTGGAATGATCGTGGCCGCGACGTCCTGTGCCGTCCTCGGATCCAACCCCAGATTCAGGTGCGAGGCGGCTTCCTTCCACTTGATGCTTTCGGATGTCGAGAAGCGGTCAGGCAGATCACGCCGGAGCTGAGACGACACCGCCACGGCCGTACCGTGATCGGGTGCGATGCCCTCGATACTCACCGCCACGCCGGTCAGGGCGACCTTCCCGGTCTCGAGCCGCGAGAGGGCCCGCAAGGCGGCAGCAACCGCCTTGTCCCAGTTCTTCGGCGCGCCGGAGGCCACTTCCAGTCGATCGTCCAGACCGGGCCGCTCGAACAGCTGCCGCGAGAGATCGCGCACGTCCTTGCGCGCGCCCTCGCTCGGTACGCTCCCCGCCAGACTCAAAGCATTGGGACCCAGGTCCGCCTGAAAGACGAACGGATCGGCGATCGGCGGACGCACGGCATTTGCCTTGACGGTCAGGCCGGCAGGCAATGTCCCGGACAAAGCCTTTTTGAGCTTTCCGTACTGTTGGGCATCGGCGGCTTCGCCACTCACGGTCAGTGCGCCCCCGTCGACCTGTACCTTGCCCCTCGACATGAGCGAGAGTTGCTGCAGACCGAAGCTGACCGCCGCAAGCCACTGCTCGCGCGGCTGATCGGTCTGCGCGACCGCAACCTTGTCCTCGATTGTGAGGTTCGGGAAATGTGCCTTGACCATGCCGAGCGATGTCTGCCGGTCCTCTTCGGACGGCGCGCTGCCGCGGAGCGTGATCTTGGATTGGTTCAGATTGGCGAACCAGCTCTCCTCGGCGGAAGTGTCGGCGGCATTCTTGTTTGCCGCCTTGCCATCCGCCTTCGGCGTGGCCTTGTGCGCGGCCTCGTCGCGGCTGTCTGCGTCGGCCGCTGCGAATGTATCTGCCGACGAAACCACGAGGAGCCCGAGCAACGCGCCCAGCACGACAGTCATGGATAGGACCGCGGCGTGTCTACGCGCACCGCGCCCGTGCCTCGGGCAAACTCGACTCGCTCGACCCATCACTCGCTTCATATCCTCATCATCACAACGAGCTCTCGTCAGATACTCACGTACTCGCGCGCAGCTTGGCGCGCTGAGCGCCCGTCGCCCTCGAACAGACTGTGTAACGTCCTGAGTAACGTCCAGCCGATCCTGGCCGGTACCCTACTCGGCCTCAGATTCGGTTGAACGAAAAATATAGGCGATGCCGACAGCCGGTTCCAGAGCGCAGTTCGTCTGTCCGAGTCTCAAAGAGTGGAAAAGCACCCTAGCAATAAGGATGCTTTTCGCCTCTTCAATCTGTCGTTACTGCAGCTAAACTATTGCAGGTGCTGTGCAAGACCGATGATGCCAATCGCGATCAGGTAGATCGCAACGACATAGTTGAGAATTCTGGGCATCAGCAAAATGAGAACACCCGCGACTAGTGCAATCAACGGATTCAGAAGTACAGGATCCATGGCTCTTAGTCTGACCTCCCCCAATTAAGCGCATTTGCGCGACGTCCGGTGGGCCAAGCATAAGCGATCGACCGCCGATTGTCCCCGGAGGAACGATAGAGATCCCGCAAAGAAATTCTGTGGACTGTTTCGTCTAAACCCGATCAGGCACCATGCTTCGAAACACTTTTTCTGTCCGAACCTGAATTGGCGCTCGCGGGCCGCGCGCCTGCTTCCCGCTCGACGGCCGCGTTGATCTCCGCCCCGATCAGGACGATGTAAAACGAGATATAGAGCCAGAAAAGCAGGATGATCACGGCGCCGAGCGATCCATACATCTTGCCGTAGTTGGCGAAGTTCGAGACGTAATACGAGAAGCCCAACGACGCGAGCAGCCAGACCGCCGTCGCGAAGATGGAACCCGGCGTCACCCAGTGCCACTGCGGGTCTTCATGCTCGGGGCCGAAGCGGTAGACCAGCGCCAGTAAGAACAACGTCAGCAGGAAGAAGACCGGCCAACGCAAATAGGTGACGGCCGTCTGGAATGCGTGCGGGTGCCCCGAGTTCTCGAACAGCAGCGGTACGGAGATGATGGCGAAGAGCATGGCCGTGACGCCGACAATGGCGATGAACGTGTAGCCGACGGCCGCGAGATAGAAGTGCACGATGCCGCGCCGTTCCGGCTGGCCATAGGCGATGTTCAGTGCCGAGAACATTGCTTGCGTGGCGTGGTTCGCACTCCAGAGCGCGACGAAAAGTCCCGCCGCGAAACCCCATCCCAGTGTCTGACCGGACGTCTCGGCGATGCGTTTGATCTGATCGAGCACGATCGCATAGGCCTCGGGCGGCAGCACAGTCTGGAAGATGTCGAACTGCCGCTCCACATTCTCGGGATTGGCCGTTAGCCCGTAGAGTGAGATCGAGGCTGTCAGCGCCGGAAAGATCGCGAACAGCGCGTAATACGCACACCCCGCCGAGACCACGGACAAGTGATCGCGGCCGGTGCTGATCCCGACATCCTTGACGATCCGCCCGAATGCTCTGGTCCGGCGGTATTTGTGCTCGCCGTGGCGCTCGGGGGCAGGCTCCGGCGTGCTCGAGCTGCCGTTGTCGGCTGGCGCGGCTTCGCCGGTTTCGCTGGACTTGCGGTTCATGACGTCATGAAGGAATGTGTGCCTCCGACTCGCAAGGAGACCGTGCTTCGGTCTCGAGCGCAAGATGCAGCGGGCGGACTTTCCGGAGGGGTGGCCGAGTGGTTGAAGGCACCGTCTTGAACCGGCAGGCGGGCGACCGTCTCGTGGGTTCGAATCCCACCCCCTCCGCCATGCACCCGGCTCACCATCTGTCTTGAGGTCGTCGTCGCGAGGCGGGCGCTCAGCACAAGTCTCTGCCGACATCGGGGCGCCTACCTCGGCAATGCAACGGGCCGGGGAACGCCACTCCCTGGCCCGCCGATGTTCTAGGCTAACGACGTTCGACGGAATCGCGCGCTAGTTGGCGTCCCGTAGCACGGTGCCTTTGACAAGGCCCTTCGAGCAGGCCTTCTTGAACTCGCGTTTCGATATCTGACCGTCTTGATCGGGACCGTCCGCGAGCTTGAAATTGACGATCCAGGGGCTGCATCGGCCCTGTCGAGGTACCGGCCGGACGGCACCGCAGCCTTCCAGACCGCCTTGCAGTCGTCGCGGCTCAGGACCGCCGAGGGGCGTCCGGAGGACATGGTTGCCGCCGTTGCGTAGCCGGTCGACATCAACACAGCGACGCCAGATAGGATCACTAGAGTTTTCATCATACTCCTCCCAATGTGTGGTTCCTGACGGGAGCCAGGAACACACGCGATTATTGGACGGCTCTGGGCGGATTCAAGTTACGAATCGGTGATGGGTAAACCGCATCTGAAGGTCTGGCGCGCGTCCGCCACCCGATTGACTGTTGCCCCGCCAGGCCTCATTGATCAGGCGCAAAGTTCGGCCGAGCCGCAACTCCTACTTTAACGCTCTCGGGCGGTTCGCCCGATCTCCCCATGTCACGAGGTACCAAATTGATCACGAAAGTTCGCGGCGACATCCTTTTGAGCGATGCCCAGGCCATTGCCCACGGCGTCGCCCCCCACGATCATTTCAACCAGGGCCTGGCCTTGGCACTCCGCGAGCGGCATCCGGCCATGGCCAAGGATTTTCGCCACTACTGCCACCAGGAGAACCCGAAGCCCGGACATGCCTGGCTCTGGGCCGGCCCCGAGCGAGTCGTCATCAACCTGATGACGCAGGAGCCCGCGCCCGACGAAAAGGCTCATCCAGGCAAGGCGACCGCGCACAACGTCAATCACGCTCTGAAAGAGCTGTGCGCCATTCTCGAGAAGGAGAACATCTCCTCCGTGGCCCTGCCCAAGCTCGCGACGGGCGTCGGCGGTCTGACCTGGGAAGAGGTGGAGCCGCTGATCGCGAGCCATCTGGGCGACCTCGGCATTCCCGTCATCGTTTACGAGACCTACGAGAAGGACGTGAAGGCGACCGAGCCGGTCTAAGCCGCAGCGTCCCGATCGACAGCTGCAGTAGGCGACTGCGAGTCGCCTACTGCGTATTGCCTTCCCTCTGCCGGTGCACGATCACCTCGAACTGCTCGTCCTTGGACGGCGCTACGAAGTGGCGCGTGATCCTGTCGAACTGTTCGTCGCTTGCGGCGAACGGGTGCGCCCCTTCGGCGTTGCGCCGGCGCAGACGCGCGCGGCATACGTCGTCCGGAACATCGAGAAAATGCAGACGATGGGCGCAGCCCGCGTCTTGAAAATCTCCCGCATCCACAGGCGCGCCTCGATCGTGTTGGCCTGGAAGTCCGCCACGACGTCGAGGCCGGCGCGCAGCAGCGCGATCAGATGTGGGGCCAGGACAGCACGTAACCGGTATGAGTATTTGAGGTAATCCTCGATGGAGGCGATCTCCTCGCCATACAGGACGGAGAGCCAATCGTCTTCGCTCACGACTACCGTTTTGGGCTCCCGGCCCAGCGCCGCCGCAAGCGTCGACTTGCCCGCGCCGATCTTCCCGACGAAGAAATGCAGGACGGCTCATTGTTCACAGTCATATCCAAGGACCTCGGGCCACCTATTCAAAGGCGGCCGAGACCTAAGTACGAACTATGGCCCGGCTGCGGCGCGGGGGCCGCACCGTCTCAGCGGACATTCGGCGGGCGATATTCGGGAAGTCCGGGGTCGTTGGCGCGATGGTCCTGGATGCGCTGCTTCGCCTCGGTGAGTTGTTCTCCGGACATCTGGGCGGCGACGTCATGCTGGTTCGTCAGTGCACGCTCGCGATGCCCGAACTCGGCAGCCTGATAGCCGTCGGCGGCCAGCCCGAACCAGGCGTAGGCGGCGACGACATCCTTCGGCACGCCGCGTCCGTGCTTGTAGAGGACCCCGAGATTGTTCTGCGCGAACGGGTGACCGAGCTCGGCGGCCTGCGCGTACCATTTCGCGGCTTCCGCATAGTCCTGCGGAACGCCCTGCCCCCGTTCGTGCATGTACCCGATCAGATATTGCGCATGCCTGTCGCCGTCTTCCGCAAACGGCGTCATGGCCTGCATGGCCTCCGGGTAGTCCCCTCGATAATAGGTGGCCATGGCGCGCTCGAGCGACTGCGCCGAGGCGCTGGCCGCCATTCCGAACATGGCGGCGCCGAGCACCGCGCCAACAAGACAAACCGATCTCAACATGGCTTGCTCCGGTGTTGATCTGCCCCCACCCTGATACGCACAGGCTCCGAACACGGATCAACGCAAACCCTCAAGCGAAGGCGACTTGCATCCAACTGTCATCTTTCTCGACGACAATCCGCCGGGCGTGTTTTCGAGCGCCTGACGGCCCAAGGACGACTTATGGAAAATGACAAGAAAAACAGAGACTTGAAGCTAGAGGCCTTTCTCGCCCGGGAAAGCGCACGACGCAAACGGGCCTCCTCCTTGAGCGAATCGTCCAAAGCCGTCGAAAAGGATCTGGAGCGCCTCGTCGAAGAGGAGCGGATTCGACGGATCGCCGAGGAAGACGAGCAGTCCAAGAAGCGATAGGGCAGCGCGAAACCTCGGACTCCGGGGCCTCTGCCCTTATTCTACATCCGTCATGAAGATTCGCCCCGAAGTCCCTTCGGACGAAGCGCGATCGATCACGTCGTGGATGGCGCCTTTGCGTCCAGTTCCCACGCCAATCATACCGAGGCGGCGATCGTGCGCGCGTTACGGGCCAGCGGAGACATGACACTCTCCCTGGTCGCCGAAATTGCCGGCACCGTCGTCGGCCATATCGCCTTTTTCGCCGGTCGCCATCGATGCGCGCATGGAGATTGGTTCGGCCTTGGGCCGCTCGCGGTTGATCCGGTTTATCAGGGTCAAGGCGCCGGCTCGGCGCTGGTCAGCCACGGCCTTGCCGATCTGCACACGAACGGCGCCGCCGGCTGTGTGGTGCTTGGCGATCCCCGCTTCTATGGCCGGTTCGGTTTCATGAGCGACGGCGCGCTGCGCTATGGCGATCTGCCGACGCGCTACATTCAGCGGATCGTTTTCGCTGGAGGCGCGCCGAGCGGCGAGATCCACTACGCGCCCGCGTTCGATCTGGCGGGGTAACGGCAACCCCTGCTGCTACCGCTGCGGAAAGTTCGGCCTGTCCACGTTGTAGTTGGCCGCCAGGTAATCGAGGATCACCGTGCGATCCTCATCGGATGGGGTCGGCATGCCCTGTTTTTCAATCATCACGTGATGGCCTTGTCCCAGTGCGCGCGTGACTTGCCCTGCTGCACGATGATCATCTCCGAATGACACGCCGTACACACCGCGTAGGTCGTTTCGACACCGGGCGCATCGACCATCAATCCGAAGTCCCGCTTCTTGTCGGCGTCCGAGGCCGCGGTTTCCGCCTCGGCAAGTTCCGGGTCCACGCCGATCGGCAGCGGGTTGGCGCTGTTCTGGTTGAGATAGGCGATCAGGTCGGCGCGGTCGGCGGCGTCCGTAACGCCGGGAACCATCATGCGGGTCCCGGAAATCGTGCCGGCGGGATCGGCAAGAAAGCTGTCGAGCCGTTCCAGTTCCCAGTTGCCGCCGAAATCCTTCAAGGCTCGCTGTAGGCGAAACCGTCTACGCTCGCCACAGGCCGGTTGATGACGCTCCACAGATTGGGCCCAATCTTCGTAGGGCCGCCCTCTTCGACCGTGTGGCAAGTCCCGCAACGCACGAAGATCTCTTTCCCCTTCGCTGGGTTCGCCTTGGCAAGACGGTCATCCAAGGTCTGGGCCTTCGAGCCGCCACTCCCCAGCCCTACGAACAGAACGCCCCAGCAGACGAGCGCAGCCAGAGCTCGGGATGGCGCCATCGGGCTAAGCGACATTGACGGCCACGCGGTGCATTGAATTGTTGAGGTAGCCTTTCGGATTCCATCCCACGGCGTAGGGCTGCGTGGCGCCCGCGCTATCAGTGGCGCGCGACCAGATCTCGTAATAACCCGCTTGCGGGAAGGTGACGGTCTTCTTCCAATTCTGCCAGGCGCCGAAATTGACCGGCGGGGCGAGATCCGTCGGCATCCAACTCGCGCCAAAGTCGATCGACACGTCCACCTTTTCGATGGTGCGATCGCCGGACCAGGCATGGCCGCGCACGTCGACGGCTTTACCCGAGACATCGGACTTGGTGGCGGGATTCGTGATGAGCGATTTGACGGGCATCCGCATGATGATGTCGAAATCCTCCTCGGGCACATCTTGACCGGGCGCCACGGGATAGCGCGGCACGCGGTAGGACGTGCCCCCCATCTTCGGCCCGTCGTGCACCACGTCGCGTAGCCAGATGCGGGTGAGCCATTTCTGCGAACACGAGCCCGGCCAGCCGGACACGACCAGACGCAAGGGACGCCCGTTCAGTACCGGAATTTCCGTATCGTTCATCTCGAAGGCGATGAGAACATCGTCCGCCATCGCCTTTTCGATTGTCAGCCCGCGGGAGATCGGCAGCCTTGCCGGATCCCCTGAAAGATGCGGATCGGCCCCTTCATGGGCCGTGTAGATGACGCCCTCCTTCACGCCGGCTTTCTTCAGCACGTCGCGCAGCCGCACGCCCGTGAAGTAAGCGCACCCCACCGCCCCGTACGTCCATTGGTTCCCGCCGGCCGGCGGGCTGAAGAAGAACCGGCCGTTGCCCCCGCACTCGATCACGAGCGCGAGCTTCACCACCTCGAATTGCTCCTTGAGGTCCGCGATCGTGAGCTTCAGGGGAGTGTCCACCAGACCGTCAATCGTGAGTTCCCAACCATTGGCGCTGGTGTCGGGCGGCACGTTCCCATTGTTCCGCACGAAGAAATGTTCGTTGGAGGTGATGGGCGAGTCCAGAAGATGGGGCGGGGTCTCGGCATTGATGGGCCGGTCGTTCAACAGGACGAGACCATCCTTGCCTTGCAGAACATCGGTGTCTGCCAAGGCTGCCGGAACAAACCCGGCTGGCATGTTTCGGTGGAAGGGGATCGCGGCGCCAAGCATGGCACCCATGGCCGCAAGTCCCGCGCCGCCTAGGAACCCGCGCCGGTCGGGATACGACTCACGGCCAAATACGGCGCGATCAGCCTGCTCAGGATCGCCTTCAAAGAAGGCGAACAAGTTCTTTGCTGCCGACTTTGTCATCATCGTTGCCCCTTTAGACAAAATCTAAACGTGGCACCGGCTCATGACAAATCGACGACGCAGAGGTTCTGCAGCGGAGGGACGACAACTGGAGCGGGAAACCCCTTCTCCGGGCCGGAATGCGCTACTGATCCGTACCGAGCGCTTGCAGCAGCGCATCCTTGAAACGATCGAAGTCCTCGATCTGCGGGAGGTGACCGAGCCCGTCGAGTTCGATCAGTTGAGCGTTCGGGATGCGTGACGCGGCTTCCTTGCCGAGCCGGTCGTAGCGGCCCAGTTCACGCGTGCGCCCGGCCGCTTGTTGGCCCTGTTCGGGCCCGTGCGGTCCCGTGTGCCGATGATCAGCGTGGTCGGAACCGCAAGCAGTTCGACATCATCGATTACGGGCTGGGTGAGGATCATGTCGTAAGTCAGCGCCGAGACATAGGCGAGCTGCTCGGAATCGGGCCCGTTGATCCAACCGCGCAACGGTATCGTCAGCGCGTCGTACGCATCGCTCCAGGCGCCGTCGTAATAGTTCTTGCGCTGGTACGCGACGATATCGGCACCGGTCAGGCCCTTCTCGCGCTCGAAAGCGGCGACGATGTCCGGATAGGTCGTGTAGTCGAGATAGTCCTCGAGCCCGATCGGATTGACGAGCACGAGGCGTTCCGTCCGCTCGGGATAAGCGAGTGCGAAACGCGCGGCGAGCATGCCGCCCATGGAATGGCCGACAATGACGGCCTTCTCAATTCCGAGATCGTCCATCAGAGCAGCGGTGTTCGCGGCAAGCTGATTGAAGCTGAATTGATAGGCTGTCGGCTTGGAGGATTTCCCGAAGCCGATCTGATCGGGCATCAGCACGCCGTAGCCGCGGGCCGCGAGAAACTCGGCCGTCCGGCCCCAGTAGGCCCCGTTGAAGTTCTTGCCGTGGAGCAAGACCACGGTCGGCGCATCCCCTTTCGCCGGCAGGTACATGTACGCCATTTCAAGGTCTTGGCGCTGGTTCTTCAGCGCCAGAGTCTGGACGTCGAAGGGATATGCGTAGCCGGACAGGCGCGCGCGAAGGCAGGCTCTGCCTCAACAACGGGCTCTTCGGCGTGCGCGGGCATTGACGCAAACCAGAGCGGGACGAGCGCCGCGAAAACCAATGAGATGAAATGGAAAGGTGCCACGCGGCGGGCGTCGCTAGGCGCGATCGCGCCAGTTGCGCGCAGGTCTGCCGGCGCGGCGAGGACCACCCACGAGCCATGAGACGTGCTTGTTCTCGTTGTCACCCTGCTCATCACGCTGCGTGTCGTGGCCGTTCGACCGCATCACAACTCGTTGCGGCTCGAAACGCTCCGGCGCAGGCTGGGGCCGAGAGACTTCCACCTTGGGCAGCGCAGGCGCCGGTGAGAACACCGGCGTCTCGACGGGCGACGCTTGAACGGGCTCTGACTCCGGCTCCGGTTCGGGCTCGACGTAAGCGGCCGGTTCCGGTTCAGGGGTCTCTTCCGGCTGGTACGCCTCTTCCGGTTCCGCTACCGCGCGGAACGACATGCGCGCCGGCTCGGCAGGCGCCTCGGCAGCGGGGGCCTCGTACGCCTCCTCCTCCACCGCGTCGCGCGCCGTCTCGATGTGGAGGATGCCTTGGCCGACGCTCCACAGTGCCGGACGCTGCAGTTCCTGGGGAAGAACTGTGCCGAGGTTTCCCTCGGCCTCGCCGATCTGATCAGTCGTCAAATCGCGGACGTCGGCAAGGCTGGCCCCGCTGAGATTGGCGGCTTTGAGAACGGCGCCGGACAAATTCGCCCCATCGAGATTCGCCCCTGCCAAGTCCGCGCCGGTCAGGTCGACGCCCTCGAGCCGCGCCCCGCGCAGGTCCGCATTCGTCAGGTCCGTGCCGCGCAGATCCGCCCCGGTCAGGGTGGCGAAATAGAGTGTCGCGTCGGCCAGTAGCGCCCTCGACAGATTGATCGGGCCGCCGTTCATCGGGCCCAACTGGCGGTCGCCGATGCTCAAGGCGATGCCCTCGAGGTCGGGCACGATCGACGGGTTCTCGGCACGCCACGCGTTCCAAACGCGGGGGCCGCGACGCAGAATCTCTATGTGCTCCGGAATTGTCATTTCGCGACTCTGCGTACTACGGGAAAGGCAATCGGCTCAACGCGATATTTTGTGCGGTGCGACTAAAAAATGCGCAGTGCAACCAATATGCGTGTCCGAATGGCGTACCGGGCGGATGTAACAGTTTCCTAGCAGCGCTCTGCTTGTCCACAATACCCACCGGGCTGAGGCCGATTGTACTGCCGATCGCCCTCGCCCGCCACCGCAACGGCGTGGCTTTGCGGCAACGCCGCGCCTCAAACGACGCCACGCGTCAGGCCTCCGGCGGCGGCTTCGGCGAGTCGTTCTCGCCCCCGATCGTCCGCCGCTTCTTGCTCGCCAGCACGTTGATGAACTCGACGCCTGCGGAAAACGCCATCGCGAAGTAGATGTAGCCGCGCGGAATGTGGAAGTGGAAGGCATCGGCCACGAGTGCGGCGCCGATGAGCAGCAGGAAGGACAAGGCCAGCATCTTGGTCGTCGGATGGCGCTCGATGAAAGCGGCCACCGGTCCCGAGGCGACATACATGACGGCGATGGCCACGACCACGGCCGCGACCATCACCTCGATATGGTCCGCCATGCCCACGGCCGTGATGATCGAATCCACCGAGAAGACGAGATCGATCACGGCGATCTGCACGACCGCCGCGGTCATCGAGGCCGCGATGGGTCCCGATCCGTTCTCGTCGCCGCTCCCCTCGATCCCTTCATGTATCTCGCGGGTACCCTTCACCAGGAGGAACAACCCGCCTGCGAGAAGGATGAGATCACGCCATGAAAAGTCGTACTCCCCCAACGTGAAGATCGGCGTGGTCATGTGAATGAACCAGGTGAGGAAGCCGAGCATGATGACGCGGAACACCAGCGCCAGCATCAGCCGATACGGCGTGCGGTGAGCTGTTGCTCCGGCGGGAGCCGCTGCACCATCACCGAGATGAACACGACATTGTCGATGCCGAGCACGATCTCCATCGCACTCAAGGCCAAGAAGCTCGCCCAGACATGCGGATCAGTGAGAAATTCGACAAGCGTCATGAAGGTCTGGCTTGCGTCGAGTCCGTTGCACCCCGGTCTCCTGAATAACTCAGATTACCGTAGTCGGTCTATCGCCCGTTTCGGGCGCCGGGCCTTGGGACTGCCTTGAACACGGCCGAACGAAAAAGGCCCGCCGGTCAAACCGGCGGGCCTGGCTCTATCAGCCTTTCCCCGAGTAAAAGGCCGCCGCCCGGGACAGGGGCGGCGGCAGTTTGGCGAAAGGGGATATCTTCGCGTTCAGGTGGTCTCGACCTACCAGTCGATCTGACCGCGCAGTCCGAAGCCGCTGATATCGGCACCGTCGTTCTCGTCGAACTCGCCACCGATGTCGGTGCCGATGACGTTGAACATCAGCCGCGTATAAGCGGTCGGGTACCAGTTCAGAGCGATGGTCCAGCCTTCTTCGTCACCGCACTTGTCGCAGTCATGACCGGCAGCGAGGAGAGCCGAAGCATCGGCACCCACGTCAACCTGCTGCCAGCGGCCTGCGATTTCCCAGGCGCCCCAGCCACCGTTCTTGATGTCGAACGGGTTGTTGGGCTTGACGCGGCCGAACTCGCCCTTGTCGGCTTCGTAGTTCCGCATATCGTCGGTCAGGAACATGCTGCCGAAGACGTACCAACCGTTGTAGTCGGGGTTGATGCTGCGGGGCGACATGCTCTTGTAGTACTGCGGCACGTCGGTCGACAGCTCGGCATATTCACCCTGTACCGAGAAGCGACGATACACGGCGGCACCTTCAAGACCCCAGTACTGGTCGGATTCGCCGAGCGGCTCAGTCTCGACGAACTTGTCCGCGAGATGGAGACCCGGACGGGCTTCGTAGTTGTAGAGAGCCGAAACGCCTTCCTCGGTGCCGTTGTTGCGGCTCCGGTAGCTGGCGCCCAAGTGGACGATCGCATCGTCGGTATTGACGGGCGCAACCGTACCGCGGACAGCCCAGATCGACGGGCCGTCGTCCCAAACACCGTCGTCGCCGATGTTCGGACCGTTGTAGCTCGTCTGGAACGACCAACCGAAGTCGTCGTCGCTACCGGCATGGAGGCCAACACCGAGAGCGCGAGGCTCAGCCTCGAAGGCCTCGATGAAGAAGGCCCGCTCCATGAAGGTGATGTAGCGCGAGCTGGTCATACCTTCGAGCGAGTTGGCGATCTTGAACTGACCGAACAGGATCTGGAGGTTGTTCCAGTCGCTGAAGCCAGCGTAGGCGATGTAGGCATCCTTGATGTCGACCTCGTTACCGGCGAAGTCGATTTCGAACTTGTACTTCCAGTCGTACCAGATCTTGCCTTCAACGCCGAGACGCGCGCGGCGCGCTTCCCAATCGTTGATGTCCGGATCACCGGTGATTGGCTCATCCTGGTCGATGGAGTTGTAATCGACCTGCAAACGGCCGCGAACCTTGAAGCTGAACTTGCCGTCCGCGCTGGAAATCTGCGGTGCGCCCTTCCACTTCACGACGGGCTGAGACTTCTTGTATTCCTCGAACTCCGCCCGGGTGATGTACTGCGCTTTGGCAACCGGCGCTGCCGAAGCAAGAATTGCAAACGCGCTGGCGCTCGCAAACAACGTAAGACCGACTTTCTTAAGTCCCCCGATCATGACCCCTCTCCACTCTGATAGAGTTAAATTTTCGATCTGGCCTCGTCACTAGGCTGAGGTGTCTTCGTCCCTCTTGAACCCAGCAATTCAGCAAGCCCGCGTCCTGCGAACCTCGGTTAACGTTCTATTTCCCGAGCCATGACGGGTGTGTGACACTCCGGCGACATCCAGGATTTCACTCAGGGCTGTTGCACATTGGCCACGGGGGTCTCTCGGGCCACAGAATAGCAGCTTCCGACCCTCTGAACGGGAGCGCCTTAACACGCTGTTTTAGATTGTGTTTTTATGTTCCGGGCGATGTGCCGCGGCGGCCGGTCGCAGGCCTCGTCAAGTCCACGATGTCAGTGATCTTTCTGCCCTGTTGCGGTGCAATAGCCCTTCGGCGCCGGGGAAATGGGCCCGCCGATGCCAGATCGGGAAAATCTTGTCCGTGGACAAGGACTTAGGTGGCTCTTCAGGATGTGGAATCGCAACTTCGCGATTCCGGCGCCGTGACCTCCCTCCGGGAGGGCGCCAGAGGTGCTCTGGCATCGGCGACACTGTGATGTTGATCCGTGCGTTCCGGCCCCCGCTGCGTTATCAGGAAACAGGAAGGATTGACGATGAGTGCGCAGACGCCGGATACGCCGATGTTCGATGTAGTCGTGGTCGGAGCCGGCCCCGCAGGCATCGCGACCGCCCTAGCGCTCCACCACGTGGGCGCGACAGTGGCCCTTGCCGGCCCGCCGCCCCCGGCGACTGCCCCGGCCAGACCCGAGACCCGCACGGCGGCCTTGCTGACGAGTTCGGTCGACTTCCTGAGACGTCTCGGCGTGTGGGAGCGATTGGCGCCGGATGCCGCGCCGCTCACGGCCATCCGGATCGTCGATGCCTCCCGGAGCTTGCTTCGTTCGCCCGATATCGCCTTCGAAGCCCGGGAACTGGGCCTCGACAGCTTCGGCTTCAACATTGCGAACGCCGCCTTGAACACGGTCCTCTACGAGCGCGCGCGCGCTGTCCTGCCCCGTCTCGCGCCCGAGCCCGTCGAAACGATAGACCTCGGCCCCGATGGGGCCACGCTGACGTTCCAGTCCGGAGAGCAGCTCTCGTGCCGTCTCATCGCGGGGGCCGACGGACGCCGTTCGATCTGCCGTGAGGCGGCGCAGATCGAGACGCGGGACGTGCGCTATGAGCAGGCGGCCATCGCCTCCGGCTTTCGCCACAGCCTGCCCCATCGGGGGGTCGCGACCGAGCTCCATAGGGAGGGCGGCTCGGTGACGAGCGTGCCGACACCCGATCAACACACGTCGAGCCTCGTTTGGGTGACCAGCAGGAAGGAAGCCGAAGAGTTGATGGCTCTCGATGAGGCAAGCTTCGCAGGCCGCCTGCAAGAACGCTTCGACGAGACACTCGGCGTCATCTCGGACGTCGGGCCGCGCGCCAGCTTTCCCGTCGCGGGGCTCACCGCCAAGCAAATGGCGGCGAACCGTACCGCGCTCGTGGGAGAAGCTGCTCATATCATGGCGCCGATCGGCGCTCAGGGGCTCAATCTCGGCCTCGGGATGCGGCGGCCCTGGCAGATTGTGTCGCCGATGCCTTGCGCCATGACCGCGATCCTGGCGGGGCCCGGTCCTCACCCAATACGCCAAGGCCGCCAGCTCGATGTGTTGTCGCGTACTGTCGGGGTCGATCTCTTGGGGCGCTCCCTGCTGACCAAACTCCTGCCCGTGCAACTGGCGCGCAGCGCGGTTCTGACCGGGCTCAACGCCTTCGCCCCCCTGAAGCGGATGGTGATGCAGGCCGGACTGGCACCGCCCGCCGATCTGCCCCGTCTCATGCGCCCCGTCGACAGTCTGCCTGCTTGACGTCGGTTCGCAGAGTCTTCAAGACGTTGCGCTTCTCGACGCCGCCCCGAAACCATCCCGGCGCTTCTCGCATCAATCGAAAGACTGAAGGCTGACACTTGGCCAACTCACTCGACACCTCCTTCACAACCGACCTCAAATATCGGCTTGAGTACGCGGGCCTCCGTTTCTTGATCGGCCTCGTCCGCCTCGTGCCGCTCGATACCGCCTGCGATATCTCCGCCTTATTCTGGCGGGTCCTGGGCAAGCGCAACCGCCGCCACAAGCGTGCCTTGGCCAATCTGGAGCGCGCCTTTCCCGAGAAGTCGCCCGAAGAGCGCGAGCGCATCGCCGTTGCCGCCTGGGACAATCTCGGCCGGGTGATGGTGGAAACGATGAACATCGACCGCATCATCAAGGACCCCAGCCGGCTCCACGTCACCAACGGGCACTGGATCGGGCGCTACAAGGACAAGATGGGCCCGGCCCTGATCGTGACCATGCACATGGGCAACTGGGAAATCGGCATGTGGCCCGTGACCCTCGCCGGCGTCCGGCCGGCCGGCGTCTATCGGTCCGTGAAGAACCCGTATGTCGACCGTTATCTGCGCGAGCAGCGCCAAGCCCTTTATCCGGGCGGACTTTTCGGCCGCGGCCGGACCGCCGGCGACGACGAAACCCAGAAGACGGCCAGGCTGATCATGGACTATGTCCGCCAGGGCGGCCGGCTCGGGTTCATCTCGGATCTGTACGACCGCAACGGCATCGAAGTCCCGTTCTTCGGCCATCTCGCCAAGAGCATGCCGATTGCCGCCATGATCGCGCGCCGCGTGGGCGCCCGCATCTGGATCGGCCGTTGCATCCGGATCGGGAACCGCTCGGTTTTCGACGTCAATGTCAACGAACTCAGGATCCCCCGCACCAAGAATCAGGCCGAGGACATTCGCGCCATCACGGCCGCGATCCAGCGCTACTTCGAAGTGTGGATTCGCGAGAACCCGGAACAGTTCATGTGGTCAAATCGCCGCTGGTCCTAAGGTCTTGTGGTCCCGCGTTGACACTGTGCCGTGCCCGCGATCTTATCTGTAGGATGATGTCCACGGTTCGAAACGCACGATTCCAGATCGGTCAAGTGGTCCGCCATCGGGTCTATCCCTTCCGCGGAGTCGTGTTCGACGTGGACCCGACCTTCTCCAATACGGAAGAGTGGTATGCGTCCATTCCGCAGGATGTTCGGCCGGCAAAGGACCAGCCCTACTACCATCTGCTCGCCGAGAACGCCGACACCGAATACGTGGCCTATGTCTCGGAGCAGAACCTGCTGCCGGACGAATCCGACGAGCCATTGCGGCACCCGCAGATCCCGGAATTCTTCGAGGACCTGAGGGACGGCGTGTTCCGCTTCCGCTTCGTCCAGGAGCATTGAGCCGGTCCACGGCGGTTTTCCGTTGGCCCATCTCCTCACGTCATTAGACGCTCGAAGCGCCTAAGGTGCTCAACTGCCACAGAAAAGGCCGCGCAGGTGATCCTACGCGGCCCAACAAATTCTGTTGCGCGGGCTCGAGCGCCCGCTGATCTTATTGCTGCGGCGCTGCGCCGGGCTGCGGAGCTGCACCAGGCTGCTGGGCGCCACCGGCTTGGCCCTGGCGGGCCTTGGCGGCGAGTTCCTGCTGACGCTTCCGATACATCTCGATCGTCTGGCGGCGCTGCTGCTCGTAGGCTGCGGTGTCCGTGGGCGGGCCATCGAACGCCGAGGAAAAGCCGGTCAGCGGCACCGGGAAAGCCATGGTCTTCTTCTGCACGTTCATCGCCGCGACGACCATCTGCTGCCCTGCCCGCATCTTGGCCAGGAGATCGTCCGTGAGTTCCATGTCTGCTTGGCAGCTCGCCGGGAAGCAGACCGAGAACGGCATCGGGGTCGGCTGCTCTTTGTCGACGACAACCTGTGCGCCAGTCGGCATCACCAACGAATACACGGTCGGCATGCGGACGATGAACTGCTTCGCGGGATCGCCTTCCACGGTACGGATGGCCGCGTAGACCATCACGATGCCCATGTTGGGATCGAAGGTCTCGTGCTGGATCAGACAGATCTGTTTGTTGCCGGTTTGCTCGTTCTTCACGCACAGCTTGACCCAAGAGGGTTGCCCGGCCGCCGCCGGCGCTGCTGCACCGCCAGCCGGGGCGCGCTTCGGTGCGGCGGAGGAATTGGGTTGCTGGGCCATCGCGAGCACGCTGGCGGAAGTGATGCCGAGCACCAGAAGACTTGCGCCCAGCACATGACGCGCGCAGTGCGGCCAATACTATTCCAGCGATCCTTGGACCAGATCATTAAACGACCTTTCCTCTCTCTATATTTGGACTGGCAATGATCCGCCGGCCCTACCGGTGCCCATTCTCCCTAACTAGGGTCAATACCCGAAATGCGGCGCGGGCGTGGCTTTATAACCGCTGTCTCGGGCTTGCCGTAGTCTCAGCCTTCCGGTGATCTAGTTTGGGGAAGGATTCGGTACGACGTAAGATTTGTTAGTTAGGAATGTTACCTTTAGCTCGATAGCGTAACGCGCTGGCATCTATAGCCATCCAAGGTCATCGTTGAAAGCCCCTATTTTGCTCCTGTCCGCGGGACTCCTGCTCTGCCCTGCAGGAGCCCTGGCGGACCCCAAAGGCGGAATCGCCATGCATGGCGAGCCGCTCGAGCGTGCCGATTTCTCAAACTTTTCCTACGCCAACCCCAACGCGCCCAAGGGCGGCCGGGCCCGTTTCGGCAAACAAGGCAGTTATGACAACCTCAATCCGTTCATTGTGAAGGGTGTTTCGGGCGACGGCGTGCGCGAGTACGTCTACGAGACCCTGACCGCCCGGGCCTATGACGAGCCCTTCACGCTTTACGGCCTGATCGCCGAAACCATCGAAACGCCACCGGACCGGTCTTGGGTCGAGTTCACGCTTAACCCTGCGGCCAAGTTCTCGGACGGCACCCCGATCACCGTGGATGACGTCATCTTCTCCCATGCGCTCCTCCGCGACCACGGGCGTCCCAACCACCGCTCCTACTACAAGAAAGTCGCGAAGGTCGAAAAGACGGGCGAGCGCTCCGTCCGCTTCACTTTCGACGACTCCGGGGACCGGGAAATGCCGCTGATCATGGGGCTGATGCCCATACTCCCGAGCCATGCCCTGACGCCAGAGAGCTTCGAGCAGACCACGCTCGAGCCGCCGCTCGGCAGCGGCCCCTACGTCGTGGAGGCCGTCGATCCGGGCAAGAGCCTCACCTTCAAGCGCGATCCCGACTATTGGGGGCGCGACCTGCCGGTCAATCGCGGCCGCTACAATTTCGATGAGATCCGCGTCGATTATTTCCGGGACGCCAGTTCGATGTTCGAGGCATTCAAGTCCGGGCTCGTCGACCTTCGGGACGAACTCTCGCCCAACCTTTGGGCGCAAGGGTATGACTTCCCCGCCTTGCGGCAGGGCAAGGTCGTAACCGAAGCCCTGCCGATCGAGACGCCGGCAGGCATGTCGGCCCTCGTCTTCAACACGCGCCGCCCGATCTTCTCCGATCCGCGCGTGCGGCAGGCGTTGATCCGTATGTTCGACTACACCTGGATCGACCGGACGCTCTATCACGACCTCTTCGCCTACTCGCAAAGCTATTTCGCCCGTTCGGAGCTGTCGTCGCACGGGCGCCCGGCGGACGAGACCGAGCGCGCGCTCCTGGCTCCCTTCCCCGATGCCGTGAAGCCGGAGATCATGGACGGGACGTTTTCGTTCACGGCGAGCGAAGGGGCCGGCCAGAACCGAGAAGGCCGCATTGCCGCGCTGAAGCTGTTGAGCGAGGCGGGCTACGTGTTGCGGAACGGTACGCTCGTGAACGCCGAGACGGGCGAGCCGTTCACCTTCGAGATCCTGGCGCGCACCCGCTCACAAGAACGCCTGCTCCTCACCTATGCGGATGCGCTCAAAAGAATCGGTATCGATGTTCGCATCCGCCAGGTCGACTCGGCGCAGTATGAGCGCCGCAAGCAGACCTTCGAATTCGATATGATCCCGAACTATTGGGGGGCCTCGCTGTCGCCCGGCAACGAACAGTCGTTCCGTTGGGGCAGCAAGGCGGCCAAGACGGAAGGCTCGTTCAATTTGGCCGGGGTCGAGAACGAGGCGGTGGATGCAATGATCGCCGCTATGCTCGAAGCCAAGACACGCGAGGACTTCGTGTCGGCGGTAAGGGCCTTGGACCGGGTTCTCTTGTCCGGTGACTATGTGGTGCCATTGTTCTATCTACCGGATCAATGGGTCGCCCGCTGGACTAAGCTGCAACGGCCGGACGAAACGCCACTCTATGGCTATCAAATCGATACGTGGTGGTACGACCAAGACCGGGATCCACGCCGCGAAACCCGGAAGCCGTAAAGCCCGATGAATGACCGTGAGTCGATAACGATCTTGAGCCGCCACCAACTCTGAGACGATGACGACCCTAGCAGCGCCACAGCCCGACCGACCGCAAGACAGTGCCCGCATCACGCCGGCCGGCCTGTTGCGCCGCCACGCGGAGCAAACACCCGAGGCTCTGGCACTGCTCGATCCGCCGAACCGCCGCATTCTGGCGCCGTCCGCTCCCCGGCGTCTGTCCTTCGGCGAGGCCGACATCGCCGTCGAGGCGCTGGCCGCGTATTTCGCGCATGTGGGACTTGAGCCTGGCGACTGCGTCGCCGTTCAGCTGCCGAACCTCGTCGAATCTCCGCTCACCTTGCTGGCGGCCTGGCGCGCCGGCCTCACCGTCGCCGCCGTTCCGATGCTGTGGCGCGCGACCGAACTTGCAAAGGTCTGTGACTTGCTCGAGCCCGCAGCGCTCATCGGCATGTCGAGTTGCGCCGGAGAACGCCCCGCCAACCTCCTACGCGATGTCGCCGCCACGCGCCTGTCGATCCGCTTTGTCATGGGCTTCGGCCCCGACCTTCCCGACGGCGTCGCGTCCCTCGACGATGCAATCCTGGATGGCCCCGCCCCGGGCTTCGTGCCGCGCGCGAACCCTGGCCCGGCCTGATCACCTTCACGGCCCGCGCCGGCGAGCCTGTCGTCCCCCTCGTCCGGGAGCAGAAGGACCTGCTGCTGCAAGGGGCCATGACCGTGATGGCCTTGTCGCTCGACCGCCACGACGTGATCCTCAATCCCTATCCGCTCACGGGGCCCATCGGCATCACCTTGGGGCTTGCGCCATGGCTGATTGGCGGGACAGCCCTGGCGCTGCACGACCCGTTCGACCACGCCGTGTTCGTCCAGCAGATTTTGACCACAGGCGCGACCGTGACCGCCCTGCCCGGCACGGTTCTGGACCGGCTTCTCGAAGACGGCATCGTGACCGATCCGCAATGCGCACTTCGGCATGTCGGCCGGGTCTGCGCCGCACCGAACCTCGGCGATCGGCTGGCTGTGGAAGCGCCGGCGGATCGCGGCGGCTTCGAACTCTATCCATTGGGCGACCTGGCTTGCCTGATCGAGGGCGACAGCAAGAGGCTAGGAAGAGGAACACTGCCGTCGGGCGTGTTCCAGATCGCCGACCACGGAGAGGTCACCGCGTTTCTGGAGACGGCGCTCGTTGCCGGACCGGAACCTGATACGAAGGATATCGCCGTCCGTGGTCCGCTGATCCCGAAAGTGCGCGCAGCCGAGGATGCGACGCGCGATACTGGCGCCCGCGATGCTCGAAACTTCATTGCAACAGGCTTGCGTGGCGAAATGCGAAACGGCCGCCTTGCCGTCATTCGCGATCCCGACCTCGTCTACCATGGGGGGTTCACGATTGCGGCCTCGGAACTGGACGGGCTCTATCAAGCGTTCCCGCGGTTTCTCGATGCGGCCTGTTTCGTTCTGCCCGACCCTGTCATGGGAGATCGGATCTTCGCCGCGGTCGTCCCCGATCCGTCCATGCCGGTCTCCCTGGCAGCGCTTCGGGACTTTCTGAACGAACGGAGCGTCGCGTCCTACAAACTGCCCGACAAGCTGCTGATCGTTCGCACGATCCCGCGCGACGCCGGGGGCCGCATTCTGCGCGACCAAATCCTGAAGCAGATCTAGGCTGGCCCGAAGAAATCCTCCGGAGATAGGTGAACTAGATGCTCTTCGACGGTTTCCACCAGAAGCTCAAGTATCCGAGCATTTTCTTCTTTTGTTTCCACCATTCCATAGTGCCGCTCCAGGATCTCAATCACTGCCCTGATTGCAAAGAGGCAGGCAGAGATAACAGACACTAGATGCGTAGAGAATAGGACCCACTCTGTTTCGGCACGATTGGAGGGCCGCTTGCTTCCTCCCGTCCAGAAATAGATCGAACCGAAATACGTGCCGTGAAGGATTTCTGATGAATATCGATAAACCTGAGCTAGTGCTCCCGCGAAAAGCAGGGTGCCCCCTGGGAAACGCTCTTCAATCTGGTGCAAACGATCGTCTATGTTGTCGTTAGTCCAGCTGCGAATCTCACGACCTTTTTTGTTGGTGAATTCGTCCAGAGCCTCTTTGAGGCCCGGAATGGCACTTGCATCCGGGAGAGGACCTAGTCGTGCCGCTTTGAACATAAAGGGCCCGATCACCGCCGTACGGTTCAGATCCCTGAATGTCTTCTGCTCTGCGTGACGCCGTGCTTTCTGGACTGTGTCGCTTCCGCCAGCAACGATGTAGGCAATATTGATTCCAGTTTCGACTACTGTGCGGGCAATTCCGTAGCAGTCTCTTACGCCCATATTGATCGTCTGACTCAGATTTAGGATTGAGTGGGCCGACACTCCCATGCCCTGCAGCATGAGTAGTATGGTTTGAACCTCCACTTGCTGATCACCTTCGAACTCGTCGCGCTTCAAGATTGAATGAATAGCGACGTCGATCAGTCTCACCTGTCGTGACAAGAGCCCGCAGAACACCCGCCGGTAGTCATCCAATTTCAGCAGCTCTTTTTCATTGGACATTGCGATTCAGCTAAGCTGCCGCCTTGGCCGCGCCGGCGATCTTGGCAAGCTCTTTGAGGAAGTCCCGCGCGCCGATCAGGCGATCTTCCGCACTCGGCCAATTGCCGTAGAAGACCAGCTTCTGATCGGGCTGCACCTTGGTCTTGCGCGCATACTTGCTGATCATGCGCATGAGCCCTTCGGGATTGGCGAACTCGTTATTCCGGAACGCCACAACGAGCCCCTTGGGTCCCGCATCGATCTGCTCGACATTGGCCTGACGGCAGAGCCCCTTGATCTCGACCACATCCAGGAGATGGCGCACTTCGTCCGGCAACGGACCGAAACGGTCGATCAACTCCGCCGCGAAGGCCTCGATGGCCTCTTGGGTCTCGACACCCGACAGACGCCGGTAGAGGCCGAGACGAACCTGTAGGTCGGGAACATACGCGTCGGGGATGAGGACCGATGTGCCGAGATTGATGCGTGGGCTCCACTGATCCTCGATCGTGCCGCCCTCGCCCTCCCGCAACGCGGCAACGGCTTCCTCGAGCATGGACTGGTAAAGCTCGAAACCGACTTCGCGGATGTGGCCGGACTGTTCCTCGCCGAGAAGGTTGCCAGCCCCGCGCAAGTCGAGATCGTGGCTCGCAAGAATGAAGCCGGCGCCCAGCGTGTCGAGCGACTGCAGCACCTTGAGGCGCTTCTGCGCCCCCGGGGTGATGCGCGCATCGGCGGGGATCGTGAAATAGGCATAGGCGCGGATCTTGGAGCGGCCGACGCGACCGCGCAGCTGATAGAGCTGGGCGAGACCGAACCGGTCCGCGCGATATACGATCAGCGTGTTGGCCGACGGGATGTCGAGTCCGCTCTCCACGATGGTCGTGGACAGCAGCACATCGTATTGCCGGTCGTAGAAGGCGTTCATCACGTCGTCGAGTTCGGTCGAGCTCATTTGGCCGTGGGCCCGCGCGACCCGCAGCTCCGGGGCGTGCTCCTGGAGAAAGGCTCCGGCTTCGTCGAGATCGGAAATGCGCGGCACGACGAAGAAGGTCTGGCCGCCCCGGAAGCGCTCGCGCAACAAAGCCTCGCGCAGTGTCATGGGATCGAACGGCGACACGTAGGTGCGCACTGCAAGCCGGTCCACGGGCGGGGTCGCGATCAGCGACATCTCCCGCACGCCGGACATGGCGAGTTGCAGCGTGCGCGGGATCGGCGTGGCGCTCAGCGTCAACACATGTACGTCCTCGCGCAGCTCTTTCAGGCGTTCCTTGTGCTTCACGCCGAAATGCTGCTCCTCGTCGATGATGAGGAGGCCGAGATCGGCAAAGTCGATCGACTTTCCGAGCAGCGCGTGGGTGCCGATGACGATGTCGATATCGCCCTTCTTCAGCCCCTCCTTGGTCGCGCTCAGCTCTTTGCCGGAGACAAGACGGGAGGCCTGCGCGACGCGCACGGGAAATCCCCGGAACCGCTCGACGAAGGTGTTGTAGTGCTGCCGCGCCAGGAGTGTGGTGGGCACGACGACGGCCACTTGCTTGCCCGCGAGCACCGCCACGAGGCTGGCGCGAAGGGCCACTTCAGTCTTGCCGAAGCCAACGTCGCCGCAGACGAGACGGTCCATGGGGCGTCCGCTCGCCAGATCGTCCAGCACCGCGTTGATGCTGGTCATCTGGTCTTCGGTCTCCTCATACGGGAAGCGCGCGGCAAACTCTTCATAGGTGCCGTCGGGCGGCGCGAGAGACGGCGCGGTGCGCAACTCGCGCATGGCGGCCACCTTGATGAGCTTCTCGGCCATATCGCGGATACGCTGCTTCAGCTTCGCCTTGCGCGATTGCCAGGCAACGCCGCCGAGCTTATCGAGGACAACATTGGTCTCGTCTGAGCCGTAGCGCGTCAGAAGCTCGATATTCTCGACGGGAAGATAGAGCTTGTCGTTGCCCTGGTAGTGAAGCTCCAGACAATCGTGCGGCTCACCCGCCGCCTCGATGGTGCTGAGACCGACGAAGCGCCCGATGCCGTGGTCCGCGTGAACGACGAGATCGCCGACCGTGAGGCTGGATGCTTCCGTCAGCGCATCGGACGCCTTGGGCTTGCGCTGTTTCCGCACCAGCCGGTCGCCCAGAATGTCCTGCTCGCCGATGACGGCAAGGCGGGCGACTCGAACCCGGTTTCGAGCGGCAGCACGGCGACGGTAACCAGGTCATGCGGCGCGGCAACAGCTTCCGGGAATGTCTCCACGCGAACCGTGCCGTCCAGCCCGTGTTCCGCGAGCAGCGCCGCAAGCCTCTCCCGCGCACCCGTACTCCAGCAGGCAACGACGACGACCTTCTTCGCGGCGATCAGCTTCTTTGTGTGAGCCACGACCGCATCGAAGACATTGGCGCCTTCCGTTTGGCGCTCCGGCGCAAACGACCGCCCCTGCCTGCCGCCGAAGGATACGATGGCTGCGCCGTCCGCTTCCGGGCGCTCGAACGTATCGAAAGCGATCACATGCGGCGCGGCGCCCAAGAACCCCTGCCACTCGGCCTCCGTCAGGAACATGCTGTCGGCGGGGACCGGATGATAAGGCGGCGCGCCGAATGCCTTGCGCTCCAGCGCCTCCGCGCGGGCATCATGATGGTCTACCACCTGTTCCAGCCGGCTCTCGCGCGCATCGTCCGACAACGGATCGAGTGTAACGACGGCGCCCGGCAGATAATCGAACAGCGTATCGAGCCGCTCATGGAACAGCGGCAGCCAATGCTCCATGCCCTGATGCTGCTGCCCCGCCGAGATAGCCTCGTAGAGCGGATCGTCGCCCTTCACGGTCCCGAACAGTTCCACGTAGCGCTGGCGGAACCCGCTGCGCACTTCGGGCGTCAGCGCCACTTCGCTCATGGGCAGGAAATCGATCGCCTCGATGCGCGATTCCGTGCGCTGGGTTTCCGGATTGAGGCGCGGATGGATTCCAGCGTGTCTCCGAAGAAATCGAGACGGACCGGCTGCCCGCCGGGCGGAAATAGATCTAGGATGCCGCCCCGCACCGCGTACTGGCCCGCATCGGTTACGGTGCCGGTTCGCACGTAGCCCGCGGACTCGAGGCGCTCCACGAGCTTGCCCATATTCAGGACATTGCCGGCGCGAAGGTTCAGGCTGGAAGCTCGATAAAAGCGCGCGGCGGGACCCGCTGAAGAACCGCATTCACGGAGGTCAGCAACACGAGCGGGGATGCGTCTCCCTCCTCCCGGGCAGCGAGGGCCGACAGGGCCTCGATCCGGTCGGCAACGATCTCCGCATTGGGCCCGACCCTGTCGTAGGGAACGCTGTCCCAGGCGGGGAAGTTCAGGACGCGGACATCGGGCGCGAAAAAGCGAATGGCCTCTTCGAGCGTCGCCGCGCGCTGTCCGTCCCGTGCCACATGCAGGATGGGCGTACCCGCATGGCGCGCAAGCTCCCCGAGCAGCAAGGCGTCCAGCCCTTCGGGCACGCCGCTCGCGATGGCGCGCTGACCCGCCAGAAGGCGGTCCACAGGCAGGGATGGCAGAGGAACTTGAGAACTCATGACGCTACGGCTTGCTCGGCGGGCGCGGCTATTGCCGGGTTCCCGGAAAATTGTGGAACTGGCGGATCAGGACGATCAGCGTGTCCAGATCCTTGTCGCCCAGCGAGTATCCTTCATAGACGGACAACTCGATTTCCGGGTCTTGCATCTCGATCAGGCGCTCCAGGACGGCGATCTCGTCGGAATTCATGCTGTCGACGGCTTGCTCGGCGAAGCGGCCAAGCAGATAGTCCATTTCCTTCGTGCCTCTGTGAGAAGCCCGCCAGACGGCCCGGCGACGCCGCATTCCAAGATCACTCGTCATGATCCAAGCTTCCAATCCTCGTTGCTGCGTTAGACAGAGCGGCCCTTTCGATGTCAAGGCCGCGCCGCGCCGCACAGAGCCCGAGCCCTGCGATACAAAGGCCGCGCTTTGGGATACCAGGTCCGTCCCGAATCGCCTGATAGACTAGGCCCATGCGCCCCGCCCGGCTCAATCCGCTCTTCACACCCGTACGCACGCTGAAAGGTGTCGGCCCGCGAATCGAAGGGCTCCTAGACAAACTTTTAGCGCCCAAAGGTGTCGGGCCCAAGGGTACGGGCGAAACGGCCGTTGGCAGCCATGCCCGCCTGATCGACCTTCTGTGGCATTTTCCGGTCGGGCTCATCGACCGGGCGCACACGCCCTCGATCGCCGAGAGCCCGCTGGGGCAGATCGTGACCCTGACCGTCCGTGTGGCCGAGCATCGTCCCGGCGGCGGGCGGAAGGGACGCCGGGCGCCCTATCGCATCCTCGTTGAGGACGAAACCAGCGCGCTCGACCTCGTCTATTTCAAGGCCGATCAGCGCTATCTGGAACGCCTGCTTCCCGTGGGCGAGACCAGGATCATATCGGGCCGCTCGAATCCTACGACGGCCGCCTGCAAATGCCCCACCCGGACCATGTGGCCCCTGTGGAAGGCGGCCGGCGTGCCGGAGCTCGAACCGGTCTACCCTCTGACGGCCGGCCTCTCCAATACGAGCCTGCGCAAAGCCGTCCACGGCGCGCTGCAGGCGCTGCCCGATCTGCCCGAGTGGATCGACGACGCATTTCTGAAGAAGAACGATTGGGACTCGTTCGCTAAGAGCATCAAGGCGCTTCACGCCCCAACGACCGACCAAGACTTCCTGCCGAGCAACCCGGTGCGGGAGCGGCTCGCCTATGACGAGCTTCTCGCCAACCAGCTCGCGCTTGCCATTCTCCGCCAATCGATGAAGCGCCGTGCAGGGCGGACGATCACGGCGCCGGGACGGCTTCGCAAAGCGATCCTCGATGCCCTGCCCTTCGCTCTGACGGGCGCGCAGACGCGCGCGCTTGCGGAGATAGACGCGGACATGGCCGACCCGCTGCACATGCTGCGCCTCCTGCAAGGCGACGTGGGCAGCGGCAAGACGATCGTCGCGCTTCTGGCCATGGCGACAGCGGTCGAGGCCGGTCATCAGGCTGCCTTGATGGCCCCGACCGAACTCCTGGCGCGCCAGCACTTCGAGACCATCTCCCGGTTCGCCGCACCCGCCGGCCTTCGCGTGCGGCTGCTCACGGGCCGCGAGCGAGGCAAGGAACGGCTCGCGATCCTCGACGCGTTGAAGGCCGGTGAAATCGATATCCTGCTCGGCACCCACGCGCTGTTTCAGGAGGCAATCGCGTTCAAGGATCTCGGCCTTGCGGTCATCGACGAGCAGCATCGCTTCGGTGTGCACCAACGGCTGGCGCTTCAGGCGAAGGGTGTCGGTGCGGGCGCCGAACTTCTCGTCATGACGGCGACCCCCATTCCACGGACTCTGCTGCTGACCAGCTACGGCGATCTGGACGTATCCCGGCTTGACGAGAAGCCGCCGGGGCGCAAACCGGTGCTGACGCGGACGGTGCCTCTGGAGCGGCTCGACGAGGTCGTGGACGGGATCGAACGCGCCGTCGAAACCGGCGCGCAGGTCTACTGGGTCTGCCCGCTCGTTGGCGAATCCGAAATGCTCGACCTCGCCGCGGCAGAGGAACGCTTTGCGCATCTGCAGAACCGCTTCGGCGACAAGGTCGGCTTGGTCCACGGCAAGCTGAAGGGCAAAGAGAAAGACGCGGTCATGGCGCGTTTCGCGGCCGGTGAGCTGTCCGTGCTCGTTTCCACCACCGTAATCGAGGTTGGCGTCGACGTTCCCAATGCGTCGATCATGATCATCGAACATGCGGAACGTTTCGGCCTGGCGCAGCTCCACCAATTGCGCGGGCGTGTCGGCCGTGGAGCCGCCCAGTCCTCCTGCGTGCTGCTGTACAAGGCGCCACTTGGCGAGGTCGCCCGCGAGCGGCTCAACGTCATGCGCGACACGGAAGACGGCTTCGTGATCGCGGAGGAGGATTTGCGCCTGCGCGGCGGGGGCGAAGTGCTGGGTACGCGGCAGAGTGGTTTACCTGCCTTCCGCATCGCGCAGCTCCCCGAGCATCAGGACCTGCTCGCAGCCGCCCGTGACGAGGCCAGGCTCTGCCTTTCACGCATGCCGCATTTGGAAGGCGAGCGCGGCGAGCGCTTACGGCTCTTGCTCTACCTGTTCGAACGGGACGATGCAGTGAAGCTCATGCGGGCGGGCTAGCGGCGCAAGGCCTACACACGCCGCGCATAGTCGCGCGGCGAGAGACCCGTCCACCGGCGGAAGGCGCGGCTGAAATGCGCCTGGTCCGAATAGCCGAGCATGAACGCGATCTCGAGCGCGGACTCATCGCCAATGACGACCCGGCGGATGGCTTCGACGCGCCGCACGTCGTCGACAAGCTCCTCGAACGAGAAGCCGAAGTCTCGAAGCCGCCGCTGCAACGTGCGCCGGCTCAGATGTAACAGGCCGGCCACATGATCGATCGTCACCGCGCCGTAAGGCAGAAGCTCCTTGACGAACACGCCCAGACGCTCGGCTGTCTCCAGCGGATCGACGGTGCGGGTCGCCCGATCGAAGGGAGGCAGCGGGAAGTCCAGGATCGAGCGGTCTATGACGATCCCATCGCGATCGCAGCCGAACGCCAGCGAAGAGCCGAACGTTTCCTCAAGCCGGTCGCCTGCCCGTTCGTATGGCTGAACGAACTGCGCACCGACCGCTTCGGGCACGCCTGCAAGCAGCGCGATACCGCGCAGAACGGCAAGGGCGCCGAGGACATGCTGTTGCGGCTCGGCCGCGGAGCGGCCGGCGAACGACAAGCTGAGAACGCCCTGCCCCCCATCAACATCAAAGCGTAGATCGGTTCCTTGGTGGACGAGACCAATGCCCTTCGCGGCGGTCTGGCACGCTTCGCGGACCGTGCGGGCGCCGCTGACCGCGACGCCCCAGGTGCCGAGATCGGTCAGTCTGAACCTGCGTCCGATATCGGCGCCGGGGAAACGGTCGCCGGTGACGGCATAGAGTTCAGCGCCGAGGGCGAAGCAAAGATCGCGCGGCACCCAGCCTTCGGCGTTCAACAGCGAGGACGGGGAAACACCGACTCGCTTGAAAATCTCGACCGGTGAAACCGAGCGGCTCAGCAGATATGGCGCGATATGCAGCAGCGTCCGCGGGTTGTGCGCAAAACTCTCCTGCAGCATTCGAGACCGTTCCTTTTGGCACCAGATGGCAAGACTTATACCCGAGCCTCTGCATAGGGTCACGCGCTTACAATCCTAGAGGGAACCCCCGAAATGACGATACGAGCTCGCAGTGCTGTGGGCGTCGCGCTGGCCCTGACCCTTCTCGTCCTTGGCGTCTTCGTTGCCAATGCCGCAGAAGAGACGAAGATGGCCGACTTCCTGTTCGTCCAGACCGCCAAGAGCATGGCGTTCGACCCGGACACCAGCACGCTGAAACTGGAGAATGTCAGCCCCGTGACGTTGTTCTTCACGGACCGTCCGGAGCGCATCGCCGGCAATATGAAGACGACGAAGTTCATCCCGTTTTGGAGCGAGGGCAAAGACAGCTTCAAGTCCGACCCGCCGAACGCGGACATCTCCATTATCGACGGCAAGACACTCAAGCAGACCGTAGTGGAGCTCAAGGATCCGGTCCTCGACAACGACACCCTGACCTACACGGTCAAAATCATCGAAGGCGAGATGCCGGCCGAAGGCACCGAGGTAGCCGTGTTCATCGACATTATCGGCCGGCCTTTGACGCCGCTGTCCTATGCGGGCGTTGCGCGGCGTTCGTTCCGGCGCGCCGCTCTTTACTAGCGCCCCTTTTACTAGCGCCCCTTGTTGCGCGGATGTAGAAGCTAACATTGCCATTGTATTCTAGTGAGGAAAACATGACGAAAATTCTAGCCATTGCAGCCATCCTGACCGGCGCTTTTGCCATGCCGGCATTCGCTGCCGAGCCTACGCCGGCGGAGGAAAAGTACTGCGACGTCGACTATCGGAAGTACTGCAACGAAGACGGCATCGGCTCGGAGCTGCTGACGCTCTGCATGCGCCAGCACGGCCATGAGCTGTCTCCTGACTGCATCAAGGCGCTTGAGCAGGCCGGCGAGTTGACCCCGTCGGAAGAAGCTGACGCCAAGGCACACGGCCTCTAGCCGTAAGGCCACAGCATTGAGATCAAATTCTCGAGGATACACTCAGATGACAAAGTTGCTTGCAGGGCTTTGCGCCGGACTTCTGCTGGTCGGTTTCGGACTGGCTCCGGCGCCGGTTCACGCTCAGGACGAGGCCGCCGGCGACAGCGCCACGGCCGCCGGCTCGGCGGAAGAGGCTCCCAAAGAGGAGACCTTCATGGACAAGTTGAAGGAAACCTTCAAAGAGACCACGACGCCGACCGATGAGGAAACGGACGCGATCGGAACGTCGGAAGACGCCGGCCGCGACCTTTATTGACCGACTTCGCTTAAGGGTCTGGGCTCGATTAGCTCAGACCAAGGCCACTGGAACCTGGAGTGGTTCTTGTGCGTCCAATATTAGGTCATAACACCTCTTGAGCCGTCGTCGTTCGACTGCGCTCAAGAGGTGTTAACTCGTCAAGGAGACCATTAAATGCTCGTTTCCAACTTTGCCCGCGGCGCGTTTTTTGCCGCGCCGGTTTTCGCCGTCCTTTGTGTCGTCACGGCCCCCGCGCACGCGGAGCCACTCGCCTGTAGTCTGACCGAGGTGTTCGAGTGCACGCCCTCTGGCGCGTGCAAGAAGCTCCCGGCGGGATCTCATAACCTTCCGGCTTCCGTCAGCCTCCACGTCAAAGAGAAGAAACTCTTTTCCGGACTGTTTGGCGGAGAGGGCCTGCTGAATTCAGGCGATGTTTATGAGGACGAGAAGGTGCTCATTCTCCACGGCCGCCGGGCTCTGCAAACCTGGACTGCCGTCGTGGACAAGCAGACCGGCGCCTATTCTGGATCGGTCTCGGAGCTTGGCAAGAGCTTCAGCCAGTTCGGCAAATGCTCGATCCCTGTGCAATAGCCTGACCGTATTCCAGCCTGAGACAGTAGAAAATCCCCGGGCACGCTGCCCGGGGAACCTCACCGAAACCTCGAAGCCGGCCGACCTGCGTATCGCACGGCCGTAAGGACTTCTCTACATGTTCCAGAAAGCATCACTGAGCAGGCTTGCCGCCATCGGGTTTGGGGCCGCGCTGATCTTATCCGCAGCGCCCGCGAAAGCGGAGGATTGGCCCAGCATTCTCGACGCCAAGAATATCGCCGAGGAAGGCTTCATCTACGGCCTTCCCATCGTGATGAATTATTCGGTGATGTACGAGTACGCGGTCGACAAGGATTCCAGCCAGTTCAAGGCGCCGTTCAATCAGATCAAGAACGACTCGCAGGTCTATACGTACAAAGACACCGCGGTCGTCACACCGAACAGCGACACGCCTTACTCCATGGTTTGGATGGATCTGAGGGCCGAGCCCATGGTCCTGTCCGTGCCGGCCGTCGAGAAGAAGCGCTACTACTCCGTCCAGCTCGTCGACGGTAACACCTACAATTACGGTTACATCGGGAGCCGCGCCACGGGCGACCAGCCCGGCAGCTACATGGTCGTCGGCCCCAAGTGGGAAGGTGAAGCGCCGAAGGGCATCGACAAGGTGTTCCGGTCCTCGACGGACTTTTCGCTCGCCATCTTCCGCACGCAGCTGTTCGACGCCGCCGATATCGACGGTGTCAAGAAGGTTCAGGCCGGTTACAAGGCTGAACCGCTGCACGCCTTTCTTGGAACCGCCGCACCGCCGCCTGCGCCCGAGGTCGACTTTCCGAAGATCGACAAGGATCTCGCGAAGAGCAATTTCTTCGAGTATCTCGATTTCGCGCTCCAGTTCGCGCCGCCCGCGGAGAACGAGAAGGACATCCGCGCGAAGCTCGCCAAGATCGGCGTCGGTCCGGGCAAGACATTCAAGTTCAGCGACCTGCCGCTCGGCCACCGGATCGAGATCGGCCTCGGCATGAAGCAAGGCGCCAAGAAAGTTTCCGAAGAACTGGCAGCCGGCGCGAAGGACATCAACGGCTGGAAGATCGGGTCCTGGTTCGGCGACCAAGCTTCTACGACGGCGATTGGCTGAAACGCGCGGCGGGTGCCCAAGGCGGCATCTATGGAAACGACTCGGTCGAGGCGACCTATCCGCTGACGCGCGTTGACCAGGACGGCAAACCGCTGGACGGCAGCGAGGCCAACTACACCCTCACCTTCCCCAAGGGAGAACTGCCGCCGGTCAATGCGTTCTGGTCCGTGACCATGTATGACGGCAAGACACAGCTCCTGATCAAGAACCCGATCAACCGCTACCTCATCAACTCGCCGATGCTGCCTGAGTTGAAGAAGAACGAGGACGGCTCGTTGACGCTGTATATCCAGAACACGTCTCCGGGCGCCGACAAGGAATCCAACTGGCTCCCTGCCCCCGATGGGCCGATCTATCTCGTGATGCGGCTTTACTGGCCGAAGACCGAGGCCCCTTCCATCCTTCCGGCTGGCAAAGGGGCCTGGAAACCGCCGGCCGTGACGCGCGTTAGCAAATAGCCAGCAGGCCTGTGCCGGCCGGACTCGGCACGGAAACGGACGACTCTACATTTCCAAGGAAGACTCCCGATGCGAAAAATTCTTCGACTGATGGGCCTGCTTCTCTTTGCGTGCGTCGCGCCTTTGGCCGCGACGCCGGCAAAGGCGATCACGCAGGACGAAGCAAACGCTATCGCGACCGAGGCCTATCTTTATCTATACCCGCTGGTGACGATGGACCTGACTCGCCGGCAATCCACGAATGTGGACAAGGTCGGCGAGTTCGCGGGCCCCGAAAACATGTTCGTCAACGTACCGACTTACCCCACGGCAGCGATGAAGACGGTGGTGCGGCCGAACTTCGATACCCTGTATTCAGCTGCCTGGCTCGACCTGACCAAGGAGCCGATGGTTGTTTCGATGCCGAGTACGGACGGGCGCTACTACCTCCTGCCGATGTTGGACATGTGGACCGACGTCTTTGCGTCGCCCGGCTGGCGCACGACAGGAACAAAGGCGCAGACCTTCCTCGTCACGCCGCCCGGCTGGACCGGCACGGTTCCCGGGGGCCTCACACAAATAAAGGCGTCGACGCCCTATGTGTGGATCATCGGCCGCATCAAGACGGACGGTCCGGACGACTACGCGGCTGTCAACAAGATCCAAGACGCCATCACGCTGCGGCCCCTGTCTCAGAAGGACAACGCCGACTGGAAGCCTGAGCCGACGAAGATCGATCCCGATATCGACATGAAGACGCCGCCCAAGGAGCAGGTGGACACGATGCCGGGTGACAAGTTCTTCACCTACGCGGCCGAGCTTATGAAGCTGCAACCGCCGCACTTCACCGACCAGCCGATCATCGCGCGGATGAAACGGATTGGTTTCGAGGCCGGTAAGAGCTTCGACTTCGAGAACGCCAATCCGGCCATCAAGTCGGCAGTGCAGCAAGCGCCGAAGGCGGCGCAAGAGCTGATGGCGTGGAAGCTGCCGAGGCTGGCCGAAGTCGTCAACTATTGGTCGATGAACACCGATACGGTCGGCGTCTACGGCAACTACTATCTGAAACGCGCTATCCTCACGCAACAGGGTCTCGGCGCGAATGTGCCCGAGGACGCGATCTACCCGCTGAATATCGGCGACAAGGACGGCAAACCTCTCGACGGCTCGAACAACTACACAATCCACTTCGAAAAGGACGAGATTCCGCCGGTGGACGCGTTCTGGTCCATCACGCTTTACGATCCGCAGGGTTTTCAGGTGGCCAATCCGCTAAACCGGTTTGCGGTCTCGAACTGGATGCCGTTCCAGTACAACGACGACGGCTCGCTCGACCTTTATTTCCAGAACGAGAGCCCCGGGAAAGACAAGGAAGCGAACTGGCTGCCGGCGCCCAAGGGTCCGTTCAACCTGACCATGCGTCTTTACGCGCCCAAGTCTGCTGCGCTGACCGGCAAGTGGTCCCCGCCGCCCGTCACGAAGGTGGACGCGGAATAAGCGCCCGACGATCGTCTGTGAAGAGCTCGCCCTACGCGGCGGGCTCTTCTTCTTTCGGCGGAACGACCGTCGGCGTCGCCTGCTTCTTCTTCGCCTGCTCGGCAAGCTGCTTCAGCTTGCTCTGCTTCGGCGCCACAAGGCCGGCGGAGATGACGAGCTTGGCGCCGTCGTCGATGGCCATGTCGAGCAGGATCACGTCTTTCGCAGGCATGAACATCACGAAGCCCGTCGTGGGGTTCGGCGCGTTCGGCATGAACACGGTCATGAGCTCGTCGTTGTCGAGCTTGTCCTTGATCTCACCCGGCGGATCGCCGGAGACGAAAACGATCACATAGAGGCCCTTCCGTGGAAACTCGATGAGCCCCACGCGCTTGAACGACGTCCCCTGCTTCGAAAAGACCGTGGTGAAGATCTGCTTCAAGAGACGGTACACGCCGCGTACCACCGGCATGCGGTCGAGCAGGATGACGCCGTAGCTCACGATGGTCCGGCCGAACAGGTTCGCGGCCAGCGCACCGATGAGCATTAGCCCGACGATGCCGAAGACTAGGCCGACACCCGGCACGTTGAAGGGCAGGAAGTTGTCCGGCAGGTAGGAGTTCGGAATGAGCGGCTTCACCCAGCCGTCGACCAGGTTGATGAACCACCACACCACATAGATGGTGATCGCCACGGGCCCGACGATGATGAGGCCTGTGAGGAAGTAGCCGCGGAGCCGCGCTAGGAAATGCGACGAGGTCGGCTCGAGCGCGCCGAATAGGCTGTGATCGTCCTCGTCGTCGAGCCCCGGAAAATCGGGATCGTGGTGCTCGGGTTTTGGTCCGTATTCTTGTCGTCGGGATTGGTCATCGTGGGGTGTGGTTTCGGGAAAAATCCAAAAAGAGGGAACTGAAGGCGCTTAGTGGGACGAAAGTCATAACCTGTCTATGGATCGAAGAGAATGCGCGCCTTTCGCGTCTATTGACCGCTGCCTGTGACCGAATTCCACCATTTCTTTACCCCGCTTCCGCCCTCGCCTTCGCTCACCGAGGCATCCCAGCCCGCGGTCGGGGCCGCCTGAGGCTGTGCCGCTGCGGACGATGCCGTTGAAGACCGCTTGGCCGTCGTCGTGTTCGCGGCAGGCGCACTTGGGGCCGCCGGGGCCGGCGCTGTCTGCGCGGCAGGCGCACCGCCGCCCGCCACCGAGCCCCACCAACGCGAGACGGCATTCCCGCCCGATCCTTCGCTCACCGAGGCATCCCAGCCCGAGGTCGGGGCCGCCTGGGGAGCGGCGGCCGAAGCGCCCTCGCCTGCCGGCGCCGTTGCGCTCTGTGTTGCTGCATTGGGGGACCCGAAGCTCGGGACGATCTTGTCCCAAACGCTGGTGTTCTCAGCCGGGGCCGCTTCGCCTTCGGGCTGGGCCGCCGTCTTCGGCGCGCCGAAACTCGGGACCACCTTTTCCCACACCTCGCCTGGGCTAGGCACGCTGGGAACGCTGGGGATGAAGCTTGCAACCCCCCCACTCGCCACGGGACCGACGCCGCCGTCCTGGGAGATGAGCTTCTGCACGGTGCTGGCACTGGAGTAACGCCGGGCCTGCGCCATCGCGGACGCGCCCTGGCTCTCCATCCCGGCCGCCTGGTAGGCAAGGCCTTTGTTCACGTACGCGCGCGCCTTGTCGGAGGACGGCAGTCCGAGCCACAGAGCCGCCCCGAGATCGGCTGCGGCCTGCCCCGGATAGCCGGCCCGCCGGTAGGCGATGCCGCGCAGATAGAGGGCTCTGGACACTTGATTGATGGTGGCGTCCGGATCGTTGACCGTCGCCGAAAGCTGCCGTGCCGCGTCGGTGAATTGACCTGCGGTCAACGAGGCCTCGCCGCGCCTTAAGCCGATGTCCTGGGAGAAGGCGGGTGCCGGCAGCACGGCCACAGCGCATGTCACCCCGAGCGCCACCCCCAACCCAGGGGCAAGCCTTCCGGAGATAAGTCGCAAGAGGTGTCCGACGCTGCACAAATTCCGCGGCCGGACGGTGTCCTGAATATCCGCCATGCCCTTGCTCAATCAAAGAAATCAGGCAAATCCGAGGCTAGAGTCTACTCGACCGTAACTGACTTTGCGAGATTTCGAGGCTGATCCACATCGGTTCCCATGAAGACCGCCGTGTAATAAGCGATCAACTGAACCGGAACAGCATAGACCAAAGGCGAAACGAAAGGGTGAACGGTCGGGACCGCCAAGGTGGTCTGTACCGCGCAGCCGACGCTGGCGGGGTCGGCGTCGCTGACGAGGACGATCTTGCCCTCCCGGGCCGCAACTTCCTGCATGTTGGAGACGGTCTTGTCGAAAAGCTCGTCCCGCGGGGCTATCACGATGACCGGCACGCTCTCGTCGATCAGGGCGATGGGGCCGTGCTTGAGCTCTCCGGCGGCGTAACCTTCGGCGTGGATATAGGAAATTTCTTTGAGCTTGAGCGCACCCTCGAGCGCGATCGGATAGCTCGTGCCCCGGCCGAGATAGAGTACGTCCCGCGCCTTCGACAGGCTGTGGGCCAGTTCCTCGTAGGGTGACTCATCGCGAAGAATTTCCGCCATGTGCCGGGGAACCTCCACCAGGGCTTCCACGAGTTCGGCCTCGAGCTCGGGACCGATCGTGCCCCGCGCCTTGCCCGCGGCGATCGCCAAACACGCCAGCACGGTGAGCTGACAGGTGAACGCCTTCGTCGAGGCCACGCCGATCTCGGGGCCGCCGAGTGTCGGCAACACGCCGTCCGATTCGCGCGCAATCGAGGACTCGCGCACGTTGACCACGGACAGGACATGCTGGTTCTGCTCCCGGCAATAGCGGAGCGAGGCCAAGGTGTCGGCCGTCTCGCCCGACTGGGACACGAACAGCGCCGCGCCGCCTGGATCCATCGCGATCTCGCGGTAACGGAACTCCGAGGCGATATCCACATCGACCGGCAGCTTCGCCCAACGTTCGAACCAGTACTTCGCGACGAGGCACGCATAGAACGCCGTGCCGCACGCCGATAGGGACAGCCGGTTGATATTGGCGAAGTCGAACGGAAGGTCCGGCAGCGCGACCTGATTGGACGCAAGGTCCAGATAGTGCGCCAGGGTATGGCCGACGACTTCCGGCTGTTCGTGAATCTCCTTGGCCATGAAGTGGCGGAAATTGCCCTTGTCCACCACGAGCCCGGCGCCGCTGGATTTCACGACGCTGCGGTCGACCACGGCTCCGTCGCGCCCGTGAATGGTCACGCCTTCACGCGTGATAACGGCCCAGTCGCCGTCCTCCAGATAGGCGATGTTGTCGGTGAACGGCGCCAGCGCGATCGCATCGGAGCCGACGTACATCTCGCCGTCGCCATAGCCGATGGCGAGCGGGCTCCCCTGCCGGGCGGCGACCATGAGGTCGTCGTAGCCTTTGAAGATCATCGCGAGCGCGAACGCGCCTTGAAGGTGGGACAGCACCTTATGGACGGCAGCGATGGGGTCCTTCCCATCGCGCAGCTCACGCGTGATGAGATGCGCGATCACTTCCGTGTCCGTATCGGACGTAAAGGCGGCGCCTTCGCCCTGGAGTTCGGCTTTCAGTTCGCGGAAATTCTCGATGATGCCGTTGTGGACCACCGCTACATCGTCGGTCATATGCGGATGGGCGTTGGACTCGCTCGGTTTCCCGTGCGTGGCCCAACGGGTATGGCCGATGCCGGCATTGCCCGCCAGCGGCTCCACCGACAGGAGCGCCTCGAGGTTGCGCAGCTTGCCTTCGGCGCGCCGCCGTTCGATGTCGCGCGCGCCCACGGTCGCAACGCCCGTCGAATCGTAGCCGCGGTATTCGAGGCGCTTCAGCGCATCGACCAGCAGCTCGGCGACGGGCCCTTTACCGAGGACGCCAACAATTCCGCACATCGTCCTCTACTCCCTTATCGTCTTGCCATACGTCATGTGTTTTTCGGGTCTTAAGTGTTGCTAGCTAGGCACCGGCATCATCGCAACTCACGAGCTGTATCGCTTTATTGCGTGTTGCGCAGTGCAGTGTATCGGACCTGCCCTATTTGGACTTGTCCCGGCTCCGCCGCTCCCGAACCTTCGCAGCCCAGCCGGCGCGTTCTTCCTGCTTTGCCCGCGTGACCGCCAACGCGTCGTCGGGAACGTCCTTCGAGATCACGCTGCCGGATCCGACATAGGCGCCGTCGCCGATCTTGACCGGCGCCACGAGCGAGCTGTTCGATCCGATGAAGGCGCCGGCACCGATCTCCGTCTTGTGCTTAGCGAAGCCGTCATAGTTACAGGTAATGGTTCCGGCGCCGATATTCGCCTTCGCCCCCACGGTGGCATCGCCGATATAGGTGAGGTGATTGACCTTCGCGCCTTCGGCGATGTGCGCATTCTTGATCTCGACGAAATTGCCCACATGGGCCCCTGGCGCCAGATCGGCACCCGGCCTTAACCGCGCGTACGGTCCGATGGTCACGTTCGCGCCGATCCGCGCCTGTTCGAAGTGACAGAAACCTTTGATGGTTGCGCCGTCTTCGATCGCGACCCCCAGTCCGAAGATCACATTGGGCTCGATCAGCACATCGCGGCCGATGACGGTGTCGTAGCTGAAGAAGACGGTCTCCGGAGCAATCAGGGTCGCGCCCTGCTCCATGGCCGCGGCGCGCAGCCGCCGCTGGATCAGCGCTTCGGCAACCGCCAGTTCCGACCGCGAGTTGACGCCGAGAACCTCCTCGCCGTTCGACAGGACCACACGCGTCTGCAGTCCGTCTTGATACGCCAGCCCGACCGCGTCGGTGAGATAGTACTCGCCCTTGGCGTTGTCGTTGCCGATGCGCGCGATCAGGCCCGACAGCGTCTTGCCCGACCGGAAGGCCATGATGCCCGAGTTGCAGAGCGTCAGCGCACGCTCGGCGGCGGTGGCATCCTTCTCCTCGCGGATCCCCGCAAGCCGGCTTTTGTCGTCGAAGAGCAGACGGCCATAGCCGGTAGGATCGGCCGCCTCGAAACCGATGACGACGAGATCGGCGCCCGCTTCCAGTTCGCCCAGGACAGCCTTCAGCGTTTCGGGCCGCAGGAGCGGCGTGTCGCCGTAAAGAACCAGCACCGGACCGTCCGCGCCCTCATAGGCCGGCGCGGCCGACTTCACCGCATCGGCGGTGCCCATCTGGTCAGCCTGCACGAACACTTGCGCCTCGGGCACAACGGACAATCCCGCCTCACCCACGGCCTCCATGCCCGGGCCGATCACGAGAGCCGCGCGCTTGACGCCAGCCGAGGCAGCGGCTCCGAGCACATGCGCGAGCATGGGCGCGCCGGCCAGGCGATGGAGGACCTTGGGCAGATCCGACTTCATGCGGGTGCCCTTGCCCGCAGCAAGGACGACGGCGAGAGCCTGTGTCATCTGACTTCGTAAATCCTATGCGCTTTCGGGAGCCCGGACCGGCAACCCCCTGAGTTTTTCAGAAACCGCGCCCTATCTAGTCCATAGCAGCGCTCAGGGCCACCGCACTGAACTCCAATTCTTGTCATGAGAGGGTTACGGTACGGGAAAAATTGACCCGTGGAATGAAGCGGGTAATCTCCGATTTGCAGCTTCGGCTCAACGATTTGAGGGGATGCGTCCGGCGGCAAGCGCCGCGGACGCGGCGAGAGGAGATTTCCCATGGCACGACGGCGTGTTGGCACGTCCGGTACGGTCCGGACCGTAGTCTCCGTACTATGGATCGCCCTTGGCGGCCTCTCCGCATATTACCTGTTCACGCTTTTCACCGGCGCCGCACCGGCTGTCAGCCGGACGCCCCAGATGGCCGCGCCTGCGTCCTCTGCGCCCGCCGCCTCCGCGCCGGCCGCCCAAGCAGGTCTGTCAGCGGAACAATTGGGCGTCATCGACGCCAATCTGCAAACGCTTTCACAGCATTTGGCGACCTTGGACAAGCGACTGCGGCCAATCGAAAGCTTCATTGGACCAGCGGCGAAACTGCCGCCCTCCAATTCCGTCTCCACGTCGCCGCCCCGCGCGATGCCTAAGCTGGAGCCGCTCCCGAAAGCATCAGCCGTTACAGCCGCGCCGCCGGCACCTGCGGCACAGGCCGCGCCGAAGCCCGCTCCGGCGCCAAAGGCGCTGAGACGCCGAAACCGGCTCCGCCACCGCCAGTTGCTGCAGCCGCGCCGCCGGAGCCACCAAAGCCTGCCATGGCCACGCCCGAGCCTCCGAAGCCTGCCGTCGCCGCGGCTCCTGCGCCCCCGAAACCTGCTGAACCCGCGCCACCGCCCCCGGCGCCTCCTGTCGCGGCCGCAGCCCCACCTGCTGCACCGGCGCAAACTCAGGTCGTCGAGGAGCGCACTGATGTCGCGGCCTTGGATCCGGTCGCCTTACCGCCGGCCGCCAATGACGGCTCCACGCGCTACGGCATCGAAATCGGCAGCGTGGCCAAACGCGACGAGCTACGCCCGCTATGGCGCGAATATCTCACGAAGCATGCGGCGCTGGTCGCGGGGCTGCAGCCCCGGCGCGTTCGCGGTCCGGACAATGGCTGGCGTCTGATCGCCGGGCCGTTCGCCAATGCCCAGGATGCCGAGGGTGCCTGCTCGCTGTTCAAGCGGGCGGACCGGCCCTGCGCGGCGACCGTCTACGCCGGAGACGCCCTCTAGGGTTCTACTAGGTCCTGCGAGATTTCGCGGCCAGGCGCTTATGGCGCCTGTTCGGTGACCGCCGGTTTCGTAAGTACCGGCTCTTGCTCCGCCCAGGCATGCGGTGCGATGAGCACATAATCACCATCGATGATTTGGGTCAGCATCAAAGACTTTTCACTGTTCGTGCCCTGCGAGTCGAACTTGATGTGTCCGAAAAACGTATCGAGGTCCGTGGCCGAGATGGCGTCACGCACCTCCTCGGGTTCGAAGCTCTGTGCACGGTTGAATGCATCGGCAAAGACATAGACCGCAGCCGCGGCCTGCGCCGCAACTGACGTCGGCTCATGGTCGTAGGCCTTCTCGTACACGCGTGCGAATTCCTCGCTCGTCCCGAACAGCGCACCCTCGTGCTTCGCCGCACGATCCCATTGCACCGGGCAAAAAACGAAGTTCGAGGAGCGATCGCCCTGCTGTGCGAGCCGCGCGGTTTGGCAATGGGTCACCGCAACCATCGGCACGCTTGCGCCTGCTTTCTCGATTTCGCTGACCGCCGTCATGGCTGTCTCGTCGTGCCCCGATACCAAGAAGATGTCCGGCTTGAGCTTCTTCACCTTATCCAGCGTCGCGGGCATGCTCTCGAAGTTCTCGGGCAATTGGTCGTCGATGACGCATGCAATCCCGAGTCGCCGAACATCGGACAGGATGCCGACGCGTACTTCGCGTGAGAACGAATCGTCCTCGGTCGCCATGGCGATCCGCAGATCGTTCGCGGCTTTACCGAACTTGGCGGCAAAAGCCGCAGCGAATTCGAGGGCCGGTGTGAAGTACTGGTCCGGCGTCGCGGCGACGGCGAAAGAATAACCGCGGCTTCTGCTGCGGGTTCCCTGCCCCCTCGCGACCGAATGCGCGTCGACCATGGGGACACGATTGCGCTCAATCGTCGTCAGTACGGCACGATTCTGCCCGGCATGGTACGGGCCCAGGATGAACTTCACGCCGTCTGTGTGAATCAGCCGGTCGATCAGTTCCTGCGCCTGCAACGGATCGGACTTGTCGTCGTAGTAGCGCGCCTTGAGGCGATAGCGCTTTCCGTTCACCACGACCCCGCCCCGGCCGTTCACCTGGCGGATGGCAAGTTCGTATCCATTTTTGGTATCGGCGCCGCCGCGCCTGTGGGCCCCTGTCAGCGGCACCGTGGTGCCAAGAACAACCTCATCGTCCGACGCGCCTGCAACGCTACAGACATGGGCCGAGACAGCGAAGAACGCTGCGGCCACAAACCACCGGGATATACCCAACTGGCCCCCCGCTTATTGATTATTGGGACAGTCAAGAGACCGCACCTCATTGACCCCATTCCGCAAATACAGCCTACGCTGACTCGCGGGGCAACGCACCACACTAAGCACGATATGTCTCGTCAGACCTCGTGCTATAGTTGATCAGTATTGAACGTATCGCAGGCTTGAAGCTGTCCGCTCTGGAATCCGCGGCGAAACCATCGCACTCGTTGTTCCGAGGAGCCATGTGTGAACGAATCCGGAACGACGTAACCTTGGGTCTGGCGCTGGATGCGATCATCGCCGATGGCGCTGGCCGCTTGTAGGGCCTCGTCGATATCGCCCGGCTCGATAAGACCCTTGTCTGACTGCATTTGGTGGGCCCAAACGCCGGCGAAGCAATCGGCTTGCAGCTCCATGCGGACCTGCAGCGCATTGCCGCCCCTGCGGCCCATTCGCCGCTTCGCCGCCTCGACCTTGTCGGCGATCCCCAACACCTTCTGAACGTGATGCCCAACCTCATGGGCGATCACATATGCCTGAGCAAAGTCGCCGGGCGCACGGAACCGATTCTTCAGTTCACGGTAGAATTCGAGATCGATGTATACCTTCTCATCGGCCGGGCAGTAGAAGGGTCCCATTGCCGACATGCCCGTGCCGCAGGCAGAGCGTACGGAGCCGTCGAACAAGACCAGCCGGGGTTCTCTATATCTCCCGCCGAGCTGGTTGAAGACATTGTTCCAAACGTCCTCGGTGGTCGCGAGAACGACCGAGACGAAGCTCTTGAGATCGTCTTCGCTCGAGGACTGGGGCCTCGTGATTTGGCCCTGCGTGCCGGGCGCCGGAAGGTTGGTGGTCCGGGGTTGCTGCGGCAAACGAATATCGGGGAATCCCGATCCGCTTCCGCCGGTCGGTCCGGACCCTTGCATGAGGGAGCCGGGATCAAAGCCGAAGAACAGCACGAGACCGAGGATAATCAGAATGCCGAGGAGGCCGATGCCGCCGCCTTTTCCACCGCCGCCGCCGCTGGACGGCACGCGCATCCCGCCGCGGCCTGGAAATGGGAACCGGAAGATCCCACCGCCACTTCCGCGCCGGTCTTCAACGTTCTCGCTCTGCCGTTGGCCGCGCCACCGCATATCACTGTCCTCGCGAAGCTTTTTAGATGCGCAACGCGCATTTTGCATGCGTCACCGGATGGCACAAGCCACCTCGCGCGTGGCCGCACGCAGACGCCCGCGAGAGGCCATCCGACAGCCTTTCCGGCCCTAATTGAGCGTCATCAAACGGGTTGAGAACTCAGGCGCAAATGGCTGTGGTTATTAAACTAACTGACAACGAATCGTCATAGAACTGCCATAGGAACTCGCCATGCTCCCCCTGCCCAGTAGAGTTCGGTCTGGGCAGGTAGTGCGTTCTGTGTAATGCGTACGAGCCTCGGCACTCCCCGCGCCGGGGCTCTTCCTTTTTTTGGCCCCGAGAACCGGGCTTCACACCGAAAATCCCGCCTCGATCCCTGGCTTCGCGCAAAGGCTTTGCGCCGCGCTACGGATTGCCTCCGGCCGCGCGTCGAGGGTGCTGTCCTCCTGCATTTCATCCGGTGGCGATACGCCGTCATCCATCTCCGCGCCGCCCATCTCCATTCGGGGCGGCACCTCTTCCTCGGACATCGTGTCCGTGTGCCCTGGGTCGGCCGCCTCCATCTGGTGGCCTCCCGAGGCTTCCGTCGCGGTATGGGTGTCGCTCTCGCCGCCGCCGAGTATGAGTTGCGCAATCACGAAGCAGACCACAATCGCCGCCAGGACGATAAGCAAGTAGCCGCGGCTCTGCGGATTGTGTTGTGCCATGACGATCCCTCCCTATCGCAGGCTCACTTCCCGCCCGGTGGCGGGAAGACAGCTGGACGAAGCCTATCGGCGAATCGGGTTCCGGTCGAGCGGTTCGGCCTGCGGCCAAAGGCGATCCAGCACGGGACTTAACACCACGGCCACGAGAAGGTTCACGATGACCGAATAGAGCGCCGCATAGCCGGGGACCGTGAGTCCCAGCACCTCGAACGGATAGATTGACGACACGAAGCCGCGGCTGGCGGCCATATACGTCCCGACTGCGGTTCCGGCTGCCCAGCCGAGCAGCAGCGCGTGCGCGTTGAAGCCCCGCGTAAACAGCCCGAGCAGGATCGGCGGCAGAAGCTGAATGATCCAGATGCCGCCGAGGAGCTGCAACTGGATCGCATAGCTGTGGGGGATCGCCAGGATAAAGACGACCGCGCCCACCTTCACAACGAGCGACACGATCTTGGCGACACGCGCCTCCTCCGCGTCGCTGCAGTTCGGCCGCCAATACTCCTTATAGAGATTGCGCGTGAACAGGTTGGCGCAAGCGATGGACATAATCGCCGCCGGCACGAGTGCACCGATGGCCACGGCGGCGAAGGCGACGCCCACGAACCAGCTCGGGAACATGTCGAGAAAGAGCGCCGGCACGGCGAAGTTTGCGCCGTAGCGTTCGAAGCCGGCCGCATGTAGCGGGTTCTTATCGACCCCGGCCGCGATCGCCATGTATCCGAGCAGTGCGATCAAGCCCAGAATGAAGGAATAGGCCGACAGCGCAGCGGCATTGCGCCGAATGACCCGGCCGCTCGAGGCGCTCAAGATCCCCGTCATCGAATGCGGATAGAGGAACAGCGCCAGAGCCGACCCGAGCGCCAGCGTCACGTAGGCGCTGAAATTGCCGAGCGAGTTACCGGTCGGCGGCGTCAGGGTCAGCTTGGCTTGCGGGACGGCGTCGAAGATCGCGCCGTAGCCGCCGAGCTTAGCCGGGATGATCACGATCGCCGCAAAGATCGTGACGAAGATGAGCATGTCCTTCACCACGGCGATCAGCGCTGGCGCGCGCAAGCCGCTCGTATAGGTAAAGGCGGCCAGGATGATGAAGGCGATAATGAGCGGGATGTGCCCGGCAAAGCCGTGTGTCGAAGCCGAGCGCGCCGACCACTTCCATGCCGACGAGCTGCAGCGCGATATAGGGCATAGTCGCGACGAGCCCCGTGCGACCGCCAGCGCCAGCAAGCGCGAGTTGAAGCGGAAGCGGATATAGTCCGCCGCCGTCACATGCCCTTCCCTCCTGGCGATGACCCAAAGACGCGGGAACACAAGGAACAGGATCGGATAGATCATGATCGTATAGGGCACGGCGAAGAAGCCCATCGCGCCGACGCCGAATACAAGCGCGGGCACCGCGATGAAGGTGTACGCCGTGTAGAGGTCGCCCCCTAAGAGGAACCACGTCACGATCGTGCCGAAGCGGCGCCCGCCGAGCCCCCACTCATGGAGCTGATCGAGATCCGCTTTGCGCCAACGCGCGGCGATGAAGCCGACCCAAGTGACGAACACGAACAGGACGACAAATACGATCGTCGCGGTGAGGTCGAAATTCACGGGCGCCCTCCCCGTCCCGCGTCCTCACCGGATTTCGTCTTCTGATCGGCCCGCTCCGCCGCGAACGTCTCGCGCCGATCGAGGTAATAGACGGCCATCACCACCAGGGCGCCCACGATGATGGCGGCGAGCTGGTACCAATAGAAAAACGGGATCCCCAGCAGCGTGGGTTCGATCCGGTTGTAGAGGGGAACCCAGGCCACGAGAGCGAACGGAATGATCAGCAGCAGCCGCGGCCAATATCGCCACGGAGAGCCACGCTTCACCTCTGTGCTCATAACTTTCCCCCCGCACCCTACGTTCTGGTGATTGGGCCCGGCTGGGCCGGACGGGACCATACTGAATGGTGAGGGCCGCTGAACAGGCTAATTTCGCGTTCTTGGTCGCGACCCCGGCAGCAGCAGCCGGGCCCCTGCGGCGAAAGAATCGGGCAAACGGTGGCCTAGCGTGTTGACCTCGCCCTACCTCCCGCTCCATATGGACGGCTTGGTGAGAGCGCGTAGCTCAGCCGGTAGAGCATCTGACTTTTAATCAGAGGGTCCAGGGTTCGAGTCCCTGCGCGCTCACCAAAACTTCCAATGGCCCAGGCGGTCGAATTTCCCTCCGCATCCAATCCCCCACCTCAAATAGCGAGAATCGTCTCCTGTCGCGTCTGCCGACGCGATGGGATCGGCGGATGGATTTGCCGGTATTCGGCGGCAAGGCCGCGACAGGGCGCCGGGCGATGGTCCACCTCGCAACCGGAGGTGACGCACCACAACCTAGGCGTTATTCTTGAGTCTTCTTGCAACTCAACGAAACCGTTGCCGTATGGGAATCCTCAAGGACGACGCACCAACGGACGGCCTGGTCGAACGCAGGACGTTCAAGTGGGAGCAGAACGGAACCGAGGCACGCTTGGTTGCTGTCGTGGACGGCAAGCGCGTCGCCGATCTGGTGATCCCCGACGACATGCTCCCTCACCTCGAGGCAATGAAGGTCGTCTGGGAATGGTACGTCCTTCAATGCAAGGACGGCCACGCCGCGCTCCGCCGCCTCTTGAAGTGCGGGATGGGCGACTACTAGCCGCGTCTCCAGGGGGCACAGCGCCCCGTGACCGGGCAGGCGACACGCCTCGGAGGAATCACTTGTCACGCGACAACGAGGCTAAGAAGCGCCCTTTGCCTTCGACGGTCCGCCCAGCAGGCAGCCGATTACGATCACCGGTATTGCGACGAGCAGCGCGCCGACGATGAGCGGTGGTTGGACGGCAGCGACAACCACTGCCCAGACCAGCGCAACGAGGATATAACTTGCGAACATGTGTCACCTCTCCTGAGCCCCAGTCAGGATATGGGGGCCCGCTCAACAGCGGCAAGCCTCTCAATTAGCGTCCCAGCGTCATCAGCCTCGACCGGGGCAAGACTGCGGGCAACACTGCGAGGATGACGAGGCTGCCGTGCCAACGTCACGAAGTGACGCTAGGGCTCTTCTGGTACACTAGGATGCCGGCGCGGGGGTCGGCTGTCTTGCTGCCTGCTTCCCTGTACGCCTTTTCCTCACAGAGCATCGTTGCCATGGCCGACGGCAAATCCTTGATCGATACGCTGCAGAGGCACATCGGGGTCTGGCTCATGTCCGCGCTCGTCGTGGGAACCGCGATCATCGTGATTTGGTGGTTCGCCTCGGACGTAGTCGTCGCGATCATCAAGGCTTTCGAGATCATTCTCTGGCTGCTTGGGCTCATGCTCTGGCCGTTCCGGCTCTAGTCGAGAGGCGCAGCCTATGGCGGACGCGGTTCAGAAGAGTCGCAGGCTCATGAGCTGCCCCTCTACTAGGCCTGCGTGCATGGACGCGCCTCACACGCACGGTACTCTTGCCGGGGCACGGCAGTCCTCTTGCCGGTCGGCGTATGTCGTGAAACGCCCGGATTCAGGGCGAAAATGGCCAAAATCGCCGGAGTCGCGCCCGCCGCCCTGTATCACTTTGCGCCATACCGTGGCCAAAACATCACAGCATTTCCGGGCAAACGCCGATATAGTCATCCTCAGAATCGACAGACAGAAACGGGGGACCAACCAATGCGTCTGCTTATTGCTACTGCCATCATTATCTCTGCCACGATCGGCCTCGGCGGCTGCTTCGGCCATCACGAGAAGGCCGTTGTTGTCGAGCCCTTGAAGCTTGGCTAAACGACATTGACGATGAGATAGCGCGTTCGCCTATCTCTCCGGCAATTGCCAAAACCCGGCTGGGTCCGCCCAGCCGGGTTTTTTGGCGTTTGGGCACCTCCTTGGAGTGAGCGCCCTCACCTGCTCCGCAAAGCAACACAGCCGCCCCCGACAATCGAGAGCGGCTGTGCAGCCAAAGCTTATTCCGGTGCCGCGCGTGAGCGGCAACCGTATGCATGACACTTACTTACACTTCGTCATGCCATGCATGGCCATCTTGGCGTCGGCCTCGGTCTTGTACTCGCCCATCATCGCGAATTTCGCGGTGTCGGTCGGGGCCGTGCGGCTCATGACGCACTTCTTCGTCGTGTTGTCGAACATGACATAGAACGGGCCCATCGCCAGAGCGGGGGTGGCGAAGGCCGCAAGCGCAGTCGCAATGATCAGTGTCTTCTTCATGGGGGTCTCTCCTAGTTTTCGTGCAAGGCAGGAGTGCCTCGCACGGGAACCAGAGCACCGATCACCGTTCACTGAAAACTCAACTTGGCGACAGTGAAAGCACACAGCCGTTCAACCAACGGTGATGCCAATTTGATCTTGTTTTCGAGGCGCACGTTGCGACGCGCGACGTAGGCTGAGCTTTCCGTGTGCGCTCTATTTCGCCGGCGCGCCTGCGAAGCGGCGGCGAAGGCGTTTATAGACCTTGCGCTTCAGGAAGTAGTAGGCCGGGCGGCCCATGATGGCGATGGCGACGAATTTCGACACAAAGGGCGTTGCGCCGAGAACACCGGAGATCCCGGCCCTGACGCCCGGGTCAAGGTCCGTGGCCATGACCAATGGGATGATCGGCCACGCGACATAGGCGCCGACGAGAATGACTGCGCCGAGCGTGAACCGCCAACCGATCTGTTCGGCGGTAAACTCTGGTTCCGTGGCAGCGATAGTCGTCTCCCTCGCGAACACAATGACCGGCCCGTTCTGTTGCTCTCAGACCTGCCGGCCCACATCGGGCGGCCCCTACCTGTCTTTGCTCATTCTAGGACGAAGCCTGAACCTGCAAAAACCCTCACCTGCGCAGTAGCGGCGAAAGGCGGCAATTTTGGGCAGGCCGTCTATCGCGGGGCGCGCCTAGGCGTCGTCCGGCGTCGCGACCAGCCAGGCCGGATCGAACCATCTGTCGGCCTCTCCATCATAGGAGAGCCTATTGATGTCCCAATGACGGATGTAAGGCGCATAGACGTCCCAAACCGGGGGGCCGCCACCCACATAGACCACGCGGTCCGGAAACCACCCGAACACCTCCTCCGGATGGTGGATGGAGCGAATCTCAACAATGGTGCGGTCCTCATAGGCGTATTCCGGGAAGGCGGAGATGGTCGTGGGACCGGCGATGACCACGTGACCGCGCGTCACATCGAAGAAGCGGGCCACATCGGCGACATACTCCCGGTCCTTGTTGCCTTCCCAGGGCAACGCGCCGTTCAGGCCGAGCTGACCTCTCTGTCCAATCGCAATGATCGCGCGTATGTCCGCCACGGGGTTCCTCCATCTGGTCCGGGCCACTTGTTTTATCGGCAGATAGCTCTTTGGCAAGGAATGGTGCAAGAGAAGTCGTCGACGAGACAGCTCGCCGAAACAGGACAGCGTATCGAAACACGGCGCCAACGGTGAAGGCGCGGAAACACGGAACATCATGGCGCCTCGCCTCGTCTCAAATCCCTATCAGAACCAAGTGGTCAAGGCGATCGGGCTCATGGTGCTCGCCACGCTGTGCATCGCGGCGCTCGACACGACCGCCAAATATCTGACCGACACGCATAAGCTCCCGGTCGCGCAGGTGGTTTGGATGCGTTTTGTCTGGCACGTCGTGTTCAGCGCCGTGTTCCTTTGGCCGTTCGCGCTGCGGCCTCGTTGCGATCGGCGAAGCCCGCGTCAAGTCGTCCGATCCTGTCTGATGATCGTGACGACGGCGCTGAACTTCATCGCGCTGAAATATCTCCAGCTCGATCAGAACATCGCGATTTTCTTCCTGATGCCGCTCCTCGTCGCCGCATTGTCCGGGCCCTTGCTCGGCGAGTGGGTCGGGTGGCACCGCGCCTCCGCCATCTTCGCCGGATTTATTGGCGTGCTGGTGGTGATGCACCCGGGCATCGGCGACGTGCATTGGGCCATGCTGTTCACGCTCGGCGCGACGTTCGGCTATGCGCTGTTCAATATCGCAACCCGTTACCTCGCGGCCTACGACCCGCCGGCGGTCACCCAGACCTACACGCCGCTCGTGGGCGTGCTGATCATGACGCCGCCGGGCCTCCTGTATTGGCAGTGGCCGGACCAGTGGTGGGTTTGGCTGCTGTTTGCCTCGCTCGGATTCTGGGGCGGCCTCGGCCATTGGATCATCATCCTGGCGCACCGGCTTGCACCCGCGAACGTGCTGGCGCCGTATATCTATCTCGGCCTCATTTGGATGTCCGCCTTCGGCTTCGTCATTTTCGACCACGTCCCGACATGGTGGACCATTGCCGGCGCGGCCATCGTCATCCTTGCCGGGCTCTACCTCCTGGCGCGGGAGCGCATCGCCGAGGACCGTGAGCGCAAACGCGGCGCGGCGCGTTCCGCCGGCGCCGAGTTCGAGCCGCCGCAATAGCGGCTAGTCCGTCCCTTCCGCCTTCGCGTAACGGCGGCGGATGTCGTCGGCGAAGTCGGCGAACGTGCCGTTCGCGATGGCGGCGCGCGCGCCAGCCATGAGCTCTTGGTAGAACTGGATGTTGGCGTAGCTCATCAGCATGGCGCCCAGCATCTCGCCTGCCTTCACGAGATGGTGGAGATAGGCGCGGCTGTACTGCGCGGCCGGACAGGCACTGTCCGCATCGAGCGGGGTCAGATCCTCAGCGTACTGCGCGTTCCGCAGATTGAGACGCCCGCCCCAGGTGAAAGCCTGGCCATGACGCCCCGAGCGGGTCGGCATCACGCAGTCGAACATGTCTATTCCCCGCGCGACCGCGCCGAGAATGTCGAGCGGCGTGCCGACGCCCATGAGATAGCGCGGCTTGTCCTCGGGCAGATACGGTGTCGTCGCGTCCAGCGTGTCGAACATGGCCTGCTGACCTTCGCCCACCGCAAGGCCGCCGACCGCATAGCCGGGAAACCCGATCTCGACGAGCGTCCTGGCCGAGTCCTCCCGCATGTCTGGAAAGATGCTGCCCTGGACGATTCCGAACAGGGCCTGGCCCGGCGCGCTCATCGTCTCGAAAGCTGCCTTCGAGCGCTCGGCCCAGCGCATAGACAGGTCGAGCGACACGCGTGCCTCCTCGCGGCTGCAAGGAAACGGCGTGCATTCGTCGAGCGCCATCTGGATATCGGCGCCGAGCAGGCACTGCACTTCGACAGCGCGCTCCGGCGTGAGGAAGACGGGCGCTCCATCCAGGTGCGAATTGAAGGTAACGCCCTCCTCGGTGATCTTGCGGAGCTTTGCGAGGGACATGACCTGATAGCCGCCGCTGTCGGTGAGGATTGGCTTGTCCCAATGCATGAAGCTGTGGAGCCCGCCGAGCTTGGCGATGCGTTCCGCGCCGGGGCGCAGCATCAAGTGGTAGGTGTTGCCGAGAATGATGTCCGCGCCCGCGGCGGCCACGTCCTCGATGAACATGGCTTTGACCGTCGCCTGCGTTCCGACCGGCATGAAGGCGGGGGTGCGGATCTCACCGCGCTGAGTCTCAATGACGCCGGTGCGGGCGCCCGCGTCCTTCGCCTTCAGCGCAAACGAAAAGGGGACCGTCACACCGGGTCTTTCGGAGTCAGCAGGCACGCATCGCCGTAGGAGTAGAAGCGATAGCCCTCGGAGATCGCGTGGCCATAAGCCAGTTTCATCGTCTCGAGTCCGCTGAAGGCGCTGACGAGCATGAACAGCGTCGATTTAGGCAGATGGAAGTTGGTCAAGAGACGGTCGACGAAGCGCAGGCGATAGCCGGGCGTGATGAAGATGTCCGTCTCGCCGTGGAACGGCTTCAGCGTAGCGAACTCGTCGGAGGCACTTTCGAGCAGCCGCAAGCTCGTCGTTCCGACGGCGACCACCTTGTTGCCGCGCGATTTGACCGCATTCAACGCGAACGCCGTTTCGGTCGACACCTCGCCATACTCCGCATGCATGCGGTGGTCGTCCGTATCCTCGGCACGGACCGGCAGAAACGTGCCGGGCCCCACATGCAACGTCACGAAATAGATGACGATGCCGAGCTCGTCGAGCGTTTGGAGCAGTTTGCGGGTGAAGTGCAATCCGGCCGTGGGCGCGGCCACCGCCCCCTCCTCGCGTGCGAACGTGGTTTGGTAGTCCGTGCGATCCTGGTCGTCCGGCGCCCGCCGCGCGGCGATATAAGGCGGCAGCGGCATGGCGCCCTGCGCCTCGATCGCATCGTGGAGCGCTGGGCCGCTCAGGTCGAACGCCAACGTCACCATGCCTTCCTGCCCTTTGGCCTCGACCGTGGCGATCAGGCTGCCGTCGGCGCAGGCATTGCTATCCTTACCGAACTGAATGCGGTCGCCGGGCTCGAGCCGCTTGCCCGGTTTCGCCAGCGCGTTCCAGCGGTGATCGTCCAGCTTCTCGATGAGGTTGGCGGAAATCTGGGCGGTCGCATAGCCGCGCGTCCGCACGCCCTGAAGCGCCGCCGGAATCACACGGGTGTCGTTGAAGACGAGCGCGTCGCCCGGCTCGAGCAAGAGGGGCAGATCGGCCATGACCTTGTCGGCCAGGATGTCGGGGTCGCCCGGGTGCACGACGAGCAGTCGCGCAGCGTCGCGCGGATGCACCGGGCGCAGCGCGATCAGCCCATCGGGTAGTTCAAAATCGAAAAGGTCTGTTCGCAAGGACTCCCCGTCGGGGCTAGAGCATTCGAACCATGAGCGCGCCGACCAGCACCAGCACCACCCCCGACACGCGCCCAACGCTGAGTTCCCGTTGAGCAAGATCGAAAAGACCGAACCGGTCGAGCAGTAGCGCCGCCGCCAATTGGCCGGCAATCGACAGGGCCATGAGCGCGGCAATGCCGATCTTCGGCGCCACGACCAAATTGACCAGCACATACACGGCGCCAAGGAGCCCGCCGCCGATCAACATATACAGCGGCATGGACCGCAGCGCGCCAAGATCGGTGCTTCCACGTGCGAAGAGCAACACGACCACGGCGAGCGCCACGGTGCCGACGCAAAACGACCAGAGCGCAGCCGAGAGCGGATGCCCAAGCGCGCGGCAAGCTCCGCGTTGATCGGAGCTTGCATCGCGATCATGGCGCCGGTCGCCAGGGCCACCAGCGTCAGCAACATTGCAGTACCGGACATTGCCGCGGATTCCTTGGACTTGCCGTTGTGCCCGCCGGTCATCCGGCGCGTCGGCGGCGATCTTGGCCGACACGATCTTGTCCGGGCTTGCCGGCGGCTCGCCCCGGTTGATCTGATCGACGTTCTCCATGCCTTCGATCACGCGGCCCCAGACCGTATATTTGCGGTCGAGGAAGGTGGCGTCGTCGAAGCAGATGAAGAACTGGCTGTCCGCCGAATCCGGCGACTGGGCCCGCGCCATCGACACGGCGCCGCGGGTATGGGGTTCGGCGTTGAACTCGGCGGCGAGCTTCTGACCCGAACCGCCTGCACCGGTTCCGGTCGGATCGCCGGTCTGAGCCATGAAGCCTTCGATCACCCGGTGAAACGGAACGCCATCGTAGAATCCCTGCCGGGCGAGTTCCTTGATGCGGGCGACGTGATTGGGCGCAAGGTCGGGACGCATTTCGACCACGACATTGCCTTTGCTCGTCTCGATGATGAGTGTGTCTTCGGGATTGGCCACGTGTCGGGCTCCTTCATGTTTGTCGTTTCGCTTCGGGGGGTGCCGGACCGTCTACTCGATGGTCGCCTTCTGGATGTAGTCGAGCTTGGGAAACTGCGTGACGAGATAGGCGTTCCCTTGCGCCTTGATCAGCGCCTGGTTCGGACCGTTGCCGCGTGGGGCGCCCTCGCCGTAACCCTTGTAGAGGGAATCGACCACATCCATGCCGGAGATTATTTTCCCGAACGGCGCGAAGCCCTGACCGTTGAGCCCGGCGTTGTTGTTGAAATTGATGAAGACCTGGGTGGTGCGCGTGTTCGGGCCTGCCGTAGCAAACGTCACCGTGCCGCGCGCGTTGGATTCCCGGACCGGATCGTCGGGGATGTTCGCGTTGCTCCAGGCGGCGGAAACGTCGGGGTTTCCGCTAATGCCGAACTGGACCATGAAGCCGTCGATCACGCGGAAGAAGCGCGCATCGTTGTAGAAGCCGGCTTTCACCAAGTTGTAGAACCGATCGCGCCGTGTGGTGCCCAGTCGCGGGTCACCTGAATGACGAAGGTGCCCTTGGAGGTCACGAACTTCGCCTTGTAGCTGTTCGGCGCGCGCTCTTTTAGCGATGCCGGATTTCCGAGACTTGCCGCCGATGACGGGGCCTGGGCCATTGTAGCTGAAAACAGCAGGGTTGCCGCGAAGAGGACGACGGTCCTGATGGTCATGGGGTTTCCTCGTTTGTAGGTCTCTGAAGATTAAGGTGCAAGTTTGCGCCCTAGCGCCAAATTGACCGGCTCCGGAACGAAAGGTGAGACATCGCCACCCATTGCGGCAATCTGACGGACAAGACTGGCCGCGATATGGCGTGTCCCCGGCGATGCGGCAAGGAAGACGGTTTCGATGTCCGGCGCAAGGGCCGCATTCATCCCCGCCATCTGCATTTCGTAGTCGAAGTCGCCCGCGTCGCGCAGACCGCGAAACACGACCGTGGCGCCGACGCTTCTGGCCGCCTCGACTGTCAGCCCGTCATAGACCATGACTTCGAGCTCGATGCCAAGTTCGCGTGCCACTGGCGCAAGGGACTCCCGGGCGAGCGTTACGCGTTCGTCGGCCGTGAAAAAAGGCCCCTTGCTGTGATGCCCGCCAATGGCGATCACCAAGCGGTCGATGAGGTGCGCCGCGCGGCGCACGATATCCACATGCCCCAGGGTGACGGGATCGAAACTCCCAGGATAGAAACCGACGCGCATGACGTTGGCGCTCCTCTTGTCTGTGCGCAGCTTTCGTTGGGGCTGGGGGTCGCCGTGACCCCATGCGGCCCCTTCTAGCCGTGCCGGGGGCGTGTCGGCAAGGCCGCAGCGCGATCCGGGGAGCGGACGCAAAAAAGGCCCGGTGTTTCCACCGGGCCCCAAAACTCGTCAGTCGCTGGGTAGTGCGACTATTTCAGGTCGCCGTAGGCGCCGTGGTGTCGTGGCCGCCCAGCAAATCGCTGAGATTGAAGCGATAGCCGAAGCCGGCCGAGACGATCAGCGGATCGAGGTCGACATCGGCCGTGACGCCCGTGCCGCCCCAACGTGCGTTGGTGTTGAGCCAGGTCTTCTTCACGTCGGCATTGAGGTACCAGCCATTGCCGACGGCAACGTCCAGACCGGCCTGAAGGGTGAAACCGAGGCCATCGTCGATTGCCGAGCTCGTGCCCGGGCCCAGCTTGCTGTCCTCGTCGAAGAAGGCGATGTACTGCATGCCAACGCCGACATACGGCTTGAAGGTGCCGTCGGGATTGAAGTGGTACTGCGCCGTGAGGGCCGGCGGGAAGATCCAGGTATCGCCGATCTCACCCAGGGCGGCGATGCTGCCCGTCGCGTCGATGCTGTGCTTCGCGAAGCAGCAGAACAGCTCGACGGCGATGTTGTCGGTGAAGAAGTAGGAGATGGTCATCGCCGGGATGACCTCGTCGCTCACGTCAGCGCCAGCACCCGGAATGCGCGAGCCGTTCAATTTCACAGTGGCATCTGTATCCGGCAATACGCCGGTCACCACGCCACGGATCATCAGGTCACCATGGTTGTCGCCAGCCAGAGCCGGTTTCGGCGCCGCGGCGAGTAACACGGCAAGGGCGAGGCCTGCCGCCAGCGTGCTCAGGATATTTTTCATAACGTCCCCCAGTCATTGCGGTGACCGCTCGCGGCCCCATCGCGTTTGTTCCCTCTTTTCATGTGACGGTTCCCGGGGACACGCCAGGATGGATCAGCCCTGTTGCCTGATTAAGGTCAGCGATTGTCGGCTCCGGACACATCTGTTGCAACGGCGACACAGTTTTTCTTGATCCTAGTCAAGACGTTGCCTGCGAGCGGTGCTCAGGGCCTAGTGCCGCAGGCCCCGGGGGCTTGATCGGCGTCAAGGTCCGATTCGCGTGTTCTTGTCATGAGTGGATCGACAACCGGCGGTGTACGCACTGCCGCGCAGGGTATTCACGTGACAACAGACAGTTTGATAATGGCCGCCCCTCTCTCGCCGGTAGACGCCGGGCCCAGCGCGGACTGGCAAGCGACGCTGCCGGCCGAGCTTGCCGAGCACGGCACCCTCGTCCATACGAGGCCCGGACAAGCGCTCCCGCTGACGCTCGGCGGCGAAGAAACCGTTTTCGTCGTCCGTATGGCGACTTTGCTCTTCCGGCTAACCCTTGCTGACAATCTCCGTCAGGGGGTCACCCTGCTCTATCCCGGTGACGTGTTCCGCTCGGCCTTCGCTCCGCCGGGACCCGGAGCCAATCTGGTCTCACTGACTGCCGGGGAGGTGCTGCGATACCGTTATGACGCCTTCTCCAGGCTACTGGACACGAATGCCGGCGCGCGCGCCTATTTCGACATGGCCGTGGCCCGTCAATCGGCACGCCAGGCCATTCATCTCGCGGCGGTGGGCCAACTCGACAGCACGCAGCGGCTGGTCACGTTCCTGATCGAACTCGCGACCCAAATCGGGGTTCCGGCTTCCGAGGGGCGTGTCGTCTTCGAGTTGCCGCTGAGCCGCGGCGAGGTGGCCGAGTATCTGGGGCTCAACGCCGATACGCTGTCACGGATCATGTCGCGGCTGCGCAACGAAGGCCTGTTGTCCCAGCCGGATCGTCATACCGTATTCGTCAAGGATTTGACGGCTCTAGCCGCCCTGTCACCGGCATCGGAGTCGCTGATGTCCGCGCGGCGACCGAATATGAGCGGGCCGAGGCCTTAACCGGTCCAGCCCGAAGGCCTAACCGGTCAGGGCCGAATCCTTAGCTCGTCTCTCCGCCGTCGGGATCGAGTGGCACATCTGCATCGTCATCCCCGCTTTCGTCGCCATTACCGGCTTCGTCGGGAATGTGCTCGACGGAAACGACACGCTCGTCCGCGGCCGTATCGAAGATGATGACCCCTTGGGTCGACCGGCCGACGACTGAAATGCCGTCCACGGGCACGCGGATCAACTGGCCCCGATCGGTCACGAGCATGAGCTGGTCGCTGTCATCGGCCGGGAACGACGCAACGAGCTTGCCGTTCCGCTCGTTCACGATCATGCCGATGATGCCCTTTCCGCCCCTGCCCGACACCCGGAACTCGTAGGCGCTGGAGCGCTTGCCGTAGCCGTTCTCCGAGATCGTCAGCACCATCTGCTCATGGGCGCTGAGTTCGGCGTAGCGCTCGGGACTGATCGCCACGGTTTCGGCGCCTTCGGCCTCTTGTTCCATGTCGGGCTCCTGCTCGCCGCCGCGGCGGACCATGTTGGCCTGGCGGACATAGGCGGCACGCTCGGCCGCATCCGCGTCCACATGGGTCAGTATAGCCATGGAGATGACTTCGTCGCCCTTGCCGAGATTGATGCCCCGGACACCGGACGATTGCCGGCCCTTGAACACGCGAACGTCGGTCACGGGGAAGCGAATGGCTTGGCCGTCGGCTGACGTCAGCAGCACGTCCTGCCGTTCGTTGCAGACCTCGACGCCGACAATGTGGTCGCCCTCCTCCAGCTTCATGGCGATCTTGCCGTTCTGGCGGACCTCGATGAAGTCGGAGAGCTTGTTGCGGCGAACCCCGCCATCGTTGGTGGCGAACATTACGTCGAGCTTCTCCCAGGACGCCTCGTCCTCGGGGAGCGGCAGGATCGTGGTGATGATCTCGTCCTTGCCGAGCGGCAGCAGATTGATGAGGGCCTTGCCGCGCGCCTGAGGCGCCGCTTGCGGCAACCGCCAGACCTTCATCTTGTAGACCATGCCGCGCGAAGAGAAGAACAGGACAGGCGTGTGCGTGTTGGCAACAAACAGACGGCTGACGAAATCCTCGTCGCGCGTCGCCATGCCGGCACGTCCCTTCCCGCCCCGGCGCTGCGAGCGATACGCGGTGAGCGGCACGCGCTTGATGTAGCCCTTGTGGGACACGGTCACGACCATGTCCTCGCGCTGAATGAGGTCCTCGTCCTCGACCTCGCCCATCATCTCGGTGATCTCGGTCCGCCGCGGCGTGCCGAACTGCTCCTTGAGCGCGTTCAGTTCGCCCTTGACGATGTCGACGATCCGGGACCGCGACCGCAGGATCTCCAGATAGTCGGCGATCTGGGCGCCAAGTCCCTTCAGTTCATCGCCGATCTCGTCGCGACCGAGCGCGGTCAGGCGCTGCAGCCGGAGATCGAGAATGGCCTTCGCCTGCTCTTCGGAAAGCTTGTAGGTGCCTTGCTCGGAAACCTTGTGGCGGGGATCGGCGATCAGCTCCACGAGCGGCGCGACGTCCTTGGCCGGCCAATCCCGTTCCATCAACTGCGCGCGCGCCGTGGCCGGATCGGGCGCCTTGCGGATCAGCGCGATAACCTCGTCGATATTCGCAACGGCAATCGCGAGCCCGACGAGCACATGGGCGCGTTCGCGCGCCTTCTTGAGCTGATGCTTGATGCGCCGGCCGACGACCTCCTCGCGGAAGTCGGTGAAAGCCAGGATCAAGTCCTTGAGATTGAGGACCTCGGGACGGCCGCCATTCAGCGCCACCATGTTGCAGCCGAACGTGCTCTGCAGCGGCGAGAACCGGTAGAGCTGATTGCGCACCACATCGGCCATGGCCTCGCGCTTCAGCTCGATGACCACCCGCATCCCCTGACGGTCGCTCTCGTCGCGAATGTCGGAAATGCCTTCGATCTTCTTGTCGCGGACGAGCTCAGCGATCTTCTCGACCATCGACGCCTTGTTCACCTGATAAGGAATCTCGGTGACGATCAGCGCTTCGCGGTCCTTGCGAACCTCTTCCACATGCACGCGACCGCGCATGATCACAGAGCCGCGGCCCTTGTGATAAGCCGAGCGTATACCCTGGCGCCCGAGAATAAGGCCGCCGGTCGGAAAGTCCGGACCCGGAACGATTTCGATGAGTTCGTCGATCTCGATGGCCGGGTTGTCCAAATAGGCGATACAGGCGTCGCAAACCTCGGTGAGATTGTGCGGCGGAATATTCGTCGCCATGCCGACGGCGATGCCGCCGGCGCCGTTGACGAGCAGATTCGGGAACTTGGCCGGCAGGACGACCGGCTCCTGCTCGCGCCCGTCGTAGTTGGCCTGAAAGTCGACCGTGTCGTTCTCGAGGTCGTCGAGCAACGCCATGGCGGGCTTGGCGAGCCGCACCTCGGTGTAACGCTCGGCCGCGGGCGGATCGCCGTCGACGGAGCCGAAGTTCCCCTGCCCGTCGAGCAGCGGCAGCCGCATGGAGAAGTCCTGCGCGAGCCGCACCAGCGCGTCGTAGATCGCCTGGTTGCCGTGCGGATGGTACTTACCCATCGTGTCGCCGGTCACGCGCGCGCATTTGTTGTACGGCCGGTCCGGGGTGTAGTTGTTCTCGCGCATCGAATACAGGATGCGCCGGTGCACGGGCTTCAGGCCGTCACGCGCATCGGGCAGCGCACGCGACACGATCACGCTCATGGCGTAATCGAGATAGGAGCGCTTCATCTCATCGATGAGCGAAACCGGTCGGATATCGGAGGAGGACGGTTCCTCGACGCCTTCGTCTTCTTCGTCAGCCAAGGACGGAAATGCCTTCTAAAATCGGTCGAAGAACACACTCCCAAGCGCGCCGACGCTTGAGCGGCGCGGGGTTCTTAGGATGCATTCGAGAAGCTGTTTCTATAGCTGATTTCGCTACGATTCTGCAACCGCGAACGGTCTCTTATAGGCAGGATTTTAGCCTTAAAATACAGATACTTGCCAAAGCCCTCGGTGCGGCAAACAGAGTGGGCGGTTTCGGCGCTTCGGAAGGGCGATTCTGGGCCGCGCCGGCAACCGTTCATAAAGGCTCAAATTGGACCATGGAGGTCTGAATTGCCTCCTTGCCGGGTGGCTTTCCGCACCCCTTTTCCGGGCAAGAAAGCGCGCCCGCCTGTCGCATTGAAGACCTGGATCAAGGTCCCATTTGAAGGATGTGGTTTGCTTGGCACCAACCAAGGCATGATTCTCATCCGGTCTTGATCCTTCGGAAATTGACCTTCCAGAAACTGGCGCCTGAGACTATGGCGCCTCGATCGAGACCCTCACCAGAAGGAAGACGAGACTATGAGCAACGAGACGACGATGAAGAACCTTCAGAAGGCGCTGTCGATGGAGCTGTCGGCCATGCACCAGTACCAGCTTCACGCCCATACGCTGGATGACTGGGGGCTCGACAAGCTGGCCGCGCAGATGCGTGAGGAGATGACGGAAGAGCTGGGCCATTCCAACGAATACATGAACCGCATCATGTTCCTGAACGGCGAACCGGAGCTCGAGTTCTACAAGAAGCCGGTCAAGGCGTCCTCGCTCGAGGCCATGTTCAAGGCCGACCTCGCCGACGAAGAGGAAGCGATCGCTTTCTACACCCATGCCGCGATGCAGGCGTCCGAGCAGGCCGATGTCGGAACGCGCACGCTGTTCGAGAAAATCCTCCTAGACGAGGAAGGCCACAAGAGTTGGCTCGAGCTGCAGCTGAGCCTGCTGGATCGTCTCGGCGAAAAGACGTTCAGCTCCAAGTACGTATCCGGCGTAGAGTCGTCCTCCGCCGAATAGACCGGATGATCGTGATCGCGGCGCCGTCGTGGCTTACGTCACGCGGCGACCCGCGCCACGGCAACTGGAGTCGTTGAATTTGGAAGAAGCGCCTGGGGTGCGGTCCTAAGGCGTCCTAGAATGGGATCTCGTCGTCCAGTTCCTTGTTGAACGACCCGCCGCCGCTGAGAGGTTTGGTGCGGCCGAAATCACCGCCGCCGCCGCTCTCGCTCATGCCCCCGCCCTGCTGGCGTCCGTCGAGCATGGTCAGCGTCGAATTGAAGCCCTGCAGCACGACCTCGGTGGTGTAGCGCTCCTGGCCTGACTGATCTTCCCATTTGCGGGTCTGTAGCGCGCCCTCGACATAGACCTTCGAGCCTTTGCGCAGATACTGCTCGGCCACCCGCGCAAGCCCTTCGGAGAAAATCACCACCCGATGCCATTCGGTTTTCTCGCGGCGCTCGCCCGAATTCTTGTCCCGCCAGCTGTCGGTGGTCGCCAGACGCAGGTTGACGATCGGGCGCCCGTCCTGGGTATGGCGCACTTCGGGGTCGGCACCGAGGTTTCCGATGAGAATAACTTTGTTGACCGATCCGGCCATGCTTCCGACCTCCCCGCATACGAGCCGCTGAAATAATCAAGGTCCGCGCGAGCTTCGAGCCCACGACGGCCAATCCGGCACGATAGGCGCAAGGACACCCGCGTGCCAGAACGCATCGCCAGCCTGTCCCCCCTGTCCACAACCTGGGGGATGATGGCAACGCAGCCAGAATGTACCCGTTTTGTTCTCGTCCGTCTACCATGTTGCCCTCTTGTTATTCCTTGGCGTGCGCCCTATGGCTAACAAAACGACAGAGAATATTTCGGCAGCACGCTCCATCCTCCGAGGACGACTGCCCCAGATCCAGGAAAAGCAAGAACGATGCAGCGGCAGGTCCGCCAGGGACAGACATCCACGCGCCGTAAGGGCAAGCGGCGCGACCCACGGGTCAAATATTTCGGCTTCACCGCCATGCAGTGGCCCTTCATCGCCACGCTGGTTGGTAACTGGCTGTTTTCAGCGGCGGTCTTCGCCGCCGGCAAGACGTTTTGGGATTGGACTCCCGAGGCGTGGGGTATTGCCGACCGTCTGGCTCTCGTCATCAAGGATGCGGTGGTGGCGATCCTTCCCGGCGTCCTGGGCATTTGTATTGTTGCCGCGCAGCGGCTCGACCCCTCCATGTTCGTCGGCTCAACGCCGAAGCCGAACTCCCCGGTCGAGATCAACACCAAGTTCATCCTGAACACGTTCGAGCAGTTCACCGCCTACTTCATCGCCAATGCGGGCCTTGCGATGTACTGCCCCATCGAGGAGGCGCGCACGCTTCCGATCCTGACGGGGCTGTTCGTGTTGGGCCGAATCCTGTTCTGGGTCGGCTACCACAAGAACCCGTACTTGCGGGCCTTCGGCTTTGGCGTGACGTTCTACCCGACCGTGATCGCCTATGTCTGGCTCATCCTGATCATGGTGTTCGGGATCCGGGTTCCGCTCTAGCGGCTGTTCTGCCACTGCAGCACGGTTTCGCTGGGCCACAACAGCATCAGCACGTTGAGGGCGAGACCGTCGCGGATCATGATCCCGGTGAAGAGCTCGAAGGCGATGCCGATCGTCACGGTAAGCCACACCGGCAGCCTGCTCGCGAGCACGAAGCCTAAGACCATGAACAGGATGTCGCTCACCGAGTTGAGAACGCTGTCGCCGTAATAGTCGAGCGCGACCGTGGCCTCGCGATAGCGGTCGATCACATAGTCCGTGTTCTCGATGATCTCCCAGGCCGCTTCCACGCCGATGGCGAGCAGCAGCCGCGTGCCGACAGAGGCGCGCGGCGCGATCAGCCAGAACAGCAGGTAAAACAGGAAGCCGTGGATGACATGCGAGGGCGTGTACCAGTCGATGATGTGCTGGGAGTTCTCCGAGCTCACCACCTGAAAGTGCCACAGCTTCACCGTCCCGCATTTGCAGATCCATGGATGGCCCATGACGTAAAGCGCGAGTGCCGTCGCCACGATCAGACCGGCGGCAAGGAGATATTGGGTGCGGGTTATGGTCATGGATTTTGTCAGCGCTCGCGAATCGGATCGTGATGTCGTTTGATTGCGTATAGCCCATTCTCCGCCGTCTCCGGTTCGGAGAGTGCGCGCGATAGGAGACAGTCATGACGCAAGACGAGGCACTGGAGCTGCTCAAGACTGGCGCCAGCGTCTTCCTGACGGGTCGGCCCGGCAGCGGCAAAACCCACACGGTGAACCGCTACCTGGAGGACCTGGCCGAGGCGGGCATCCCGTATGCCTACACGGCCTCGACGGGAATCGCCGCCACGCACGGCCATGGGGTCACCATCCATGCCTGGAGCGGCGTCGGCGTCAAAAGCGCCCTCACCCGGCGCGACCTGGACACGATCGCCGGTAACCGTCGCCTTGCGGGACGCATCGAGAAGACCAAGGTCCTCGTTATCGACGAAGTGTCGATGCTGCCCGCCCGGACCTTGACCTTGGCGGACACGGTCTGCCGCCATGTGCGGGCGACGAACGCGCCGTTCGGCGGCCTCCAAGTGGTGCTTGTCGGAGACTTCTTTCAGTTGCCGCCCGTCGTGCGCCGGCAGTCCGACGACGGCATGCTGCAATTCGGCGGTGACGACGAGGACTCGGACGCAAGTTTCGCCCATGGCTCCGCCGCCTGGCGCGATCTCGATCCCACCGTCTGCTATCTGTCGGAACAGCATCGCCAGGAGGACCGGCCCTTCCTCGATCTTCTCGATGCCATCCGCGCCAACGCCTGCACCGAGGTTCACCGCGAGCGTCTGGCCGCGCGCGTCGTGGCGCACGATACGCTGCCCCCTACCCGCACGCGGCTCTTCACCCACAATGCCGCCGTCGACGACATCAACCGGCAGCAGCTCGCCAAGCTGGACGGCGAGCCGCACATCTTCCCCATGACCGGCAAAGGCGCTCAATTCGCCATCGACGCCCTCAAGCGGGGCTGCCTGTCGCCGGAGATGCTGGCCCTGAAACTCGGGGCCGTGGTGATGTTCACCAAGAACGATCCGGCCGGACGCTACGTCAACGGCACGCTGGGGCTGGTAGAAGACTTCGATGCCGAAACCGGCGCGCCGGTCGTGCGCACCAAGAGCGGCAAACGCATCGTCGCCGAGCCCGTGACCTGGAAGATCGAGGAAGGTGGCTCGGAACGCGCGAGCATCACCCAGCATCCGTTGCGGCTGGCATGGGCGATCACCGTGCACAAGAGCCAGGGCATGTCGCTGGATGCCGCCGTGATCGATCTCTCGAAGGCCTTCGAGTTCGGCCAGGGCTATGTGGCCCTCTCCCGTCTGCGCAGTCTCAAAGGCCTGCAACTGCTGGGGCTTAACGAGCGCGCGCTGCAGGTTCACCCACAGGCTATCGAGAAGGATGCCGAGTTCCGCAGCGCTTCGGAAGACGCGCTCGAGGCCCTGAAGCGGCTTGGCCCGAAGGAACTCGACCTGCGGCAGCAGGCCTTCATGGAAGCGAGCGGAGCCGCCGCCGCCGATGCGGCCGGGAAGAGCTACGACGTCGCCGCGCTGCGCCAAACCCACGGCAAGGCCTATGCCCCCTGGACCGAGGCGGAAGAGCAGGAACTGCGCCGCCTGCACCATGTGGGGGAAAGCCCGACCGCGATCGCCGAGATCCTGGGGCGCAAGCCGGGCGCGATCCGCTCGCGCCTCAAGAAGCTGGCACTGCTGTCCTGATGAAAAATGGCCCCAACAACGGCCGCCTGCGGCCTCTTATGCCTTGCGCGAGGGGCCGCATCCCCCGACATTACCTCGCAGTATGACGGCAAAATCCATCTCCATTCGCGGCGCCCGGGAACACAATCTCAAGAACGTGTCTCTCGACCTGCCGCGCGAAAAACTAGTGGTGATTACGGGCCTTTCCGGCTCCGGCAAGTCCTCGCTGGCCTTCGACACGATCTATGCCGAGGGGCAGCGGCGCTATGTGGAGAGCCTTTCGGCCTACGCACGCCAGTTCCTGGACATGATGCAGAAGCCGGACGTGGACCATATCGAGGGCCTGTCTCCCGCCATCTCCATCGAGCAGAAGACCACCTCCAAGAACCCGCGCTCGACCGTGGGCACGGTGACGGAGATCTACGACTATATGCGCCTGCTCTGGGCGCGGGTCGCATCCCCCTATTCGCCGGCGACGGGCCTGCCCATCGAAAGCCAGACCGTGAGCCAGATGGTGGACCGGGTCCTAGACCTTCCGGAAGGCACGCGGCTGTATCTGCTGGCGCCGATCGCGCGCGGCCGCAAGGGCGAATACCGCAAGGAGCTGGCGGAGCTGCAGAAGAAAGGCTTCCAGCGGGTCAAGATCGACAATCAGTTCCACGAGATCTCCGAAGCGCCGAAGCTCGACAAGAAGCTGAAGCACGATATCGACGTGGTGGTGGACCGGGTCGTGGTGCGGTCCGACATGTCCGCGCGGCTGGCGGACTCGCTGGAGACCGCGTTGTCGCTCTCCGACGGCATCGCCATCGCCGAGTTCGCCGACGAGCGCGGGCCCGGCGAGGACAAGCGCATCATCTTCTCGGCCAAGTTCGCCTGCCCCGTCTCGGGCTTCACCATCGAGGAGATCGAGCCGCGGCTGTTCTCGTTCAACAACCCCTACGGCGCCTGCCCCGAATGCGACGGGCTCGGCACGGAGCTGTTCTTCGAGCCGGAGCTGGTGGTGCCGAACGATGCGCTGTCGCTGAACCGCGGCGCCATCGCGCCCTGGACGCGCACGTCGGCCACCTCGCCCTACTATCAGCAGACGCTGGAGGCCGTGGCCAAGCACTACAAGCAGCCCATGACGAAGCCGTGGAAGGACCTGCCCGAGGACTTCCGCGAGATCGTGCTCTACGGCTCTATCGACGAGGTCACGTTCGTCTATGACGACGGCGTGCGGCGCTACCAGACCGAGAAGCCGTTCGAAGGGGTCATCACCAATATCGAGCGGCGCTGGCGCGAGACCGAATCCAACTGGGTGCGCGAGGAGCTGGAGCGCTATCAGTCCGACCAGCCCTGCGAAGCCTGTCTCGGCTACCGCCTCAAGCCGCAGGCGCTCGCGGTGAAGATCGCCGGGCACCACATCGGCGAAGTCACCGACATGTCGATCCGGGACGCCAAGGAGTGGTTCGATAACCTCCCCGGCGAGCTCACGGACAAGCAGAACGAGATCGCCGAGCGCATCCTCAAAGAGATCCGCGAGCGGCTGAAGTTCCTCGACGATGTCGGTCTGGAGTACCTGACGCTCGCCCGCGCCTCCGGCACCCTCTCCGGCGGCGAGAGCCAGCGCATCCGTCTCGCCTCCCAGATCGGTTCCGGCCTCACCGGCGTGCTCTACGTGCTGGACGAGCCTTCTATTGGCCTGCACCAGCGCGACAATGCCCGCCTGCTCGACACGCTGAAGCACCTGCGCGATCTCGGCAACTCGGTGATCGTGGTGGAGCACGACGAAGACGCGATCCTGGAATCGGACCACGTGGTCGACATGGGCCCCGGCGCGCGCGCTGGCGGCAAGGTCGTGGCCGAAGGCACGCCCAAACAGATCATGCAGTCCCCGGACAGTCTCACGGGCCAGTACCTCGTGGGGCTGAAGCAGATCGAACTGCCGAAGAACCGCCGCAAGCCCAAACGCGGCCGCAGCCTCAAATCAAGCGCGCGCGAGAACAATCTCAAGGACATCGACGTCGACATGCCGCTCGGCCTCTTCACCTGCGTGACGGGCGTCTCGGGCGGCGGCAAGTCCACCTTCCTCATCGAGACGCTCTACCGCGCGGTCGCCCGCAAGCTGAACAATGCGCGCGAGCTCCCCGGCGAGTACGACGAGATCGTCGGCCTCGAACATCTCGACAAGGTCATCGACATCGACCAGAGCCCGATCGGCCGCACGCCGCGCTCCAACCCCGCCACCTATACGGGCGCCTTCACGCCCATCCGCGAATGGTTCGCCGAGCTGCCCGAGGCGAAGACGCGCGGCTACAAGCCGGGGCGCTTCTCCTTCAACGTGAAAGGCGGGCGCTGCGAAGCCTGCCAGGGCGACGGCGTCATCAAGATCGAGATGCACTTCCTGCCCGATATCTACGTCACCTGCGATGTGTGCAAGGGCAAGCGCTACGACCGCGAGACGCTGGAGATCAAGTTCAAGGGCAAGTCCATCGCCGACGTGCTGGACATGACCGTGGACGAGGCGGCCGAGCTGTTCAAGGCGGTGCCGTCCGTGCGCGACAAGCTCCTCACCCTCGCCCGGGTCGGCCTCGGCTATATCCATGTGGGCCAGCAGGCGACGACGCTGTCGGGCGGCGAGGCCCAGCGCATCAAGCTCTCCAAGGAGCTGTCCAAGCGCGCGACGGGCCGTACACTGTATATTCTCGACGAGCCCACGACGGGGCTGCACTTCCACGACGTGGCGAAGCTGCTCGAAGTGCTGCACGAGCTGGTCGACCAAGGCAACACCGTGATCGTCATCGAGCACAATCTCGAAGTGATCAAGACGGCGGACCACATCATCGACCTCGGCCCCGAAGGCGGCGACGGCGGCGGACACGTGGTCGCCACCGGCACGCCCGAAGAAGTGGCGGCCGTCAAGGACAGCTATACGGGGCAGTATCTGAAGGAGCTGTTGGGGCGACGGGGAGCTTCCGGCGGCTCAGGCTCTGGCGCGTCGAAGGCACCTGCGAAGGCCACTAGCGGCAAGGCATCGAAGTCACCCGCTAAGCGCAGCCCACGGAAGAAGGCCGAGGCTGCGGAGTGACGCGTTAAGCTCGATGTTGGACTGGGGTTGTGCCAGCTAGGTCAACAATCCAGAGTGGATTGTCTTGACAAACAGAACAAATCGTGAACAATGACTTTTGAAGCACAGCGAATCCGAGACCCTCTGCACAATCTGATCACGTTTCAGGCTAACGAGTTCGAGCATGTCATGTGGCGCGTCATACAAACTCGGCCCTTTCAACGATTGCGCCGCGTAAAGCAGTTAGGCTTTTCGGAGTTTGTCTATCCAGGTGCCACGCACTCGCGGTTTGCCCACAGTCTTGGCGTCTTTCACGTGGCTCGTAAGCTGATGCGGATTATTAAGGAGCACTTGGGCCAAAGCCGTTATTTGGAGACACGCGCGCATCAAGCGATTGCAGCGGCGCTGGTACATGACTTAGGGCATGGTCCATTTAGCCACGCATTTGAGGAAGTGGGGCGCCGACTAGATCTGAGATTGGCGGACCATGAAGAGGTCAGCGACGCCATTATTATGGATAGCGAGGTCGCAGACAGGCTAAACGAATTGGGAAGCGGTTTCTCTGACGACGTCGCCCGCATCATTAAGGCAGAGGGCCCGGGTAATATTTACAGCGCTGTGGTCTCAAGCCAGTTTGATGCTGATCGCCTGGACTACATGCAGCGCGACCGCTTAATGACGGGCACACAGCAGGGTGCCATAGATTTTGAGTTGCTTCTTGCCAACATCGAGGTGGGGGAGGTGCCATCTGGTGTTGACGAAGAAAACCTCGGCCCAGTTGAGACATTTGTTCTAGGCCCTAAAGCGATCTTCGCGGCGGAAGCCTATGTTTTGGGTCTCTTCCAACTCTACCCCACAGTCTATTTGCACAAGACCACGCGCGGCGCAGAGAAGCTGTTTACAGAACTTCTGTGCCGAGTAGTTAAGCTGAGCAAGGATGAATCCGTCAGACTTACGGGCCTTACGGTGGCCATCCCCTAGTGCAGTTTGCAAGAAACCCTGACGACCTGGAATCCGTCCTTCGCCTCGACGACGTCGTGATTTCCGGCGCCCTAGCTTCAATGGCTGAAGCGAAGGACAGATCGGTCTCTGAGTTGGCTAGTCGACTGCGCGATCGCGCCTTTTACAAAGCCATTGATGTTCGGGAGGAGATTAAGCACGCGCTTCGGGAGAAGGCGAAGAACAAGGGAAAGAGGGCTGACGAGGATGGGAAGATGGTCGACCGCATGTGCGCCAACATCCGAGAACGCGTGAGGCAATGGCTTTCCAAACAAGCTGGGGAAACGCCGAGGATTCTCGTCGACCAGGACAAGCGTGATCCCTACAAACCCCTTCAAGAATCAAAAGGGCCACTCAATCAGATTCGGATAAGGCTTGGTTCGGACGAGTTAGTCGACCTCGGCGATCGATCAAAGGTCGTGCGGGCCATAGAGCCTTTCCAGTTGTTTCGCCTTTATGTGCCCAAAGATGACAGAGAATCGCGTACCTTTATTAAAAAGGTCATAGCTAGAGAGATTGACAGTGCCCCAAAAGCTTAGCCAGAAATCCGAAGCTGAAAAGGCCGTCGATATTGTTAGAGATGCGGGGGGAAAGATTGTCGGGCGAACCCGCTTGCAGAAGATCGCCTATGTTTTCGAGCTTGCAGGTGTCGGTGAAGGATTCTCTTTCACGTACCATAACTTCGGCCCTTATAGCGACGAGCTAACCGACGCGATGCAGGACGCCAGTCTACTCGGCCTGATAGATGAAAAAGAGAAACCCAGCTCCTGGGATGGCTACTATTCTGTTTTCACGAGCACTGGCAAATCAAAGGCCAGCGCTACTAAAGTGCGTGCCAAAATCGCGGAGCAGATCGTAGATGCAGACGCCGTTGAGCTAGAGCTTGCTGCTACGGCTGCTTACCTCGCGACCAAAAACTTTGCCGACCCGTGGTCAGAAACCACCGTGCGTAAGCCAATTAAAGCAACGCCAAAAAGGCTGGCAAACGCAAAGCAGCTCTATCAAGCATTACGTCAAATTCATACTCCGAAACGGCTTCCATCGATTTAGTGGCTGCTGGCTCGGTCCATACGCGTCGGATTACTACCGAAGCGCCCCAACCCTATCCCCCTCCCCAAAACCTGAGCTACGATAGTGCCATCCCTCGTTCGTGAGGACGCGAGCTGCAGACCGTCTGCTCTCGGGGCGGGGGACGCGGCGCCTGAGGAAGGTGCGGTAAAGATGGGCTGGATGAGAGAAGGCCCGGACGCCCGCATCATGCGTAACGGAACGGCCTCAGGGGTCCCTTACCTCCCGCCTTGGGCGTAGTCATCCAAGGCCCCACCATGCGGGCTTGCCCTCCTTCGAAGGGTTCATACCGAACGGCAGGAGATAAGCGGAGATGGGGGCTGCAATATCGCCGCGGCGCACAGGGGTTGCTTCGCTTCTCGTGAAGCGATTTCGATGTGCCATGCGGGGCGCCGGAAGGCTGCCCAACAAACAAAAACGGACGGCGGCCGACCAGCGCCCCGCAAGTCCCGCTTCGCGGGTTTGAGTTTGAGACGTAGCGAGACTTTTGCGGGCTCGGTGTGTTTCCACGCAGCGAGGCGCTTTGGCTTGCCTTCTCGGTTGTCATTCCCGCGCTCAAGTAGGCCGCTAGGCCGGTAGCGCAAACAAAGACGCGCTCAAGCAGCCGCTAGGCGATAGCGCGTAAAAGGACGGGCTCAAGCAGGCCGCTAGGCGGTAGCGCACTAAAGAAGGCGTGCGCGTATACACTTTGACTCGTCACCCCCGGGCTTGTCCCGGGGGTCCACTAGGGAGTCAGCAGTCTGGGCGAGTCCCAAATGGATTGCCGGAACAAGTCCGGCAATGACGATGAAAGAAAAGCGGTCTCGCGCTCAAGTAAGCCGCTCGCCCGCAAGGACGCGTGGCTCGCAGACCGTCTGCCGTTTGGGACGGGGGACGTGGGGGCGCCGCAACCGGGGCTTAAGGCCTGTCTGAACATATGGCGCGTAAACGTCAACCTACGCACCAGCGCAGGCACCAGCCAAACACAAGCACCAGCGCAGAGCATAAGGCCGCCCCATGCAGAAGATCGCACTCGAAGAGCACTTCATCACGGAGCCGCTTCTGCCCTATCTGTTGCCGGCGATGCCGGCCGTCTCCGACGAGGGCCGAAAGCACCTCCTGGGCTCCCTCACCGATTTCGGCGAGCAGCGGCTCAAAGCCATGGATGCGGCCGGCGTCGACATCGCCGTGCTGTCGGTCACCGGGCCCGGCGTGCAGACCGAGCCGGACGCGAAGAAAGCGACGGCGCTGGCCGCCGGGGCCAATGACGCGCTCGCGGGCGAGATCCAGAAGAGGCCCACGCGCTATCGCGGTTTCGCCCATCTTGCCATGCAGGACGCGAGCGGGGCGGCAGACGAACTCGAGCGCTGCGTGAAGCAGCTTGGCTTCGCGGGCGCTCTCATCAACGGCCATACCAACGGCGTCTATCTGGATGATCCCCGCTACGATCCGTTCTGGGAGCGCCTGCAGGCCCTCGATGTGCCGCTCTATCTGCATCCGGCGGACAGCTTCAAAATGCCTTACGTGCTGCAAGGCTGCCCGGAGATGGATAAGCCCGTCTGGGAGTGGACGATCGAAACCTCGGCGCATTTCCTGCGCCTCGTCTTCGCCGGCGTGTTCGACCGCTTCCCCAAGCTCAAGATCGTGCTCGGCCATATGGGCGAGACGCTGCCTTACGTGCTGTGGCGGCTCGACAGCCGTTTCGCGCTGCTGGCAAATCCGCGTCCGCTGAAAGAGAAGCCATCCACGTACCTTGCGCGCAATTTGTGGGTGACGACGGCGGGGCAGTGCGACGATGTTCCGCTGCTTGCGGCGCTGTCGAGCCTGGGCGAAGACCGCGTGCTGTTCTCGGTCGACTATCCTTACGAGGACTCGGCGACGGCGGGACGCTTTCTCGATCGCGCCGCGATCGACGCAGGGTTACGCGCCAAGGTCGCGCGGGAGAACGCCGTCGCGCTCATGAATCTCTCTGGTTCTTGAGTCCAAGGGCTCTCTTTCGTTCGCTACCGCGCTTCGCGCTACTTGAGCGCGGCGACGCGGTGCTGATGGGCCCGAGCGTAGGGCGCCAGAGGGGCGCCCCACGCTCCTTCCCTTTGGCCCCTAGGGCGTGTCTGTTGGCGTGCCGGTGGTCGCGGGCGGCGTCGTGGTTTCGGGCTCGGGCATGGCCTCGATGGCCGGCGCGGGAGCAGCTTCGGGTGCCGCTGCGGGCGCCTCTGTCGGCTCCGGCGCGGTCGCCTTGTGCACTTCCTCGCGCACCTCGTCGGCGACCTTGCCCGCGGACTGGCCGAGTTCGCCGCCCACATAGTTCCAATTGACGATGTCTTGGCTGCCCGGCTCGTCGCCGACATGATCGATGAGGAAGACGACCACGATAGTGAGGACGATCCCGGTCAGAACACCGGATAGATATGGCATGACGCTCTCCCTGTTTTCGGCTTTCGGCTGGGCTGGGTTGCACTCAAGGCAAGCCCCCAAGGCAAACACCGTCCCGCCCGCCGTGTTCCCGTTGAGCCCTTTTCGGGCTGGCGCGAGCATAGGCGCCCTGCATGTGAAATGCATGTCACGATCGCTGGTGCGGCCCGCTTCCCCGGTCCGCATTTTCCGCGCAAGCAACGCATTTTCCCACTTGCCAGCGGACGTTTTTGACCCACTATTTTCGGTTGCGCGGCGACGGGCCGCGCCTCTAATCGAAGGAACGAAGAGAATGCTCAAGCTCACTAGTGCGTTGATGTTTGGAACGGCGTTACTGCTTGGGTCCGCTTCCCTGTCGACCCCCTCTTTCGCTCAGGACGACATGGAAGAAGAGACCATGTCCGAGGAAGGGATGACCGACGAGGCACCGGCCGATGACATGATGGAAGGTGACGACATGATGGACGAGCCTCCGGCCGAGGCCGATCCGATGGAGGAAGCTGAAGAGGGCCAATGAGCCCACTGGTTTCATTCGCGAATGAATACCTGGGGCGCCGGCGAGAAAAAGCCGGCGCCTCTTTTGCGTCCGGCGCCGGTTGGCGATGGGGATCCGTTGTGGAGGCCGGCAATCGCGCCGCGGCGGCCGTGAGCCGTCAGCGAAACACGCCGCTCAACCGCGTCTGGCGTACCGGCTGCCGCATGGTCCGAAACGCACCCGTCCGCGAACCGGTGCGGTGCGCGATGACGTCCGGGGCGCCGTCGAGCCGCATGTATTTCTGGACGTCCGTCGCGGGGACGGGACGGCCGAGCAGGAAGCCCTGGGCCTTGTCGCAGCCGATGCCGCGCACGCGCTCCAGCTGCGCCCGGGTCTCGACGCCTTCCGCCGTCACGCGTGCGCCCAGCGCATGGCCAAGCTGCGTGACGGAGTCGAGAATGGCGTAGGCCTGGAGACTGTCGTCGGCCACAAAGGTCCGGTCAATCTTGATCTCGTGGAATGGAAACTCGCGCAAATAGCCGAGCGAGGCATAGCCGGATCCGAAGTCGTCCAGCGCCACCTTCACGCCGAGGGCGTGGATCTGCTCCAGGAGCCTGAAATTTTCCTCCGTACTCTGAAGCAGAACCGTCTCGGTGATCTCGAGGTAGAGCTGGTCGGGACGCAAGCCGGACCTGCTGAGCGCATCGGCGACTTTGAACGGAAGGCTGTTGCGAAACTGCGCGGGCGAAAGGTTGATGGCGATCCCAACCTCCTGAGGCCAGGTCGCGGCCTCGGCACAGGCCGCCTTCATCACCCAATCCCCGATGGCCGCGATCTGCCCGGTCTCCTCCGCCAGCGCAATGAATTCGGAAGGCGGCACGAACCCGCGCTCCGGATGGTGCCAGCGCAGAAGCGCTTCAAATCTGACAAGACGTCCGGACCGCACGTGGAAGATCGGCTGGTATTGAAGCTGGAGCTGTCCTGTATCGAGAGCGTGCGCCAAATCCGCTTTGAGTTCGTGGCGCTGTTTGGCGTGCTCGGCCATTTCACGGTCGAAGAAGCGATAGCTGTTGCGCTCGCCCTTTGCGAAGTACAGCGCCGTGTCCGAATTGCGGAGGAGTTCTTCCGTCCTCATCCCATCCTTCGGGACCATGGCAATGCCGATGCTAGCGCCGATCTCAACCTGACAGTCTTCGATGTTAAATGGTGCGCTGAGTGCCTCTACAAGGCTTGCCGCCAATCGCTCGACATTCTCCGTCGACGTTGTATGACGCGTGACGATCAGAAACTCGTCGCCGCCCAGGCGCGCAAGGATATCCTCGTCCTTGGCGAGACATTTAATCCGCGTTGCGACTGCTTTCAGGAGGGCATCGCCGAAGGGATGCCCGTAGCTGTCGTTGACCTCCTTGAAGTGATCGAGGTCGATATAGAGCAGCGCCGCTTCTCGATTGTCCCGGCAAACCTCCTCAAGCAGAGCGTCCAATTGCTCGTGCGCATACGTTCTATTGTATGTACCGGTGAGCGTGTCGTGCCGCGCAAGGTAGGTCAGTTGCTCCCGAATGCGTCGCTTCTCCGTGACGTCCCGGAAGAACAGCGTGAGGGTCTCCTCGCTCGGATAGGCGTGAACCTCGAACCAGATCTGCATCGACTCCAGGTATTCTTCGAATACCACCGGCTTCTGGTGCTCGATCGCCCATATGTAGTTCTGATGAAACGGGCCGCCGAACGCTTCGGGAAAGGCTCCCAAAGGCTTCTTCCGACGCTGATGTCGCGGCCTTTCAGCAAGTCGATCGCTTGGCTGTTGCGGTAGAGAATACGCCAGTCGTGATCGAGAACGGTTACACTATCCGTCGTGCTCTCCAGCACGAATTCGCTTCGGCTTATTTCAAGCCCATTGCGCATAAAGCCGTTATTCGATGCCATTCTCACAACTCCAGACGGGGCGCTCCGCAATTCTAGTGGAATTTTTTTCGCAGCTACAGGTCTATCTAAGCAGACCACAGATTAACAAACAGGGGACGCCTCCGAGGCAGCTTACGCACCATCGTTAACCAGACGTTAACGCCGCCGGGCCAGGGGCGCCGTCGAAGCCGCCGCTGTCGGCTGCGAACCGCTCAGGTTAAGCTGAGGGCGGGGGACGCCCCCTGCTCCGCCGTTGAGAGCGGCGCATATCTTCAAGGAGCCGAAATGTCCGACCCGCACACCAGCGACTTGTCCGCACGGCTGCGACAGCTACCGGGCCAACTGCTTCTAGCCCTTGTCAATGGCACCGCCATCCTGGTGATTGCCGCGGCGCTTCTCGCACTTGCAGCAACAGCAAAAGTCACGCATCTGGCGGAGACCGTTGCCGCAACCATGACCGATGCCGTACTGACCCGTGTCGACGTGAAACCACGCCGTGTCTTGGAGAAACTCGACGACCTCACGGCGGAGATCCAGTCCTTGAGGTCTGCACTTCAGGAAAAGACGGTGCACGGGGGCGCGCCTCTCGATCCTGCAATCGACCGGTTATACGAGAGGCTCGCCGCGCTGGAGACGGCCATCGACCAACTCCGCGATGGCCGGACGCAACTCCTGGACGAAGCCACCGCAAGGCTGAGCTTGTCGCTCGGCCAAGCGCTACAGGATTTCGGGACCTGCAAGGCGACGCCGGCAAGCCCTTGAGCCCTCGTCGCGCTCCAGATACTCAAACGACCGGCGCGGAAACGCGACGCATTTTCCCTCTTGCCAGGGGCGGGATTTCTCCCACTCTTCTCGATTGCGTGGCGCCCCGGCCGCGTTTGCTCTGAATCAAGACATTCGTCGCTCCGAAGTCGTTAGAATCAACCCTTCGGACCTTGGAGACCTATAAGGAGAAGCCATGAGCATCGAAGATCTCACCCTGGACGAAGTGGAACGGCGCATTCAGATTGTCGAAGACAATCTGCGCGAGTTGATGGAACAGGCAGCCGCCTTTTCCGGCGCCGCGGACGAAGAGCGCAATGCGACGCGCATCTCCGACCAGCAGGAGAAACTCGATGCACTCATGGCCCGGCGCGAACAGCTAATGGCGCAAAGCTAGCCGATGGCCAAGAAGGGCGACGGCAAGCGCGGCCATAAGAAGAAGCCGTGCTCGAAATGCCCAAAGAAGAAGATGTGCTCGAAATGTCCGAAGCGGGCCAAGGGCCGGTAAGGCATTAGCACGGCCTATTCCTGCGCTGGACCACGCCGAGCGCGGCCGTGAGGCAAAGTCCCACACACACCCGCAATCACGGCCAATGCGGTTCACAAGCCGGCCGTCTGGCCACTTCCGCTGTTGCCTCCGTGGAACTCAACCGCTGCCTACGATGTTATGCATTGGTAGAACTTGTATGCACTCACGTCTTGCGTTCGGCGAGACCCGGTCAATCACTCGGCCAGGTGCGTGACTCAATCAAGAGCAGAGGAAACGACACTATGTTCAAAGTCCCCCACACAGTGATTTTCGGTGCCGCGTTGCTGGTTGGCGCATCCGCGCTCTCCACTGCGTCCTTCGCCGGAGACCCGATTGAGAAGGCCGAGGAAGGTAAGATGGCGCCGGGCTCAGAGATACCAGCGCCGCCCGAAGAGGGAGCGATGGAAGAGGCCGAGGAAGGCAAGATGACGCCGGGCTCGGAGACGCCGGCGCCGCCCGAAGAGGGTGCGATGGAAGAGGCCGAGGAAGGCAACTAGTACATCTCGTCGAGATGTCATCATGGATGAGATTGGGGGCGCTGGAATAGTTCCAGTGCCCCTTTTGTCGCTAAGCCCCTTCAGGGTCACCTTTCCGGGGGAGATGAACCCCTAGCGAAACACCGATCCCGGTTAGCGGCCCCGGCGGAAGAGTCCGCGGAAAGGCCCGCGCCGCTGACGCGTCTCGGTGTAGCCCGTACCTTCGCTAGAACCCAAGGTACGGACTGCGGGTGGTGCCGAACTGGCAGCCCATCTCCCCGCGGGATCCGATCCGGAAACCACGACCTTGGTGCCTGCCATGCCGTGCTGCTCCACGAGATTGTAGAGTGTCTGTGCATTGTTGAGCGAAAGCCGTACGCAGCCATGAGAGCGCGGCGTGCCCATGCCGGGATGATTCGACCCATGAATAGCGTGACCGCGCGTGGTGAAGAAAATCGAGTGAGGCATGCCTGCGCCATCCCACTCATCTGAATAGTGCATCCGCTCCATACGGAAGGCGCTGTAGTTTCCCGTGGGAGTCGAATAGCCTGTCGCGCCCGTGGAGACAGGCCAGCGGTAGCGAGCCTCTCCATTCACGGAGACGGTCATTGATTGCGTGGGCTTGTCGATATTGATGAGAATCGCAGCAAGTGCCGGGCTCGTCAGCATGCTGAGAAGCGCGGCAAGCAGCGCACCCGCCACCCAGTGGCGTTGTCCCTGCCCTACCCGTGTCATGGTTTTCCCCAGCATGGCGTTCCCTCCCGCAATGGTACGTCAGCCGCATACAGCATAGCATGACGCGGTCTGGCGGGCCCGCACGATCGCGTGACCCACACGGGCCCATATAGGGTGGCTTTGGGCTGGCGCAAGGCCGCTTTATCAGACAAGGACTAGAGTGAAGGGGCAATCTAAGAGGGTGCCGATGTCCAAGGTGGAGATTTCCTATTACTCCGACGTTCTGTGTATTTGGGCCTATGTGGCCGAGAGACGGCTGGATGAGCTCGCCGCGCAATTCGGCGACCAGGTCGAAATCGTGCCCCGCTATTGCTCCGTGTTTCCCGATGCATGGGGCAAAATCGAAGCCAAAGGTGGATTCGAGCACTTCAACAAGCACGTCCAAGAGGTTGCCGCACGCTTCCCCCACATCGTTGTCAGCGACCAGGTCTGGCTTCGTGCGCCCGCGCACCTCGGCGAGTCCACATCAGTTCCTCAAAGCTGTCGAACTCGTCGAGCGAAGTGGCGGCGCGCCCCTGCCCCCCTATCTCGACCGGCTGTCGACCCGCGCCGCCCGCGATATCCGCCATGCCTTCTTTGCCGAGGCCCAGGATATCGGCGATTGGGATGTCCAGCTCGAAATTGCCGAAAAGCTCGGGCTCGACTCGGCCTTGATCGACGACAAGCTGCGCTCGTCCGAAGCGCTGGCCGCGCTCGTGATCGACTACGGACTGGCCGCCGACAACGGTGTCGCGGGCAGCCCCACATTCCTGATGAACGAGGGCCGGCAAAAGCTCTTCGGCAATGTGGGATACCGGCTGCTCGAAGCCAATGTGCAGGAGCTTCTCCGCCGTCCCGAGCAGGACGGTGCGAGCTGGTGCTAGACGGCACTGTCCTTAATGCCCGCCCCCGCCGGCGAGACCGATCCCCGTTACGAGCGCAATCCAGACCTTTATGCGAAGGCCCCACGCTTTGATGATACCGAGGCCGCCGAGGATGTGGCCTAGAACACCATGGGGGAGATTGCGGTCGTATGTCTGCACGATGCAACCGCTTCCGTTGACGAGGCGTTCTTCATGCTCCGGATAGACCATATCGAGTGCCGCAACCACCTCGCCGCGTTTTGAGAACTCGGAGGGCTCGATGAGTCGTCCCGTGGGCGCGAGCTGACCGGCGGCAATTTCCGGCTGGATCGCAACGATCCGCGCCGGCAGCACGGAGTCCACCATCGCCACGTTGAAATTCGTGTCGCAGGCTACCTCGGCAGGCATGCCGACATAGAGGACAGAGCGCGAGACTTGCGAGAAGCCGGCCACCACCCGTTTCGGGTGGGCCTCGTCACGGTCGGGAATGATGAGCATCGCCGGGTTCGATGCGAACTGCGCGGCGCGTGCGCCCACATGCAAGGTGACCTGATCGACGACGCCATCCACCTGGGAGCGAACCGTCGTCTTGGCCAGCTCGACTTTGGCCTGCTCAAGTTGCGCGTTCGCGCTCTCCCGTTGCGCAGGGAGCACTTCTGTCAGCTGAAGATTGGCCTCGTCCAGCAGCGCCTGGGACTGCGCAACCTTGGCCTCACCGGCGGCCTTGTCGGCCACGGCCGCTTGATAGCGGCGTTCGTTATAGGCCGGCGATTTGCGCCTCTTCAGTTCGGCCTGATCGTCGAACACCTCGACGGCTTGCTGCAGCTCGGCCCTCTCCCGGTCGAGGGATGCTTGCGCCGAATGGACTTCGGCCTCGGCGGACGCGACCGACTTGTCGATCTCGGCGAGCTTTAGCTCCGCCGTCTTCACCGCCGCTTCCTCGGTCGTCTTGTCGACGGTGAACAGTATCTGGCCGGGCTTCACGCGCGTCCCGTTGTCGACCTCGATGCTCGTAACGGTGCCGCCGTTCTCGCTGACAACCGGAACCGTGCGGAAGGGCACAAAGCCCGTGTAGGATTTCGGGTAGTAGTAGAACACCGTGAAGAAGACGATGAACGCCAAAGCCAGCCACGCGAACAGCGCCATATGGACGTTGTAGAGCGTGATCGGGATCCCCTTCCAACGCAGATACATGATGCGCAAAACGAAGGGGATGGAGGTTACGGTGAGCTCAATCACGCTTCCGTCCCTCCCTTCGCGGGCAAGTCCTTTTGTCGAGGCGCGCGTCCGGCTTTGCTCCACTCTCTTCCGGCGGATCGGATTTTGCCGTCCGGGTCTTCCGCTTCGGTGCGGGCTTGGGTGGCGGCGCAGCTTCCGGTTCGTCAGGCACACGCCTGCCTGTGTGGTCGTGCTCCCCCAGATGCTCGTGATGCAACTCGTCGAGCATGGCGCTTTCAAGCTCGCCTTTGAGGATGTGTTCCTTGCGCGGCTCGAACCACAGCATCAGATCGCGGGCCAGCGCCGTTACGATCAACGCCAAGGGAAGCAGAATGCTGAAATGGCTTAGCGGCGGAAAAATCTCATAAGCGAAGGCGACCATGAGAAGCGTCGGGATCGTCGTCTTCAGCGGCGTCCCTTCATTGTGTTCTTCGGCGAATTTGTCGAACCGCGCGTAGACATGAAAAACGCCAAAGACCAGGAGGAACAATAGGATCAACGCCATGAACGACGTCATGTCGGTGTGTCCCGGCGCCGTCCACCATGGCACCGTCTGCGCCTCCGCGCCCGCCGTCGCTTCTGCTTTCAAGGACGCCCCCTGCCCGACGCAAAAATTGTCTGCTCAGTCTGACGTGAGCGAGACTACGGTTTCATCAATGACTCGACTGCGGCGAGCAGCTTCGTGTCGGGATTTTCGAGGCAGTAGTCCCGCAGCTTTTTGGCGTTGGCTTTCAGCTTCTCGACCTCAACTACGGTGTCGCCCTTCTTGCCGCTGTAATAGCCGTGGAGCCAGACCGCTATCGTATCTGGATCCGAGACCTTGTAGAGCGCGAACTGGTCGCAGGTGATCTCGCTGACATCGATCGTGACCTGCGCCGACGCCGTGGCGCCGAACGGGACGGACAGAGCCAAGGCGAATACGAAAGGCTTTCCAGCCGCCGCGAATGACTTCAAGCGCTCGTACATGAGTGGCACTCCCGATTCCTATTTGTCGTCACCAGTGTGACCCTGATCACCAGAAGATATCGATTCTCGTTCGACAGAGGGAGTTTTCTCGATAACGGGCGGCGGCACCGGCTTGTTCGGATCCACCGGAATGAAATGCACATCTTGCTGCGGGAACGGGATCGAGATGCCGACGGAGTCGAACAGCTCTTTGACGTAGCGCGTCAGATCCCAATAGACGGTCCAATAATCGGACGTCTTCACCCAGGGCCGGCAGATGAGATTCACGGAGCTGTCGGCGAGCTCGTTGACCCGGATCGTCGGCGCCGGGTCCTTCAGCACAAGCGGATGCGCCTCGACAGCCTGTTCCAAAACCTTCAGCGCTTCCGGAATGGAATCGTCATAGCCAATGCCGAAGACAAGATCGACGCGACGCGTCTCGCTGGCCGTGACGTTGGTGATCACATTGCCCCAGACATTCTTATTTGGAATGACGATGACCTGGTTGTCCGGCGTGGTGACGGTCGTAGCGAAGATATTGGTGCTCTTGACCGTTCCGGCGACGCCGCCAATGTCCGCATAGTCGCCCACGTCGAACGGACGATAGATCATGATCATGAGTCCCGACGCCAGATTGCTGAGCGAGTCCTGCATGGCGAAGGCGGCGATGATGGAAGCGCCGCCGAACACCGCGAAGAGCGGCGTGACATCGACGCCGAGGCCCGACAGGACGAGCATCAAACCTACGGCCAGAACGATCCAATAGATTATGCCGACGATGAATGCTTGCAGCAGATCGGAGATATTCGGCACGTGACCGATCCAGCGCCGGACAAGCGCCCGGACTATCCGCGCGACAAATATCAGCGCCAGAAACGCAACGACGACGATGGCGGCGTTCTTCAGGAACAATAGGCCCCGATCGTCGGCCTTCATCCAATCCATTGCCCAGGCAATGAGGGTCTTGATGTCCGCCTTGCGCGTCTCTTCGAGAAAGATGGCGTTCTGGTAATCGCGATAGACCGCGACCTCCTTGGCGTCGCCGCCCTTCCGCTCCCAGGCGTTGACGACCGCAGTATAGCGATCGAAGAGATAGTTCCGTTCGGCGTAGAGTTTCGTGAGACTCTCTCGCTGGGCGGTCTCAGCACCACCATTGGCCTTGGAAACGGCGATCTGCGCATCGACCACCTGCTCCGTCTTGGCCTTGACGATGTCGAGCCACTTGCCGGCCAGAGCCTTGAGCTCGTCCACGGTCATCGGGACCATGAGAAGTTCGAGGTCTTCGAGCTTCACTTTAGGATCGGTGACGTTGCTGGAGAAGACGGGCGCACTCTGTGCAGGAGCAGCATCCTGCGCGAACGATAGCTGTGGCGCAGCGAAAATTGTAACGCTGCCCAGAAGCAGCATGGAAAGAGCCATCAACCGCAGCATCGTTCCCCCTAATTCCCGTTTCGAGTGCAGACCCTTACTAGCCCTTTCGGCTCAACTGTAAAGCCCCCTTGACACACCCATTGGAGTGCCTGGCCGCGGGGGCGCTTCTCCTCAGAAGTAGAACGTGCTGGCCATCAGGAAGTAAACCAGAACGCCCACAACGTCATTGCTTGTCGTAATGAACACGCCGGTCGCCGCCGCGGGATCGATGCCCAGCCGGCTGAGGCCCAGCGGAACGAATGATCCGACGATTGCCGCGATTGTCGTCACCGTGAGCAAGGACATCGATGTTGCCAATGCGAGCCGCACCGGGTCTTCCACATCGAATATCAGCGAGCCTGCAAGGATCAGCGATGCAAGAATGCTCCCTGCGATCGCCCCGTTGACGAGCGCGCCGAGCAGCTCGCGGCCGAAGCGATAGATCAGGCGGTCTCCCGGCCAGTTCGATCCCATGGCCAAGGCCTGAACCGAGACCACGGAGGCCTGCAGACCGGCGTTCCCGGCCATCGACATCACGACAGGAATGAAGGCCGCAAGTATCGCCGCCTTCTCGAGCTCCTCTTCGAAGGATCCGATGATGATAGCCGCAATCGTCGCTCCCACCAGACCGGCCAGCAGCCACGGCAACCGGTTGCGCACGATCTTCGGGACGGAGTCGGTCGGGCGCGCATCCTCGTTGACGCCACCGAGCTTCAGCATGTCCTCGGCGGCTTCCTCCGCCACAACACGCGCCAGCATCTTGGTGGTGATCTGCCCCACAAGCCGGCCGTCGTTGTCGACGACGGGAAGGCTCTTGAACTCCGTACCGGCCGTCGCGAGCGCCGCTTCTTCCTGGTCCGTGGCCGATGAGACGACGGGAAACTCGCGCGACATGATCTTCGAGAGCGGCGTGTCCGGGGGCACCAGCAGCAGTGCCCGCGGCTTGAAGGCGCCGATGGGACGGTTGTCGGCATCGATGACGAAAACCGTATCGACCGACCCAATCATATCCGATGCTCGTTGAAGCGCCGCAACGGCCTCGGCTGCGGTGCGGTCCGGCGCCAGCGCCACGTGGCGCCTTTGCATGATCTCGCCGGCGCTCTCCTTGTGGAAGGCCCTCGATGCCTGGATGCTTTCGAACGACTTGAGGTCTGGGCCAAGGCGATCCTGGAGATCGTCCGGCAAATCCTGAAACGTCTCAAGGGCCTTTTCGGGCGCATTCTTTGGATCAAGCCGCGTAGCCGCTCGACCGTTTCGTCTCTCGTGATCGCAGCACGGTATTGCGGCCGCAGTTCCGACAGAACGCGCGAGGATGTTTGGTCAGGCAAAAGGTCCAACAGCTTGCGCGCAGCCTTGAACGGCAATCGGACCAGAAGCTCCACGATGTCTTCGGGCGACCAGTGCGCGAGAACCTTCCGAACGGACTTCTTGTTCCTGTCGCGGATCAGCTGCCGCAGCGTCTCTATGGCCGCATCGTTCGTTTCGTCCGCGGCGCCTTCGCCTTCCGGCACCCATTTCAGATCCGCAGCAGACTCGGACTCGACCATCATTCCCCTCGGGATTACGCGAACGTCTGACACGACGCTGCTACCATTCTAGACGCGCACGGCAGCGGGTCTGCCGCACACATCGATGCCGTTCAATGTGGCGAAGCCGCTCGACATTGTTATGAAGGACAAAGGCAATCTACGAGGCGTCGCAGCTAAGGCGGGGTGGCGCCCAAGAAGGACGCCGCCCCTGCCCATGATGAGACTTACTTGGACGTCATATTGCGAATGAGGCCAGCAACAAGCGTCAGCACAATACCGCCCACGCCGCCGCCGACAATGTCGCCGACCCAGCCTTCGATCATCTGGCCGGCAAAGTTGCCCATCAGCTGACCCAGGATGCCACCGCCGACAGCACCGGCGATCGCATTCCCAACAGCCCCGAGAGAATAGTTCTTCGCAGCCGCACCCGCGGCGCTGCCACCGACAGCACCGGAGACGGCCTGCACCAGTAGGCCCGTAAGATCCATTGGTAATCCCTCCCATAGTCCCGCGCGTCTCGGCGGGAGGACAGTTTAGATCGCTTGGAGAGGGTTCGTCACTTGTCTCGATGCGCCAGTCTACAGGGGCGCTAGTCGATCCGGCTGAACATGCGCACTGTAACATAGGCCACGAAAGACAGCGCGAGGACACCGCCTATGGCCGCCAACACGACGGCACCGAGCGGCAGACGGTCCGCCTCGGCGATGCCGAGAAAGTCGAGTCCCTGGACTGCGAAGACGGCGACGAGGCCGAGCCCAATGACGAATACCGTCACGCCGACGAGCCGTGCAAAGCGGCGCACTTGCCGGCGGCGCTCCAGACGGCTGCTGAACATGGCTCGGCGCTTCATGGATCGCGTCTTCCCCGCCCTGCACTCAGACGAAGTTCCGACGGCCGGTCTTCTTGTCTACGCCCCGTCCCATTGCCGACGAGGCTGTGGCGACTCCTGTCGCTCTGTTTGATCATGGCGCGTTGTGGTAGCCGCTCGCGGGCAAGCCAGCAAGCATTCACACGACATATGACAGGCCAATCCCCAGCAGAAGATCTTGCCAGGTTGGCCTAATCGGACTGTGAAGCTGTGACGGCGGTCAAGGATGCCTGCCGTCTTCCGAGGTGGAGCAGCGCTATTGGTCCGGGGTGGCGTTGCCCGGGCTACATTCGCCGAATGTCGGCGTATCGCCGTAAGTCAGGCAGGCCGCTTGAGCGGTTTCTGCAGGCGCAAGGGTCATCGGCAATGCGGGACCCTGGTCCGTCACGCAGCCCGCAAGTGCAAGCGGCGCAAGCACTATCAGCAGCCATCGCATGTTTCTCTCCCGTGTCAGCGAAAGGAAGATGCTAACGGGTTAGAGATATGATGCGGATGGGGAATTGCAAGGGTGACGGCCTGGTCGGCCGCCCCCTCTGAATGGTGCTAAGCGCTTGGGTCGGAGTAGAAAATGTGCCGGCCAATGCGCGCGGTCAGTTCGAAATGCTTGGCCCAGTTCGGGCGAACATAATCCGCGTGATAGTGGGTCGCGGTCTGGAGCGACGCCAAAACCCGGTACTCGCTCACGTCCCGCTCATTCGGCCGATTGGCCAACAGCCAGGCCGCGTAGCCGCGGACGCTGAACCAGACCTTGGCATCGCGGATCCGGTCGGCCTTGCCGTCGCAGGCAAAGGAGAACTGGCAGCGATTGTGGAGATGGCTGTTCTGATAGACCACACCGCAAATGGTGTTGGGATAGTGCTTGCTCGAAACCCGATTCAAGATCACCCGGCCGACGGCGAGCTGGCCGCGCCAAGGCTCACCGCGGGCCTCGAAATAGATCCCTTCGGCCAAGCACCGAAGCTGGCGCGCGGAACTCGCATCGGCGAAGTTCTGCTCACCGGCACCCTGCGCGGCGACTTCCAACGCTGCGGACGACACGCCGTTCTCGGCTGTGTCGGCATCGGCCAGGTCGTCATAGTCATCGATCACGCTATGCCGAGCAACGACCTCTGCGGCCGCGACCAATCCAGCTTTCGCGTTGTGCGACGCAACAAACAATTTGTCATTTCGCGCCACGTCACCAGCGTGTGCAGGCGCTGCTAGTCCAAGCAATACCAAGACAAGCAAAAGGCTCTTCACGCCGAAGAGTCTCTGACCCCTCATAGATATTCCTCAACAGTTGTTAATACTGTGCGGGATTAACCCGCTGAGGTTGGGGCTTTTGCTCGACAATTCTGACGAGGGCAGGTTCACCTTGTGACGAAAACATGGCCCCTGTGTTACAAACTGCGGCAAAGTGGCCCAGCAGGGAGGCCCAATGTTGCGCTGCAACAATGGCTTGAGCGGCGCTTACACACGGCTCGACACCGAAAGACGCCGTCCCACCCATCGGTGGAGCGGCGCCCGAGACAGCTAATCAGCTGAAATAAATCGGTATTTTAGGACAGAAGCTTCTTGATCAGCTTCACGACGATCAGAAGAATCACGGCGCCGATGAAGGCCGCGATGATCGATCCGAGAATGCCGCCGCCGAATGCCAGGACAATTCCGACCTGAGGCAAAAAGAACCCGGTGACGAGAGCACCGAGGATTCCGACGACGATATCGCCCAGTAGGCCGAATCCGGTGCCCTGAACCAGGAGACCCGCCAGCCAGCCGGCAATGGCGCCTACAACCAAGATGATAATGAGTGCTTCCAGCATTGTTCCCCCCTTTGCTGAAGAATCGTACTCATCGAGACGGCACACCCTATCACATCACCGGCCACCCTCAGCGCCAATCGACGGGCTGTTAGCAAATCCTATCGCGCCCCGTTCGGAGCCGACGGAACCTTACGGCTTCAGGACCAGCGGAATTACCGTCCGCCCTGGCGGGAAGCCTTCGCCGTCCGATACATCTTCTTCGAAGACTTCGAGATGGCCGAGTTGCTGGACAGTGACCGTGTACGGAATACTGAAACTGAACGCCCCGGGACCGTCGACGCCGCCCCCGGTCGTATGGCCGCTTGCCAGCACAGCGCCGTCCCGTGCCAAAAGCTTCCACTGCACATTGCTCTCGAAGGTCCGCGAGCATCCGGTCACGTCGAACCCGCTCTCGACGCGCTCACCCGGCTTCGGTCCCGTGGCGATCACGAAGGCCGCCTCGTCCAAGGCGCCGTCCTCGTTCGAGCAATTGTCGGTCTCCTCGCCTTCGACGAGACTGCCCATCGCAACGGCGGGGACAGCGGCAAGCATAAGGCTCGCACCCAAGACCCCACCCGCAAGCGTCATTCGCCTTGTGGTATGCGTCATTGCTTCCTCCTCAGGTCGTCACTCTCCACACAGCCCGGGACAAAGCCATCAGACGGGATCTGCCCCGACATGGACACAATTCGCGACGGGCCCTGGAGTTCCAGCCGTCCTGCGAAGATTGGGGTCCCGCTCAGGCGGCCAGCGCCGCAAGAGCAGGCTGTAGCACGCGCAAGGCTTCGGCTTGGAGCCCCGGAGATTCACTCTCGCGCGGGCCGGCGATGCAGACGGGCTTACCCGCGAACTGGCTCAGGAAAGCCCGGACCCTGTCTTCTGCCTCTTGCTCTGCGACGCTTACGACGCAGACGGCCCTGCCCATACTCTTGGCATGGCGCATCGCGCGCTCCGTGCCCGTCGAAACATCGAGCCCTCCCTGCCCGACAAGGACGAGCAGCGCGTCCGAATCCCGCACGTTCCAGTCCGTGCGCTGTTCGGGTTTGTCGGAGGGCGTCTCGCGAAGGTTGGGATAGAGAGCCAACAGCCCCGGCGGCTCGGGCATGTCTTCGGCCCATCCGCCCTTCGGACACCAGCCGCCATAGGGTGTGCCCGTGGCGACCGCCGCCTCAAGGGCGGCACGGTCAGGACCTGTCTGTCCCCCGGAGATCACGGTCACCATGGCCGAACCCTCCGCGGGCCGCGCGAGCTACGCGGCTTCGGAATGCGGTGCCGGCGGCTCCGTGCTCTTCGCTCCGGGGCGCAGCATCTTCCAGTTCTTGTAGAAGACAGCGTTGGCGCGCTCGACGAGGACGGACACAGCGGCAATGAGCTTGTTGAGAAATGCCGGATGCGCGGTCGGACGCATGATGTCCATGAACACGACGAAGCGGCGCGCGTCGTAATCGTTGACCGAGCGGTGGATCAGCGTGTCGTCGAAAATGAACAGCGGGTCGTCGCGCCAGAAGTGCTTCTCCCAACCGCACTGAATATAGACTTGGTCCGTATCGACAGGCGTGAGGTTGTACAAAACGCGCAGCGTCATCCGCAGCGGCCCGTAGTGGAACGAGGTGGATTCCTTGCCTGAGAACACCGAGACGGCGACGGTCTTGACGTATTTGTAGTCCCGCTTCAGCGCCTCGACGGAATGCTCCTTGCGCTTGCCGTACCACTCATAGACATACATGCCGCGGCGGCCGTCTTCGAAAGACTCGTCGATCTCGGTAAGGATCGTATCCTTCTGCTCGCGGAAGACATCGAGGACCTGGTCGACCTCTTCACGCCATTCCAGCGGCAGGTCGTCGAGCTTGTAGACGCCCTTGTTGCGATAGCAGAACAGATCGATGAACAGATTGAGCGGCGACAGCAGCCAGGTGGTGATGCCGTTCCCCAGGAAGTACTTGCGGAACACCATGGCATCGCGGCGCTTGTTGCGCATGACGTCGATCAGACCGCAGCCGAGATAGAAGATCGTCAGCAACGGCAGGAAGACGAGGCCGAGGAACAGCACTACCCCGGCGATCGAAAATCGCCTGATCGCTTTCTTTGTCGCACGCTCCATCGGCACTACCCCCTGGATGAAAACTGCCCGATACGGCCCTCGAATTAAGCCATTCCTGTGACGATGTCCAAGCCTGCCGAGAGGCGGATTTTGCCACGGTGGTGCCAGGGGCCCCTCTTGGGGCTAAGGTGGCACGAGGCTTGGAGAATCGACGCGGTCGTATGGCGAAAGAGACGAGGATGTCCTTGAGATTGCTGCTGTTGGGCTTCGTCGCCGGGTTCTTGGCAACGCTCCTGTTTCACCAGAGCCTTTGGTACGTCTTCAACCAGATTGGCCTCATTCCCATGAGCCGCCCGGCTTGGCCGACCGATCCGGTGCCGCCGCTCGGGGTCCCCTCCCTGTTTTCCAAGGCCTTCTGGGGCGGCCTCTGGGGCCTCGTGTTCTCGCCGTTCCTCGCGCGGCTCAGCGGCCAGGCCTATTGGCTGTCCTGGATCCTCGCCGGGGCCATCGCGCTGCCCTTGGTGGCATTCTTCGTCGTCCCGGCCGCAAAGGGGCTCGATACGCCGCCCCTGTGGCCACGCTATCTTGTCTCGATGATGCTGAATGCGACGTGGGGCCTCGGCACCGCGGTATTCTTGCGCCTCCTCGGCGCCCGACGACCCACTCAGGGTGCCTCGGCGTGACCTGGCACAAGATCCGGCATTCTGTGCTCCCGGGATTCTATACTCCCGGGGTCGCGACCTATATTACTGCCCAGTGTGACTCGGCATAGGCAACGCGGGCTTCACTCCAGCCAAATGACATCCGCACCAACGACACAATCGAAGATAGCCTCCTCTTCCGAAAGCAAACCGGTGGACGCCGGCGTAGGGCACGAGCAGTCTCCCGATGTCAAGATGGAGGAGAAGTCTCTCCGCGAGCGGTTACGGCTTCTCTATCATGGCCATAGCCGGGCGGCGCATCGCTTCCGCTACGGCATCCTTATCTTCGATCTGGTCACCATTGCCTTCATCATCGCCACGTCGTTCACGCCCGATGCGCCCTGGATCGAGTATCTCGACGTCTGCTTCGGCGTCCTCATCCTGATCGAATTCTGCGCCCGTCTTTGGGTCAGCCCGCACCCGGCCCGTGAGTTCACCTACTTCTCCACCTGGGCGGATATCGTCGCCATCCTATCCTTCCTGGCGCCGATCGTGGGGGAAGGCCTCGGCTTCTTGCGCGTCCTGCGAACGGTCCGTCTACTGCATACCTATCAACTCGTGTCGACCCTGCGCGTCGATTTCCCCTTCTTCCGCCGCAACGAAGAGACGGTCGTTGCCGTCATCAACATCATCGTCTTCCTGTTCATTACGACGGGGCTTGTCTACGAGACGCAGCACTATCGCAATCCGGCGATCGCCAACTACGTCGATGCCCTCTATTTTACCGTGACGACGCTCACGACGACCGGCTTCGGAGACATCACGCTCCAAGGCTCGCTTGGCCGGCTGATCGCCGTCTGCATCATGATTTTCGGGGTTACGCTGTTCTTGCGGCTGCTGCAGACGCTCTTGCGGCCGCAGAAGGTACGCTACCCCTGCCCCGGCTGTGGACTGCAGCGGCACGAAGTCGATGCCGTTCACTGCAAAGCATGCGGGGAGAAGCTCAACATTCCAGACGAAGGACGCTTCTAGCGCCGCGAGCGGTCAGGCTGTCCGCTGCACTTCGCAGCGCCAATGCTCCGCATGCTGTGTAAACGTGGACAGCACGGCATCGAAGGTGGCGTCTTCCGCCTCGGCGCTTCCGCGGGTCGTCTGCACGACTTCGAACACGCCGCGATAGTCGTGATAGCCCTGCAGGTCTTCGTGCCGGGACCAACACAGATCGCCCATCAGGAAGAAGCGGACCCAGGAGAACAGACAGTCTGTCCAATCCTCCAGGTATGATTTCAGCCGCAGGCTCGGACACGACAAGACCGTCGCGCCGCCCTCCTCGGTGATCTTGACCAGACGGCCGTCGAGGAAGTGGTGCTCCGGAGACTCGATGAACACGAAGCTCATGCGGTCATCATGGGGGTAGAGACCCCGCGGATCGAAGAGCCGGAAGTCGATGCCATGCAGACGAACCGCGTCGAGGACGATGTGCTTCGTGTGCCCATCCTTCGCGGCGCGGATCGGGAGTCCGGCTTCGCTGGCCCGCGCCAGCAGCGTTTCGGGGTGGTCGGTGATATCCGATGACACCAAGATCTCGCCTTGCCGCGTCTCGTCGATCAATTCGATATTGGAGCGTTTGCAGCGTTGTGAGCGCGGCGGCACATGCTCCTCGCCGACGACCGTCAGATGCGGGCGATCGGTGGGGCGCAAATAGCCGTCGCTCAAGCGCGCGAGCCGATGCAGACAATCCAAGAGACGTGCACGCGCTTCCGTGCTCCGGCAATTCCCTTTCCAGACTACGGTGACCGATGACATGATGACGCGACGTCTCCCACAAAGCTCAAATTTGCCGAAATTGCCCGCTTTCGGCATTGGCTAATTGCACCCTGCGATGCCCTGGCACGACAAGCAAGAACGTCCGGCAAATAAGGTTTCCCGCCGCTTCACAGGATAGATCGAATGAGCGCGAGACCGTGAACTGCCGGTCAACGCCCCGAACAGGCCATTTTCCCGTCCAAAGCGCTTGAAACAGGGAGCTGGCGGGACTAGCTACGCCAATGACAACAGCGACGACAGAGACAGTTCATGTGATCGGCGGCGGGCTTGCGGGCAGCGAAGCGGCCTGGCAGCTCGCGAAGGCCGGTGTGCCCGTAACCCTCCATGAGATGCGGCCGGAGCGTCAGACCGACGCCCACAAGACGGACGGGCTGGCCGAGCTCGTGTGCTCGAACTCCTTCCGCTCCGACGATTTCGAAGCAAACGCCGTCGGGCTCCTGCATGAGGAGATGCGCCGGTCCGGGTCCATCGTCATGGCCTCGGCGGACGCCCACAAGCTGCCGGCGGGCGGTGCGCTCGCGGTCGACCGCGACGGATTCTCGGCGGCCGTCACCGAGGCGCTGGAGACCCATCGCCTCGTGCAGATCGAGCGCGGCGAGATTGCCGGACTGCCGCCCGAAGCGTGGCGCAGCGTGATTGTCGCCACAGGTCCCCTGACATCGGAGCCCCTCGCCAAAGCAATCGATGCCCTGACCGGCGAAGAGGAGCTCGCCTTTTTCGATGCCATCGCGCCGATCGTACACTTCGAGTCCATCGACATGGATGTGTGCTGGCGTCAGTCCCGGTACGACAAGGTCGGCCCCGGCGGAACAGGCGCCGACTATATCAACTGTCCGCTCGACAAAGCGCAGTACGACGCTTTCATCGCGGCGCTCCTTGCCGGGGAGAAGACGGAGTTCAAGGACTTCGAGAAGACGCCCTATTTCGAAGGCTGTCTGCCGATCGAGGTGATGGCGGAGCGCGGCGCCGACACGCTGCGCTATGGACCGTTGAAGCCTGTGGGCCTCACCAACGCCCACCGCCCGGACGAGAAACCCTACGCGGTCATCCAACTTCGTCAGGATAACGCGCTCGGCACGCTCTGGAACATGGTCGGCTTCCAGACCAAGTTGAAATATGCCGAGCAGGTCCGCGTGTTCCGCATGATCCCGGGCCTCGAGAATGCCGAGTTCGCGCGGCTCGGGGGTCTGCACCGCAACACGTTCCTGAACAGTCCCGTTCTGCTCGACGGCAGCTTGCGTCTCAAAGCACGGCCGAGCTTGCGTTTTGCCGGCCAAGTCACAGGGGTCGAAGGCTATGTGGAGTCCGCCGCGATCGGGCTGATCGCCGGACGCTTCGCCGCCGCCGAATGGCTGGGCCGGGCTGTGACGCCGCCGCCGCCCACGACCGCGCTGGGGGCGCTGCTGGCCCACATCACCGGCGGACATTTGAGCGTCGAAAGCGAGAGCGGCAGCCGCAGCTTCCAACCCATGAACGTGAACTTCGGTCTGTTTCCCCCCGTCACCGTGCCGCGCCAGCCCAAGACCAAAGAACCGCGCGCGGACGGTCGGCGCCAGACCAAGGCGCTCGCACGCAAGAACGCGATGTCGGCCCGCGCGCTCGCGGATTTGGAAAGCTGGCTTGGCTCGGCGAGCTCGGCCGCCGCGGAGTGATCCCTATCGCGCGCGCATTAGACGCCACAGGCGTGTGAGCGGATTGATGCGCGCGATGTCGTGCAGCGGGTCTTTCACCTTCGCCAGCGCTTTGAGGTAAGGCTCCACGAGGGCAAGCGGTAGATACGCCGTCTGCCCTGCCGCGTCCAGGCCCGTCCCTTTCATGCCTTCGCCATGCAGGTGGAAATACGCCTCGTGCAGTGCGGCGCGCGCCTCCTCCCGCATGTCCGAAAGGAGCGCGATCAACCCCGGCGTCGTGTTGCCGGCGAAGATATCGGCGGGTGTCGTGCCCGATTTTTCCAGCGCATCGGCGGCAAGATAGGTCCGGCCCTTGGCGGCGAGCGCCGGAAGGCTGCGCATCACGCGAACCCGCCCATAGGCCTGGCCGGCGGCTTGCGCAATGAGGCTCTGGTTCTCCCCTTTGGCGCCGACGATCTCGGCCGCAAGCGCAAAGAGCCCTCCTGTCGTATCGAAGAGGTAGGCGTCCAGGGTGCGGGTATCCGGCATGACGGTTTCGCCGATATCGAAACTGCGCGCATCGATCAGCCCGGCGATCCGTTCCCGCGACAGGTTGCGCCGCGCAAGAACATCGCCGAAGGCATCCGCCACGGGATGGCCTGTCGTCTCGCCCGTTTCGGCGCGCTCGAGAGCGTCGCGCCACCATTGCAGCCGGATAGCCCCGAGGCCAGGTTCGCTGACTTGTTCGGCAATGCGGGCCAACTCGCCGTTCAGTGCAAACAGGGCGAAGAGATCGTCCCGCACCGGCGATGGCGCGAACAGCGCGGCGATAGCGCGGTCGGGATCGGCTTGACGGGCCATCCGTTGGACCGTTGCTTCTCGCTCCCGCTCCTTCACATCATGGCCTCAAAGCTTATGCGCGGGCCGCGGCCTCTGCGTCGCCCTTCTCAGCCTTGCCCTTCGCCGAGCTGGGGCTTCCGGAGAACGCCTCGCGCTGCACGCCGAGAATGAGCTGCATGGGCGATGCGACGAAGATCGATGAATAGGCGCCCACGACGATGCCGAAGCACATGGCGACGGCGAACCCGTAAATCGCCTCGCCGCCGAAGAACAGGAACGGCAGCATAGCGAGCAGCGTGGTGACGTGGGTGAGGATGGCGCGCGACAACATCTCGTTGATCGAACGATCGAGCAACTCGACCAACGGCATGCGCTTGTACTTGCGCAGATTCTCACGAATCCGGTCGAAGATGACGACCTTATCGTTCAGCGAGTAACCGATGATGGTGAGGATCGCCGCGATACTCGAGACGTTGAATTCGAGCTGCAGCAGCGCGTAGAGGCCGATCGTAGCGGTGACGTCGTGCACCAGCGAAGCAATAGCGGCGACCGCGAACTGCCATTCGAACCGGAACCACACATAAATCAAGATGCCAATCATCGCGACGACAACAGCTAGCGTGCCGCCGGCGATCAGCTCGGACGAAATCGTCGGCCCCACGATTTCGGTCCGGCGATAAGTGACGCTGTCTCCCAGCGCCTCCTTGACCTTCGCGATCGAAGCCTGCTGCTCTTCCTCGGTCGGCTGGGACGCGATGCGGATCAGCACTTCGTCCGGGGCGCCGAACTCCTGAATCTGAACTTCGCCGAGCCCGAGATCGCTGATCTTTCCGCGGATATCGGCAAGCTGTGCCGGGTTCTCCTTGGTCTTTACCTCGATCAGCGTGCCGCCTTGGAAGTCGATGCCCATGTTGAGCCCGACCGTCGCGACGAGCACGAGTGGCACGACCGTGAGAAAGGCGGAAACGAACCAAGTGATCGCACGTTGACTGACGAAATCGATCTTGGTGTCGGGCGGAACGAGTGTGATGCCGCGAAACATGAGTGCTTCCTCTAAAGCGGGAGTTCTTTGGGCCGCTTCCAGCGCAGCCAAGCCGCAACCAGCATGCGTGTCACCGTCACGGCGGTGAACATCGATGCGAGAATGCCGATCGTGAGCGTCACGGCAAAACCGCGAACGGGACCGGAGCCGAGCCAGAACAGCACGAGCACCGCGATCAGCGTCGTGACGTTCGAGTCGATGATGGCGATGAGCGCTCGCGAGTAGCCTGAATCGACGGCTGCAATCGGAGACTTCCCTGCCCGGATCTCTTCGCGGATGCGCTCGTTGATGAGCACGTTCGCATCGACCGCGATACCGATCACAAGCACGATGCCCGCGATACCGGGCAACGTCAGGGTCGCGCCCATGAGCGACAGCACGGCGAAGATCAGCGCCACGTTCACCAGCAGAGCGATATTGGCGAAGGCGCCGAACAGACCGTATGCAGCGAACATGAACAGCACGACCAGAAGCATGCCGGCGAGTGCGGCCTTCTGTCCGCTATTGATGGAGTCGGCGCCGAGGCTCGCGCCCACGGTCCGCTCTTCGATCACGCTCAGCTTGGCCGGCAGCGCGCCCGAGCGCAGCAGAACCGACAGATCGTTCGCTTCCTGGACCGTGAAGTTGCCGCTGATCTGGCCCGAACCGCCCAAGATAGGCTCACGGATGACGGGAGCGGAGATGACCTTGTTATCGAGGACGATGGCGAAGGGTAGACCCACGTTGTCCTGGGTCGCGCGGCCGAAGCGCTTCGCGCCCGCCGCATCAAAGCGGAAATTTACAACGGGCTCGCCGTTACGGGCATCGAAGCCCGGTTGGGAATCGACGAGACTTTCGCCGCTTACCAGGACCCGGTCCTTCAGCACGTACGGGATCGGCGGCTCGTCCTCGGAATAGAGCAACTCGTCGCCCGGCGGGACCTTCTTGGTCATGGCGATCTCCGCCGCGTTCACGGAAGGATCGACGAGCTTGAATTCGAGCTTACCGGTCTCGCCGATCAGGCCCTTGAGGCGCTGCACGTCCGAGACGCCCGGCACCTGAACGAGGATACGGTCGCGCCCTTCCCGCTGGATGCTGGGCTCGGTCGTCCCGAACGCGTCCACGCGGCGGCGGATGGTCTCGATCGAGGCCTGGATCGCCGAGCTGATGCGCTCGTTCAAGCCGACTTCCGTAGCCGTCAGCGTGATCTGATCGCCGCTCTTCGCGATGTCCATGTCGTTGCCGGAGAAGCCGCCGAACACATCGTTACCGACCGGCGCCACGAGCTTCCTCAGTTCGCTATAGGATTTGTCGACATCCTCGGGCTTGCGGATCCGGACCGAGACCGACCGATTCGAGGAATTCATGTCGAGATCGATGTAGCCAATCCGATTGCTGCGCAGCGTCTCACGCACATCGCCGCGGATCGTATCGAGCCAATCGTCCACCAGTTCCGTCTCGTCGATGCGGTAGAGCAGATGCGCGCCACCTTGGAGATCGAGGCCAAGATTGACCTGCTTCTGGGGAACCCAGCTAGGCAGGCCCTGCAAAGCGGAAGACGGAAACAGATTGGGAGCTGCGAAGATGAAGCCGGCGAGCACGATGGCGCCGACGAGTATCACCTTCCATTTTTGGAAATGCAGCATAGCCGGATTTGTAACTCCAGGTCAGTCGACGGTTCTTTGCTTCGGGCTCTACTCGGCCGTCTTGGATTCGGATTTGGCCGGGGTCGCAGCATCCCCCTTGCCGCGCACTTCGGAGATCGACGTCCGCAGGACCTTGATCCGAACGCCGTCAGCCACCTCGACCTGCAACTCGGCCTCGTCGGCTTGGTGACCTTGCCAATGATTCCACCGGACGTCACGACCGTATCGCCCCGGCGGAGCGCTCGATCATCGCCCGATGTTCCTTCATCCGCTTCTGCTGCGGCCGGATCATCAGGAAATACATGATGCCGATGATGAGAATGGTCGGGATGAGCAGGCTGTTGAGAGCCTCCAAACCGCCTCCACCCGCCTGCGCATAGGCAAAACCACTCATTGCTCGTCTCTCCCGGTTGGCTTAAGGATGGCCGGAATTGGCCGATTTGGCGTGTCTCGCAAGCGTTTGTGCGAGCAGGCTCCAGCGCGCGATTGTGCGCGACTATACTGAGCTTGCCCGCCTTTGCAACGGTGCCCTTATGAACTTTCAGGAACCGATTTCCGGGGTTTTGGAGCGTCTCGCGCGCGCCCTGGAGCGGCTCGGACCGGCCGCGCCCGCCGACCCGGACTTTTCGCAAGCAGGCGCTTTTCTGTTTCAGGCGGAAACCACCAGTTTTGTCCCGGTTCCCACGGTCAATTTCGTGCCGCTACCCCTTCTCAAAGGCGTCGATCGCAACAAGGACCTCCTGTTCGCAAACACGGAACGCTTCGCGCGCGGGCTACCCGCCAACAACGCGCTCCTTTGGGGTGCACGCGGCATGGGCAAGAGCTCTTTGATCAAGGCCACCCATGCGGCCCTGAACCAAACCCACCCGAATCTGAAGCTGATCGAAATCCATCGGGAGGACATCGCCGCCCTGCCCCGGGTCCTTGGCCTTTTGCGCGCCGCGTCGGACGACCGCTTCATCCTCTTCTGCGACGACCTCTCCTTCGAGGCCGTCGACAACTCCTACAAGTCGCTGAAAGCGGTGCTCGAAGGCGGCATCGAAGGCCGCCCCGCCAATGTGGTGCTCTACGCCACATCGAACCGGCGTCACCTGATGCCGCGCGAGATGATGGAAAACGAATCCTCGACCGCCATCAATCCGGGCGAAGCCGTGGAGGAGAAGGTCTCGCTCTCGGACCGTTTCGGCCTTTGGATCGGCTTCCACCACTGCAGCCAGGACGACTATCTCGCCATGGTTCGCGGCTACGCGGACCATTACGGGCTCGACGCGCCCGACCTCGACATCGACCGCGAGGCCCTGGAATGGGCGACAACGCGCGGCAGCCGCTCGGGCCGCGTCGCGTGGCAGTTCATTCAGGATTTGGCGGGACGTCTCGGCAAGACCCTATAGACAAGACGCTGTAGCGCAGCCTCTCTAGTCGGCCTGGGCCGCCATGCTGCTCATATACTGGGTCGGGTCGACGGGACGCGAGCCTTTGCGCAGTTCGAAGTGAACCTGCGGCTGGCTGGCGGTGCCGCTGGTCCCCGCCTTGGCGATCACCTGGCCGCGCGAAACCTTGTCGCCGCGCTTCACCAAGAGCTGCTCGTTGTTGGCGTAGGCCGAAACCCAGTTGTTGGCGTGGCGCACCAGGACGAGGTTGCCGTAGCCCTTCAGCTCGCTCCCCGAATAGGCCACGACACCGTTCTCGGCCGCCTTCACGGGCGTGCCTTGCGGCACCGAGATGTCGACGCCGTCATTGTGCCCACCATCGGGCTTGGTGCCGAAGCCGGAGACGATGCGTCCCTTGACGGGCCAGCGGAAGCTGTTGCCGGAGAGCGGCTCAGGCGTCGGAAGCTGGCCGTTGCTGGTCACGCCTGTTCCGGAGGCCGCCGGAGCGGTCTGCGATGCGGGGCCGTCCGCCGGTGCCGAAATCGTCGTCGTGCTCACCTTACGCGTCGCAGGCATGGCCGGCATCGCCGGAACGGCCGGACCGTTCGAGGTTTGAGCCGAGGATTGAACCATTGGCGCGGGCGGCGGCGCGACGGGCGCCGGTTGTGCAACCGGAGCCACGGGCGTGCTCGACGCGGTCCGCATCGCCCCGGCCATATTCGCGCCGGGCATGACGAGAACCTGGCCAGGCCTCAACCGGGCATCGGCGAGATTGTTCGCGGATTGGATCGTTCCGATCGGAACGCCATAGCGTTGTGACAGGCTCGAGAGCGTATCGCCCTGCTGCACGGTCACGCGCGGACCGGAGGCATAGGACGCGCTCGGCGCAGCCGGCGCTGGCGTGGACTGTGAACCGTAATAGCGGGTCTGGCTGGGCGTATAGGCGGCCGTGCGCTGCGGCGCGGGCGCATTGTAGCCGCCCTGCTGGTAGCCGCCCTGCGGCGGTATAGATGACGTGGTCGAGTAGTCGACGGTGTTGGGATCTCCCATGCCGAGCATGGGATAGTTGAAGCGGGTAGAGTCGTCGCTACAGCCCGCGACGCCAATCGCCGTCCCCAGCGCCACAACGGCGCACGAAATCCCCCGGACGAAATCCGGCCTATATGCCACGCGCATAATTCGCTGGCCCCCACGCAATACTCGATGGGTTCAGTTAAGCCCCTGGCCAGTAAACAAGGCTTTAAGGAGCCGCCCGCCGGAACGCGAAAGTTTGGTCTCGCGCCGCCTCGGCCAGCCGCGTCCACCGCGCTTCACACGGCAGATCTAGTCGCGCTTCACGCGTCCATGCACCAAGGGCACGAAGCGCACGGGCAGAAGCGGCGTCTCGACGAGGCCCTCGGCAGTCTTGTCGATCTGTACCAGTTGCTGCGTGTCGCGGTTCTCACCGAGCGGAATGATCATTCGGCCGCCGTCCTTGAGCTGGTCTAGCAAGGCGGCGGGCGCATCGAGCGCGGCGGCGGTGACGATAATGCGGTCGAACGGCGCTTGCGGTGGCCAGCCCAGCCAGCCGTCGCCGATGATCGTGGTGACGTTGGTGATCTTCAGTTCGGCAAGCCGCGCCTCGGCCACCTTCTGTAACTCGCGCCAACGCTCGACGGTATAAACCCGGCGGCAAAGCTGAGACAGGATCGCCGCTTGATAGCCAGACCCGGTACCGATCTCGAGTACCTTCTGGGTCGGATTGAGATCCAGCTTCTCGGTCATGAACGCGACCACGAAGGGCTGCGAAATCGTCTGACCGCACTCGATGGGAAGCGCGATGTCCTGATAGGCGTGCTCGGAAAAGGCGTCGTCCACGAACAGCTCGCGTGGGATGCGTTCGATGGCGCGCAAGACGTCGGCGTCGCGTATACCGCGCCGCCGGAGCTGCATGATCAGCCCGATCTGGTTATGCGCATCCTGGTCTTGCATGTCCGCCACCAGCGTCCATCTCCTCCCCGGATGGGATTTCCGGACAATATCGGCCGATTCTCCCCTTCTTGGGTAAGGACTAGCACGACGAGATGGGGACTATTTATCCCTTTCTTCCAAGACGGAAGCCAGATCCGAGAGAGCACCGTGGTCGGTAAAGTCGAGGCAAAGCGGCGTCACGGAAATCAGGTTGGAGCGAACCGCCCACAGGTCCGAGCCCTTGGGCGGGTTGGGACCGCGCTTGGCGATGCCGATCCAGTAATAGGCCTTGCCGCGCGTATCCATGCGGTCGTCGATATCGAGCAGCGCGGTATCGCGGAACCCCTGCACGGTCACCGCGACCCCCTTCACTTGATCGGGCGAGCAATCCGGGAAATTCACGTTGATCACCGAGCCCGTGGGCCAGCCCGCGTCGAGCAGCTTCCGCACGAGGCCAGCGCCATGGACCATGGGCGTATCCCAGGGCGGCACACCATGATCGTAATTGCTGATCGCCTGACTCATGGCGATCGACGGGATCCCCAGCAGCGAGCCCTCGATGGCCCCGGCGACGGTCCCGGAATAGTTCACGTCGTCGGCAAGGTTCTGGCCGCGATTGACACCTGACAGCACGAGATCGGGCGGCTGGTCCTTCAGGAGATAGCGCACGCCCATGATCACGCAGTCGGTCGGCGTACCCTTCACCGCATAACGGCGCTTGCCGAGCTCGCGCATGCGCAAGGGCTCGGCGAGTGTCAGCGAGTGAGAGGCACCGCTATTGTCCGTCTCGGGCGCGACCACCCAGACATCGTCCGTGAGGTCCGTGGCGATCTTTTCCAGCACGTCGAGACCGGCCGCTTCGACGCCATCGTCGTTGGTAATCAGGATGCGCATTCTTCGAGTCGTTTCCGGTGCTTTGCCTTACCTGCTGGGATTTTGATTCACGCCGGTGCTTCGATCTTGGTGAGCCCGCCCATGTAAGGCTGCAGGGCCTCCGGCACGCGGACGCTGCCATCGGCTTCCTGGTAGTTCTCCAGCACTGCGATGAGCGCGCGGCCCACGGCCACGCCGGAGCCGTTCAGCGTATGCACGAGCCGTGGCGATTTGGAGTCGGCGGGCCGGTAGCGGGCGTTCATGCGGCGGGCCTGGAAGTCGCCGCACACGGAGCAAGAGGAGATCTCGCGGTACATGTCCTGTCCCGGCAGCCAGACTTCGATGTCGTAGGTCTTCTGGGCGGAGAAGCCCATGTCGCCGGTCGACAGGACCATTACCCGATAAGGCAGCCCGAGCTTCTGCAGCACGGTCTCGGCGCACTTGGTCATGCGCTCGTGCTCCTCGGCCGATTGTTCCGGCGTCGTCACCGAGACGAGCTCGACCTTGGTGAACTGATGCTGGCGGATCATGCCGCGCGTATCCCGCCCCGCCGCGCCCGCTTCGGCGCGGAAGCACGGCGTACCCGCCGTGACGCGCATGGGAAGGCTCGCCTCGTCAGCGATGTCCTCACGAGCTAGGTTCGTGAGTGGTACTTCGGCTGTCGGGATGAGCCAGTACCCCTCGCCTGCGGGAAATTGGTCTTCCTCGAACTTCGGCAGTTGCGCTGTGCCGAACATAGTGTCGTCGCGCACGAGCAGCGGCGGGTTCACTTCGGTGTAACCGTGCTGGTCCGTGTGCAGGTCGAGCATGAACTGGGATAGCGCACGCTCGAGCCGGGCCAGCGCACCCTTCAGCACCACGAAGCGAGACCCGGACAACTTTGCGGCCGTCTCGAAATCCATGAGGCCGAGCGCCTCGCCGATCTCGAAATGCTGCTTCGGCGCGAAGTCGAAGCTCGGAAGATCGCCGACCTTGCGCAGTTCGACGTTGGCGTCCTCGTCGGGACCGACAGGCACGTCGTCGGCCGGCATGTTGGGGATGCCCGCCAGGAGATCGCGCATGGCCTGGTCCTGCGCGCGCTCGTCCTCCTCGCCCTTCTGGATCGTCTCTTTGAGACCCGCCACCTCGTCCATCAGACGCTGGGCTTCGGCCTCGTTCTTGTCCTTCTTGGCCTTGCCGATGTCCTTGGAAACCGCGTTGCGGCGCGCCTGCAGGTCCTGCAATTGCTGAATCGTTTCGCGGCGTTGCGAATCGAGGGTCAGAATCTGATTCAAAATCTCGGCGGGCGCGGGAGTGAAAAACCGCTTCTCAAGCCCGGCGACGAAGGCGTCGGGGTTCTCGCGTATCCATTTGACGTCAAGCACGGGTGAAGTCTCTTTCAGGTCATCGGCGTATGGGGTTCCGCCCCCGTATAGAGCGAGAGGCCTGCCTTGTCAGCCGGACTTATGGCTAGCGAGGGGCTCGCGCCTCAAGATGACGGTGCCGTGGACGGCGCCTCATTGGCCGCCCTCTTCTTCTCCACCATGCGTACGCAGAAGATCGAGATCTCGTAGAGAAGCAGCGTCGGCACCGCCAGGGCTATCTGGCTGACCGGGTCCGGCGGGGTCAACACCGCGGCCGCGACGAACACGCCGAGGATGGCATGGCGCCTGTAGTGTTTGAGCGTGTCGGAGCCGACGAGCCCGGCCCGCGCCAGCAGCGTCAGCAGCACCGGCAACTGGAAGCAGATGCCGAAACCGATGATCAGCATCATGATCAGGGACAGGTACTCGCTGACCTTCGCGGTCAGCAGGATCTGCACACCATCGTCGCCGGTCTCCTGCATAGACAGGAAGAACGTCATGGCGAGCGGCATAGCCACGAAATAGACAAGCGCGGCGCCGATCAGGAACAGGATGGGCGTGGCGACCAGGAACGGCAGAAATGCCTTGCGCTCGCTGCGATACAGGCCCGGCGCCACGAACATGTAGAGCTGCGAGGCAATCACCGGGAAGGCGATGAAAATCGCCCCGAACAGTGCGAGCTTGACCTGGGTGAAGAAGAATTCCTGCGGCGCCGTGTAGATCAACTCGATGGGCGCATCGACGCCCGCGGCCCAGCGATACGGCCACAGCAGCAGGTTGTAGATGGGCTTCGCGAACCAGAAGCAGACGATGAAGGCGACGAAGGTCGCGGCGAGCGCCCATAGCAGCCGCCGTCTCAGCTCGATCAGATGATCGATGAGCGGTGCCTTGCTCTCGTTGATGTCCTCTTCGTCGCTCACGGCTTCGGCTCGCCGCTATCGTCGGCCTTCGCGGCCTTCTTGGCCACTGTTGGCTTCTTCTTGGCCTGCGCCTTCTTTTTTGCGGGGGCCTTCTTTGCCTGAGTCTTCTTTGCGGAAGTCTTCTTCGCCGGTGTCTTCTTCGCGGCGGCCTGTTTGGCCGGCGGTTCGGGGAGCGCCGGTTCTTCGACCGCCGTTTCAGGCGGTGTGACGAAACCGGTTTGGCGGGTGCCGAAGGTCCCGTCATCAACGGTTTGCCGATCGGCTGACTGAGGTCCGGCGCCGGGCCCATATTGGCGCGGATCGCCTCGAGGTTCTTCCGGACTTCGTCGGCTTCGCTCTCGGCGATGGCCTCGTTGAACTGGCGCTGGAAATCAGCGGCCGCGCGCCGCGCCTTGCCGACATAGAAACCGACCGTGCGCATGAGCTTGGGGAGGTCCTTTGGGCCGACCACCACGATCGCCACGATGGCGACCACCAACAGTTCAGACCATCCAATGTCCAGCATGGGCTTGATAAACGTGTCGCGACGGCGCGCGCGGACCGGTCCGGCCTCGCGAAAGCGCCGCGGCTAGCTCGATTTCTGCTTATCCGTCTCGTGCGCCTTCGACGGCGGCACGGGGCTCTCGTGTTGGATGACCTTCGCGTCCTCGGCATCCTTGTCTTCGTCGGCAAGTCCCGACTTGAAGCTCTTGATGCCCTTCGCGACGTCGCCCATCAGGTCGGAGATCTTGCCCCGGCCGAACAGCAGCACGAACAGAAGCAGGACAATCAGAATCTGCCACCAACTTGGTCCCATATCGACCTCCGTGGCCGTCTCCTGGTGCGGAGATCACGCCATACGTTTCAACGATTTGGCCGCACTATGGCAGCAAAGAACCCCGCACCGCAAGCAGCGGCCCGGGGGCCCGAATTGGGCTCTTAGTCGTCCTGCGAAGCGAAGATGAGCACCGCGCTTTCGTCGACACCGACGCCAATTTCCGTGCCGCGCGCAGGCATGTCCGCTTCACGCACGCGCACGAGGACAGGCGCTGCGACGCCATCCACGGCGATCTCGAGCAGCCCCACATCGCCGAGGAAGCGCGAGTCCAGCACGCGCCCTGGCGTTCCTTGCCCCGCCTCCAGCAGGCGAATACCCCCCTGCCGGACGCAAACGATCACGCTCGTGCCGTCTTCAAAATCCGGCGCCGCGAAGGTGCCGAGCGGTGTTTCGGCCCTTCCCCCTTGGACCCGGGCCGGCAACTCGTTCAGGTCCGAGAACGTGCGGGCCGCGAAAATGTCCTTGGGCGCGCGATACAGGTCCAGCGGCGGGCCCATCTGCACGACATGGCCGTCGCGCATCAGGGCGATGACGTCGCCCATGCGCATGGCTTCTTCCGCGTCATGGGTGACGACGATGCAGGTCGCGCGCGATTCCCGCACGATCGCCAGCGTCTCTTCGCGCATGCTCTCGCGCAATTGCGAGTCTAACCCTGAGAACGGCTCGTCCATGAGGATGACTCCGGGACGCGGGGCAATGGCGCGGGCGAGCGCCACGCGCTGCTGCTGACCGCCCGACAGGATGTGCGGATACTCGTTTTCGTAATGGGCAAGACCGACGCGCTCCAGGGCCGTGTGCGCCTCCGCCTTTGCTTCCTGCTTTGTCAGCGCACGCAAGCCGAACGCCACGTTTTCCAGGATCGTAAGATGCGGAAACAGGGCGAAGTCCTGGAACATGAGCCCCACGCCACGCTTTTCGGGCGGCACGAAGCGATTGGGCCCTGCCACTTCTTCGCCTTCGAGCCGGATCGCGCCGCTGCTCGGCGCCTCTACGCCGGCGATAATCCGAAGCAGGGTTGTCTTACCGCAGCCCGAGGGCCCGAGCAGGCAGAGGATCTTGCTCGGCTCCACCTCGAGCGTGACGTCCTTGAGCGCGAAAGATTGGCCGTAGCGGCGGGAGACATGGTCGACGTCGAGACGTGCCGCGAAGGTGACCGCGGCTTTCCCCCGTCCGGTCCGGAGCGCGCCGTTAGCGCCGCCCCCTGCCCGGGCCTTGAATACGTTGAGCATCGCAATGGTCTACGCGACCGGAAGGCCGATAGGCAACGCTTCAATGTCGCGCTGCGGCGTCACGGCCGAACATCGCCTAGTCGCTCTGCTTCTCGGTCTCGGCGGGTTCGTCCTCTGCGAGAACGTCGTCGTCGTTGACGCCGAGCGGCTCCTCGCCCTCTTCGTCCTCGAGCGGGTCCTCGTCCTCACGGAGTTCGGCGGCATCGTCGGGGCTCGGCATCGAAAAGCCCGGCGGCAGGTTCGAATCCAGGAGGCCGGCTCCTTTGAGCTCCCGCAGTCCCGGCAGGTCTTGGATCTGCTCGAAGCCGAAATGCTCCAGGAAGTCGTCCGTGGTGCCGTAGGTCACGGGCCGGCCCGGCGCCCGGCGGCGGCCTCTGAGCTTGACCCAGCCGGTCTCTAGGAGCACGTCCAGCGTGCCCTTGGACGTCGAGACGCCGCGAATTTCTTCGATCTCGGCGCGCGTGACGGGCTGGTGGTAGGCGATGATCGCCAAGGTCTCCAGCGCCGCGCGCGACAGACGCCGCTGCGCCACGGCCTGGCGTTCCAGGAGATAGGAAAGGTCGTCCGCCGTCCGGAAGGCCCACTTGCCGGCCACCCGGACGAGATTGACGCCCCGCCCCGCATAGAGGCCCTGGAGTTCTTCCAGGAGCGCCTGAACGTCCTCTTCGGCTCCAAAGTGGAGAGCCAGTTCCTTCTCTTTCAGGGGCTCCTTGGCCGCGAACAGAAGGGCCTCCATGATGCGCAGCTTCTCCCGCCGATCGGCCGACGGCAGCGCCATCACGTTGGACGGCAGCGGCAGCATCGGCGCATCCGCGCCCTGCTCATCCCTTTCCGCCGTCACGTCAGTTACCCTTTCCGCTTGCTTTGCCGACATTTGCGCCCCCGCGCCTTTTGTTATCACCGTCTTTTTCGCCTCCAAGTGCGACACATTCGTGGGATCCGCCCCCACCGTTTTCAAAACCTCGTCGAATTGCTGGAGCGTCGCTTCGCTCTCGCCAAGGGTGTGCGCGAAATCCGATAGGTCGTTCAGGACCTCCGCGAGCGTCGGCCCCCCAGTCTTCGCCGGGCTCGTCCGGGCGACCTCCCGCTTGATCCGAGCGGACTTCGATGGCGACAGTTTGGGCTTCGACATAGCGCACCCCTTCGCGATTTTGAATTCCGTCGACGCTAACCCTCGCTACTCAGACTCGACCAACTCAACCGAACGGCGCCGATCGGCCGTTCCCTAACCTGCTTCGCCCCGCCGGCGCACCAAGAGCGGTGCAAACGACTTTGCCTGGCGGATCTCCAACGCCCCCTCGCGTGTCATCTCGAGGGTCGCCGTAAAACTCGATGCGAGCGCAGTACGCCTGATTTCAGGCTCGACCAGGAACTCCGCCAGGATCTGATCGAGCGGCGCCCAATCGCAGGCCATGCCCAGCAGGCGCTCCAATTCGTCGCGCGCTTCCTTCAAGGACCAAACCGTCCGCTTCTCCATGTGCAGCGTCCGCACCGCGTTCCGCTGGCGCTGCTGCGCATAGGCCTTCAGGAGGTCGTAGACATTGGCGTCGTAAACGCTGGTCCGCGTGACGCGGAATAGGCTCGGGCTCGCGCGCGGAAACACATCCCGGCCAAGGCGCTTGCGGGTCATCAGCTGCGCGGCCTTATCCCGCATCGCGTCGAGGCGCTGCAGCCGGAAGGCGAGCATCGCCGCGAGTTCCTCGCCCGAAAGTTCGTCCTCGTTCGACGGCTCAGGCGGCAGAAGCAGCTTGGACTTCAGGAATGTCAGCCACGCGGCCATCACCAGATAGTCCGCGGCCAGTTCGAGACGCAGGCGTTTGGCCTCTTCGATGAATTCGAGATACTGCCGGGCGAGATCGAGAACGGAGATCTTGGCGATGTCCACTTTCTGCGTGCGCGCCATGGCCAGAAGCAGGTCGAGCGGTCCCTCGAAGCCCTCCACATCCACGCGGAGCTTCTCGTCCTCGTCCGTGTCCTGCTCGGCGAATTCCCAGTTGGCGGCATCGGCTGCAACAGCCTGATTCACCTCTTCCGGTCCGCCGTCGGGCCCGTCTGTCTGATCCTTCTGGCCGTCTTCGCTCATACCTGCTCCGTCGGATCGGCACCCACTTCCGCAACGCGTATCGCGGCGGCTTCGTTCACCAAGGCCATCGCCTCGGCTTCGTCGAACGGTTCGGGATCGAAGAGGCACGCGAACGCATTCTCAAACCGCTCAAGCGACTCTCCGGCGAGCTCCGGGGCCGCACCGGCAACATCGACCATCTCATCGAACTTGCCGCTGCAGTGAAGCGCCACGTCGCATCCAGCCTCGACGACCGCACGGGTCAACTCCCCGGGCGTGCCCGAGAGCGCCTTCATGCAGATGTCGTCGGTCATGATCAAACCGGTAAGTCCCAATTGATCGCGAATCACTTCCTTCATTATAGCCGGAGACAGCGTCGCGGGGTTCCGCTCGTCATAGGCGGGCAACAGGACATGGGCCGTCATGGCCAAGGGCGCGTCCTGCAGTTCCCGGAAAGGCAGGAAGTCCACGGCCTCCAGTTCCTCGCGCGAAACATCTATATGGGGCAGTGACTTATGGCTGTCTGCTAAAGCCCGGCCGTGACCCGGCACATGCTTGATGACTGGCAAGACGCCCCCGGCAAGCATGCCGTTCATCACGGCCCGGCCCAAAACCGCGACGGTCTGCGGATCTGTGGAAAAGGCCCTGTCGCCAATGATGTCGTGGGCGCCCGGATGGCGAACGTCGATGCAGGGCGTGCAGTCCACGTTGATGCCGAGGTCGTGCACCTCGGCCGCCATCAAGCGCGCCGCCGCAAAAGCCGCACGCCGTCCCGCAAATTCGTCTTTCGCATAGAGATCGCCGAAGATCTGTGCGGGCGGCATCTCCCGCCAATGTGGCGGCCGCAGGCGCTGAACTCGCCCGCCCTCCTGATCGATCAGAACGAGGACGTCCTCCGTCCCGACCGCTTCCTTGAAGTCGGCGACGAGTGCCTGGACCTGGCCAGGGTTCTCGACATTCCGTCTGAACAGAATGAGACCGCAGGGGCGCTCCGCCGCGAAGAGATCGCGCTCGGCGGCCGTCAGGGCCGTGGTCGCGCACCCCGAGATGAAAGCTTTGAATGCCATGCTCCGGGGCTAGCCCCAGGACGTGTCACGGTCAAGCAGTCAGTGGGTGTCCTACTGCGCCATCACCAGGCAATCGCCATGGCCCTTGGCCTTCAGCTGGCCGCAAAGCCGGTAAGCGGCATCCTTGTCGGCGAGAGGCCCGACCTGAAGCCGATACCAGGTGCCCTTCGGACCGAGGTCGGTCTTCCGGACGAGCGGCTGATAGCTGCCGAGGAGGCTCGGATATTTCTGCTGCGCGTCGGCAAAGTTCGCCAAGGCATCGGTCTGGCTCTTGGTGGAGCCGAGCTGAACCACGTAGGAGGAGGCTGCAGCCGGCGGCGCGGCGGCAGGCGTCGCGGCGGCCATTTGCTGCGGCGCGGCTCCAGGCTGCTGGATGGACGGAACCGGCATCATGTTCGGCTGCGCCATCATGCCGTTGGCCTGAGCGGCGGCGGCATTTGCCTGAGCTGTACCTGATCGGCCATAGCCGCGGCGGCAGGGGCCTCGACCGACCCGTCCGGATTGACGACCATGGTCTGAACCTTACGCGGACCGCCCGTGTCGCCAGCGGGACCGGCCGTGGCAACCGGAGCCGGCAGACCGGCCGTGGCGGTTGCGGCGGCAGCGCCGGAACGGCCACGTCTTCCTGACGCGGGACAAGACGCTCGGACTCGGGCGTCGCACCATTCGTCAGGCGGTCGTAGATCAGCTTGTTCTTGTGGGGGAACTCTTTGCCGCCCGGAGAGTCCGGGGCGGCTTTCACGGGAGAGGCGTCGGCCGTCACGATCGGCGCATCACCGCTGCCGATAGCGCCGCCGCTCTGCTTGTAGGCGTAGGCGAGCGCGCCGCCGAGGGCGATCGCACCAAGAAGCGCGCTGGCTACCATGACGGTGCTGCGGCCCTTGAGCGTTCCCATGATTTTGGATTTGAGGCCCGTCTCAGACGCAGCAATGCCGGCGTCCATGAAGTCCGCGTCGCCACTGTCGTCGTAGAATTCCTGATGGCCGAATTCCTGATGGCCGCCCGGCATGCCGGCGCCCGGATCGCCAAGGGGGATATGGGGCGTCTGGCCGTAGTTGGGATCGAGGGTCTGCAATTGCCGGCTGGGATCGGCGGGCGGCACATGGCCGTAAGGCGTCTCTTGGCCGTAGGAGGCTTCTTGACCGTAGGACGCTTCCTGGCCGTACCCGGCATCCTGCTGATGTCCGTACTGCGCATACATGGCGGCATCGTCAGCGCCCGGCATAGGCTGCGCATAGGCTTCGGGCTGCTGCGGCGCATAGGCGCCAGGATGCTGCGTGGAATAGGCTTCGGGCTGATAGGCTTCGGGTTGATGCCGGCCCGCATCGAATGCCGACGCGCGGCTGATGGCCGGATGCCTGGCCTGAGGGCGCATGCGAAGGAGCGGGTGTCGCGAGTTCCGGGAACGCGGCGTCCTCTTCGGGGAACCCGGCATCCGCCATGGCTTCCTGCTCGACGCCGGCGCCAAGTTTCACGTCGCCAAAAATGGAATCCGGGAAACCGGGATCAGTGGAACCGAAATCCGGGAGCTCCCTCGACGGCGCGCTGGTCTGCGGGGCCGTGGGTGCCGAATAGGCCTGAGGCTGATGCGGCTGGGCCTGCGGATGATGTGGCTGAGCGCCCGAATAGGCCTGGGGCTGCTGCGGCGCTTGGGGCTGCGGCGCCCGGGGCTGCCGCTGCGCCGGGTCGGCGAATGTCTGCGGCGGAGGGCTGAAGGCTGCGGGAGCGGGCTGCGGCGCGGCGGACTGAGCGGGTGCAGCAGGCTGCGGAGCGCCACGCGTCACCGGCGTGAAGGACGGCATCTGCGCAAACGAAGGGCCACCATTTCCGAAAATGGACGGCTGTCCGGGATTTGGCTGACCTGGCCGGCCGGCTCCTTGAACCATAGAAGGTACCTCACTCTTTCCGGTGTTTGCCTGGCCTGTCCCCCACGATGGAACCCCAGACGTGCTTGTCGCGTTCTGCCCTCGGGAGTTAACGCCCTCGGTCCAGTTTGAATCGAATGCGGAAGTTCCGCCATTTCGGCGGCTAAACCCACCATCTTGCGTGGACATGGTTACTTCCCTCGAACCACCCCGCGCTCTCGGGCTACGCTAATGCAATTCTTGCAAAGCGTGAACGCCGAGGATCCCCAAACCCAACGCCAAGACCCGCTGTGTGGCTACCACAAGCGCAACACGGGCACGTGTTAACTCTCGGTCAGTTTGGTGAATAAAACGTAATTGTGGCAAGTCTTTGCCTCTGTTCCAGAGACCATGGAAGTCTCCCGCAAGATCGTAAAGATAGAACGCGATCCGATGCGGCTCATGGGCCTCGGCGGCAGCTTCCACGATCCGCGGGAACTGAGCGATACGGCGGATGAGCGCGAGATCGCCCTCATCCGTCATCCGATCGAGATCGGCTAAGGCCAATTGTTCCGCCCCCAACGCAAGATCCGGAAATGCCTCGGCAACATTCCGTTGGACCGAACTTGCGCGGGCGTGAGCGTATTGGACGTAGAAAACCGGGTTATCCCGCGACTGCTCGGTGACTTTCGCGAAGTCGAAATCGAGCGGCGCGTCGTTTTTCCGGTAGAGCATCATGAACCGGACCGGGCCTGCGCCGACCTCGTCCACGACATCCCTCAGCGTCACGAACGTCCCTGCCCGCTTGGACATCTTCACCGGCTCGCCGGCCCGGAACAACCGGACGAGCTGGCATATCTTGACGTCGAGATCGGCCTGGCCGTCGGTCAACGCCTGGAGCGCCGACCGCATACGCTTGATGTGGCCGCTGTGATCGGCCCCCCAAACGTCGATCATCGACTTAAAGCCGCGTCTGAACTTGTCGTAGTGATAGGCGATGTCGGCGGCAAAATACGTATACGCCCCCTCGGCCTTGACCAGGGGCCTGTCCTGATCGTCCCCGAAGTCGCTCGCGCGGAATAGAAGCTGGATCCGGTCTTCCCAATCCTCGTCGACCTTGCCCTTGGGCGGCGGCAAGCGGCCCTCGTAGACGAGCCCTTTCGACGTCAGGTCGGCGATGGTCTCGCCCACTTCATCCTTCCCTTCGGTCATCGAGCGCTCGGAGAAGAAGACATCGTGGCGGATGTCGAGCTGGGCCAGATCGTCCTCGATCATCCCGAGCATAGCCGTCAGGGCGAGGTTCCGCACGACAGGAAGCCATTCGGCTTCTGGCATATCGAGCAGATCGCGGCCGTGATTGCTCGCAAGCTTCTCGCCCACGGGCTTCAGATAGTCGCCGGGGTAAAGACCCTCAGGAATGTCGCCAATGTCCTCTCCAAGCGCCTCGCGGTAACGCAGGAATGCCGACCGCGCGAGCACGTCCACCTGCGCGCCCGCATCGTTGACGTAGTACTCGCGCGTCACGTCGTAGCCCGCGAAGGCGAGCAGATTGGCAAGCGCATCGCCGAACACGGCGCCACGGCAATGGCCCACATGCATGGGCCCGGTCGGATTGGCGGACACGTACTCGACGTTGACCGCCTCGCCCTTGCCGATGGCACTGCGGCCAAACGCATCGCCCTGCTCCAGCACCATGCGGCATACGCTGGGCCAAAAGCTCTGTTTCAGCGTCAGATTGATGAAGCCGGGTCCGGCGATCTCGACCTTCTCGATGAACGGGTCCGAAGCCAACAAGGGAACGATCCGTTCGGCAAGCGCGCGCGGCGGAAGCTTCGCGGGCTTGGCCAACACCATGGCCGCATTGGTCGCGAGGTCGCCATGGCCGGAATCCTTGGGCGCCTCCAAGGTGATGCCGTCGACATTCGCGTCCTTCGGCACGATGCCATCGTGCTTCAACTGCTGAACGGCCGCCAAAACGTGGCCGTGAAACCCAGAAAATACGTCCATGAATGCTCCGGAAGAACTCTTTTGCGCATGATCCTATCGGAAAACCGATGCCCACTTTTCCGGATCATGCGTGGGCGCGCGACTATCGCAAATCCGGTGTCGCGTCAAACAAACGGCGGTGTTCGGCGATGGCGTAGCGGTCCGTTTGCCCGGCGATGAAGTCGGCCACATGACGGGCCGTGGCTCTCGGGTCGTCCCCGCGCGCCGCCTCGCGCCATTCGGGGGGCAACGCCCCCGGATCGTGGGTATAGCGGTTAAACAGCTCCACGACGATGTCCTCCGCGGCACCCATGACCCGCATCACCCGGGGATGGCGATAGACCCGATCGAACAGGAATTCGTGGAGCTGCTTGAGTTCGTCCCGCATCACTGTCGAGAATGCCACGGTCACGCGTTTCGCGCCCCGGACCGCGTCCGCGCTCTGGGAGGGCAGAGCTGCAATACGGCCCTGGGTTTCCTCCAGCAGGTCGTTGACCATCGCGGTGATCAGACGGCGCTTCAGCTCGTACAAGCGCCGCGCCGGCTCGATATCCGGATAGGTGGCATCAAGCGCCTCCAGATGGCGTTGCGCCAAGGGAATGCTGGCGAGGTCGGAGAACGTGAAACAGTCCGCCCGATAGCCGTCGTCGATGTCGTGCGCGTTATAGGCGATGTCGTCGGCGAGCGCGGCGATCTGGGCCTCGACGGACGAGTAGGTGTCGAGTTCCAGGTCATGCATGGCGCAATAGTCCAGAATGGGCTCGGGGATCGGCTTCCCCTCCCCCGCGCAGCGACCGTTGTGCTTCACCAGCCCTTCGAGCGTCTCCCAGGTCAAGTTCAGACCGTCGAAGCCGCCATAGATCCGCTCCAGCTTGGTCACCACGCGCAAGGATTGGGCGTTGTGGTCGAACCCGCCCGCATCGGCGATGGCCGCGTCGAGTGCCCGTTCGCCCGCATGTCCGAACGGCGGATGGCCGAGATCGTGCGCGAGCGCGACGGCCTCGGTCAGATCCTCGACCACGCGCAGCGCCCGCGCGATGCTGCGCGCGATCTGCGAGACCTCGAGACTATGGGTAAGACGCGAGCGGTAGTGATCGCCCTCGTGGTAGATGAAGACCTGGGTCTTGTGGTTCAGGCGGCGAAATGCGGTCGAGTGCAGGATGCGGTCGCGATCGCGCGCGTAAGGGCGGCGCGTGGCGCTCGGCTCTTCGGCAAGCCGGCGCCCACGGCTTTTGCTCACATCTTGGGCGTAAGGGGCAAGTTCGCCATAGGACAGGGGTACGGCCTTTTCCGGCGCCCCCTCACATGCTGCGGCTCCCTGCCGCAGAGCTGCTCTCTTGCCCGGTTCGTCGATTGACAACGCCGCCCGCCATTCCCATCATTAATGCTATAGAGGAGTGGCTATCCGAAGATGACCGAGGCGTCTATCACCATTAGTTCGAGCGCCGCCAAGCGCATCGTGGAACTCGTGAACGAGGACGACAACGCGGATATGTTCCGCGTCAGCGTCGAGGGTGGCGGCTGCTCCGGTTTTCAATACCGCTTCGAACTGATCAAGGGCGCCGCGCCCGACGACATGCTGATCGAGCGCGATGGGGCCACGGTCGCCATCGACCCCACTTCGGTGCCCTTCATCGCAGGCTCCGAGATCGACTTCATCGACGAGTTGATCGGCGCTCAGTTCAAGATCAGCAATCCCAACGCGACTGCCTCTTGCGGTTGCGGCACCAGCTTCTCGGTCTAGCGCAAATCATCCCCAGCTTTGAATTGGCATGGTTGCCCGGTGCAACCGGCCGTGGCTATGTGGATGCATGAAGATCGCGACCTGGAATATCAACGGCATTAAGGCCCGTCTCGAGACGGTGAAGACGTGGCTCGCATCGGCCTCGCCCGACATCGCCTGTTTTCAAGAAATCAAGAGCATCGATGAGGGCTTCCCGGCCGAAATCTTCGAGGCGCGGGCGTCAACGTCGCCGTCCATGGCCAGAAGGTTCAACGGGGTGGCGCTCCTTTCGAAAATTCCGTTCGACGAAGTCATCCGCGGCCTGCCCGGCGACGACGACGATGTGCAGGCACGCTACATCGAGGGCGTCGTCTCGGTTCCGTCCGGCGTCGTGCGGGTTGTGAACATCTATCTGCCGAACGGCAACCCGATCGACTCCGACAAGTTCCCCTACAAGCTGTCCTGGATGGAGAGACTCAAAGCCCGGGTCAAAGAGCTCCTCACATACGAGGAGCCGTTCGTCGTGGCCGGTGACTACAACGTCATCCCGACACCCGAGGACGTCTACGACCCCGCTGCCTGGGTCAACGATGCCCTGTTCCGGCCGGAGACGCGGGCACAGTTCCAGAGCCTGCTCAATCTCGGCCTAACAGACGCCTTCCGCGCCTGCCATGACGAGCCGCACCAGTTCACATTCTGGGATTATCAAGCGGGCGCCTGGCAGAAGAACCACGGCATTCGCATCGACCATCTGCTCTTGTCGCCTCAGGCCGCCGACAAGTTGGTGTCTTGCGATATCGACAGCGAACCGCGTGGCTGGGAGAAGCCGTCGGATCATGTGCCGGTGGTGATGGATCTGTCGGTCTAGGGCGCTCCAATGTGCGCCGTATGCCGTCGCGGATCGCCTGCTACTGCAGCCCGCCCATGCTGGTGCTGGGCGCGCCGAATCCGATCGACATTCCCATCGGCGGAGGCGGCCCAAGATCCACGGGACCGAGCCGCGGCTCGCTACGAGCGGACAGCTCAGGCTGCCGCAAGATGGTCCCGGCGCGCATAGCCGACGGTGCGGCCGGCACATCCGCGGCCGTAGCCGTGCGCTGACTGCCACCTAGACGGGGCAGCATCGCTTCGGCTTCCCGCACCGTGACGCGATCCGCAATCGCGATCGTCCGGTCGTAGGTCTCGGCGATCCAACTCGCTTCGTCACGGGTCTTGCGGGTGTTCTCTTGGGCGAGCATGAGCAGCGCGAGACCTTGCGCTTGCCGCTGTCCGACACCCTCGCCGCTCCAAAGCATTTCACCCAGCAGCGCTGCGCGCTGGCATGCTGCTTGCGTGCCGCCATGGTCAGCCAGTTGGCCGCGATGCTCGGATTCTTCTCGACGCCCGTGCCTGTCAGATAGAGCCGCCCAAGGCGATATTGCGCTTCGGCATCGCCGAAATAGGCGCCCGCATGGCGCAGCAATCCGGCGCCGTAGGCCGGATCGGCCGGCAGCGGCAGCTCCGCAATTCCTTCGACGTAGTACAGGCCGAGCGCGCAGAAGGCTTCGCCAACATATTGGGCGATCGGGCTGGAGGCCGGAACGTCCGCATACTGATCGGCAATCCGCTGATAGTAGCGGAATGCCTTGGACTCATCCTTCGGGACGGCACCGTCCTCGGCATAGATCCGCGCGAGCTTGAGCTGCGCGCCGAGCACGCCATGTCCGGCCGCATATTCCAGCGCGGGAAGCGCCGACTCCGTCCGGCCCGTATTGAGGGCCGTTACGCCCTCCCGGTAAGCCTCCGTCGCCGACGTAAAGGGCGGTGGCGTATCGGTGCTGCTGACGCCGGCCGGCGTCAGGACGATGAGGCCGCGAGCGCGCTGCCGAGTTGGGATGCGCTAAATATCGGCATAGCACTTCCCTTCCGCCTTAGCCCCCGGATGGGTCACAGCACCCTCGCGCGCGGCTCCGACGAGCTGCGAGTATTTCCAAATGCAGCCGCTCTCGAAATTCGGGGACGGCGGCGTCCAATCCTTGGCGCGCTCGGCCAGCTCTTCCTCGCTGACTTCGAGGTCGATGATCCCTTCCTCGGCATCGAGCGTGATCATGTCGCCGTCGCGTACCAAACCGATGGGACCGCACACAGCCGCCTCAGGACCCACATGGCCGATGCAGAAGCCGCGCGTGGCGCCCGAGAACCGGCCGTCCGTGATCAGCGCGACCTTGTCGCCCATGCCTTGGCCATACAACGCGGCGGTCGTCGACAACATCTCGCGCATACCGGGGCCGCCTTTGGGACCCTCGTAGCGAATGATGAGGACTTCGCCTTCCTTGTACTTCTTCGCATTCACGGCCGAAAATGCCTCTTCCTCGCTATCGAAGCAGCGAGCGGGCCCACGGAATTTCAGGTTCTTCAAACCTGCGACTTTGACGATGGCCCCGTCGGGTGCCAGCGATCCCCTGAGCCCCACCACGCCGCCTGTCGGTGTGATCGGGTTATCAGCAGAACGCACGACATCCTGGTCTGGGTTCCATTCGACCTTGGAAAGATTTTCCGCGATCGTCCGACCCGTGACGGTAATGCAGTCGCCATGCAGATAGCCGTTGTCCAGAAGCGTCTTCATGAGCAGCGGCACGCCGCCGGCTTCGAACATGTCCTTGGCAACATATTTGCCGCCGGGCTTGAGGTCAGCGATGTACGGCGTCTTCTTGAAAATCTCGGCGACATCGAAGAGATCGAACTCGATCCCGCATTCGTGGGCGATGGCCGGAAGATGCAGCGCCGCGTTCGTCGAACCGCCCGAGGCGGCGACAACGGCCGCCGCATTCTCCAAGGACTTGCGGGTCACGATATCGCGCGGACGAATGTTGAGCGCGATGAGATCCATGATCTTCTCGCCCGCGGCCATGCAGAAGCGGTCGCGGATCTCGTATGGAGCCGGGGCCGCTGCCGAGTACGGCAAGGCAAGGCCGATCGCTTCGGAAACGGTCGCCATGGTATTCGCGGTGAACTGAGCGCCGCAGGCACCCGCCGACGGGCACGCGACCTGCTCCAACTCGTCCAGATCCTCGAGCGACATATTGCCGACAGACACTTGGCCGACGGCTTCGAACAGATCCTGGACCGTGACGGGCCGTCCCTTGAAGGTGCCTGGCAGGATCGACCCGCCATAGATGAAGATCGAGGGCACGTTCAGGCGGCACATCGACATCATCATGCCGGGCAGCGACTTGTCACAACCCGCGAGGCCGACAAGCGCGTCGTAGCAATGCCCGCGCATGGTCAGTTCGACACTGTCGGCGATCACTTCGCGCGAGGGCAGCGAGGACTTCATGCCCTGGTGCCCCATGGCGATGCCGTCGGTCACGGTGATGGTGCAGAACTCGCGGGGCGTACCGTTGTGGGCGGCAACGCCCTGCTTGACCGCCTGAGCCTGACGCATCAGGGCGATGTTGCACGGGGCGGCCTCGTTCCAGCAGGTCGCGACACCGACGAATGGCTGATGAATCTGGCCGCGTGTCAGCCCCATCGCATAGTAGTAGGAGCGATGTGGAGCCCGCGAAGGCCCTTCGGTCACGTGCCGGCTCGGCAAACGTGATTTATCGAACGTCTTGGCGTCCATTACTCACTGCCAGCCAACGACGGCAGCGCTGACGGTTTTCCGTCTTAGCCCAGCGTGTCAGCCAGTCTCTCCCTGGTCTGTCTGCCTCGCATTATTTTCGCGAGTGCCCAACGGACCCATTGTCCTCTGTACTGGTTTCGATTTCACAAAGTTTTATGGCGCAAACGAGGCGTCAGGCCGCCGCGCTGTTGTATTTCAGTTACAGTCGATGATATTCGATGTCACACGGCATTGCGAGCGGCGTCAGGCGCCTGAAACGAGTGCCTGACCGTCGCGTAAAAAGGCCCCAGCAATCACCGCAGGGCCCTTATTTTGCCGCTAAAGGGCCGCTTCGAGCCGTTTGAGGGCCTGGGTCAGCTTGCTGGCCGTGGCCTCCGCGTCGGCCCGCCGCTCCCGTTGCTCCTCGACCACGTGCTGTGGCGCCCGGGACACAAATTTGTCGTTGGCGAGCTTGGCGTCGATTTGGGTAATTTCCGCGCCGACCTTGTCGATCTCACGCTTCAGCCGATCGGCCTCAGCGTCGATGTCGATGACCCCCTCCAGCGGCAGGGCGATGGTGGCTTCGTCCAGAACGATCTGGACCGACCCTGCGGGCGGCGTATCGGCAAAATCGATGCTCTCGATCCGGGCCAGCCGGGACACGGTTTCGAGATGAGCGGCGATGCGGGCCTTGGTCTTGTCGTCGGCCCCGGTGATCACCAGCGGGACTTTGGCGCCTGCGGGAACGTTCATTTCCGCCCGGACCGACCGGACATCGGTGACGAGCCGGAGCACCCATCCGATCTCCTCGTCGGCGGCGGCACTCTGGAGTCCCTGGTGGGCGGGCCACTCGGTGAGCATCAGGAGACTGTCCCGCGAGGTTCCCTCGGCGGCGCGCTTCTCCCACAGCTCTTCGGTGACGAAGGGCATGAACGGGTGCAGCAGCTGAAGCGCCGTGTCGAGCACGTAGGCCGCCATGGCGCGCGTCTCGGCCTTGGCCGCCTCGTCGTCGCCGGCAAGAACGGGCTTGATGAGTTCAAGATACCAATCGCAGTAGATGTGCCAGATGAAGTGGTAGATGGCCCCGGCCGCTTCGTTGAAACGGAACCCCTCGAGTGCCTCCGTGACAGCCGAGACGGCGCGCTCCATCTCACCCGCGATCCAGCGGTTCAGCGTGCTTTGCGCGCCCTTGGGATCGAAGCCTTCGACCGGAATGCAGTCGTTCATCATCGCGAAGCGGGACGCATTCCAGAGCTTGGTCGCGAAGTTGCGATAGCCTTCAACCCGGCCGCTGGACAGCTTGATGTCGCGCCCTTGCGCCGCCATGGCCGCCAACGTGAATCGCAGCGCGTCGGCGCCATAGGCGTCGATCAGCTCCAGCGGATCGATCACGTTCCCCTTGGACTTCGACATCTTCTGGCCCTTGGCGTCGCGGACCAGCGCATGGATGTAGATGTCGCGGAACGGCACCTCGTCCATGAAATGCAGGCCCATCATCATCATCCGCGCGATCCAGAAGAAGATGATGTCGAAGCCCGTGACGAGGACGTCGGTCGGGTAGTAGCGCGAGAGTTCCGGCGTCTTGTCGGGCCAGCCAAGGGTCGAGAAAGGCCACAGCGCCGAGGAGAACCACGTGTCCAGCACGTCTTCGTCGCGCGTGAGAACTTCATCCTTGCCGTAATGCGCCTTCGCCAAGGCCTTGGCGCCAGATTCGTTTTCGGCAACGAAGACTTCGCCGTCCGGGCCATACCACGCAGGGATCTGGTGACCCCACCAAAGCTGACGCGAGATGCACCAGGGCTGGATGTTCTCCATCCAATGGAAGTAGGTCGACTCCCAGTTCTTCGGCGCAAAGGTCGTGCGTCCGCTGCGGACCGCCTCGATGGCGGGCTTGGCGAGCGTCGCCGCGTCCACATACCACTGATCGGTCAGGAAGGGTTCGATGACCGCGCCGGAGCGGTCGCCATGCGGCACCGCATGAACGTGGGGCTCGATCTTCTCGAGATAGTCGTGGTTCTCCATGCACTCGACGATCATGGTCCGCGCGGCGAACCGGAACACGCCGTTTCCACTCGAGAACCTTGGTTTCGAGCTGGGGCGCATCTCGACGCCGAGCATGAAGTCGGTCTCCGGACCGATATCGAGACGCGCGTCCTTGCTCAGGACGTTGATCATGGGCAGGCCGTGGCGCTTGCCGACCTCGAAGTCGTTGAAGTCGTGCGCCGGCGTGATCTTCACCGCGCCCGAGCCCTTCTCCGGGTCCGAGTACTCGTCCGCAACGATCGGGATGCGGCGCCCCACCACCGGCAGGATGACGTTCTTGCCGACGAGGTGCTTATAGCGCTCATCGTCCGGATGGACCGCGACGGCGGTGTCGCCCAGCATGGTTTCGGGACGGGTCGTGGCGACGACGATGAAAGTCGATGGATCTTCCGGATCGAAGGTCATGCCTTCGATCGGATAGCGCAGATGCCACAGATGGCCCTTGCTCTCGACCTGCTCGACCTCAAGATCGGAGATCGCCGTCAGGAGCTGCGGGTCCCAGTTCACCAAGCGCTTGTCCTTGTAGATCAAGCCGGCGGCATGGAGCTCCACGAAGACCTTCCGAACGGCCTTGGACAGGCCTTCGTCCATGGTGAAGCGCTGACGCGACCAGTCGCACGAGCAGCCCAGCCGCTTGAGCTGGCCGATGATCGTGTTGCCGGACTCTTCCTTCCACTGCCAGATGCGCTCGATGAACTTCTCGCGGCCCAGGGCCCGCCGATTAGGCTCCTGCCGCTCCATGAGCTGGCGCTCCACGACCATTTGCGTGGCGATGCCGGCGTGGTCGGTCCCTGGCTGCCACAGGACGTCGCGCCCGCGCATGCGCTCGAACCGGACCAGAACATCCTGCAGCGTGTTGTTGAGGGCGTGCCCCATATGGAGCGACCCCGTGACGTTCGGCGGCGGAATGACGACCGCGAACGGCCGCGCGTCCTCGCGATCGCCGCGCCTGCGGCGAATGCGCGCGCGCGCTCCCACGCCTTCGTAAACGGGGCCTTCAAAATTTTTCGGTTGGTATGTCTTGTCGAGCATGGATGGTCGTGGACGCCTGGCTACGTAAGGTTCTAAAGAACCGCCCGGCACCGTGGTACCGGGCGAAAAACTGCGCCTGCGGGTCCTACGACCGCTGCTTCCATGCTGTCAATGATCGTCTGTGCCGACGCGACGGTCTGCCCAGGTTTGGACGCGGATCAGTCCTGTCCGCGTTGCAGCGCGTCCGAGTCCAGTTCCTCACGGATCATGCGCGGCATGTTCTCGTTGAGCCACTCGCGCAGCATCGGACGAAGCATCTCTTTGATGCTGTCCTCCAACGACTTGCCCCCAGGCGTCTCGTGCGGGACGGCGCCGTTGGTGGCGACCGCGACAGTTTCCTGCACAACCTCGGCGACTGTTGGCGCGAAGACCGGCGCCGGAGCTGGCTCTGCCGGCTCAGCATCCTGAGGCGGCCAGAACGGCGCACTCTCCGTCTCCTGCTCGGGCTCTGCCTCTTCGAGAACCATCGTGACCTCGGATTCGGCGTCCATCAGGACAAACTCGTCCTCGGCAGGCAGTTCCTCCTCGGCCGCGTCCTCCGCCATTTCCAAAACGGAATCAACGTCGGGATCGAGGTGCGTCTCCGTCTCCGGTTCCGGCGTTTCCATCGGAACGGCCATCGGAATCTCGGTGGGAAGCGGGATAACGCCGGTCGTCGGCTCTTCGGCTTCCGGTTCGGCTGGCGCCGGGGCAGTGAAACTCGGCATGGGCGCCGGGGCCGGCGTCGGTGACTGTCCGGCCTTGAGTGCCGCAATGGCGCGCTCAAGCGCGGTTGCGGCTCCTCGCTGGCCGACAATTTGGGGGCCTCGGGGGCTGCTTCGGCAACAGGCTCCGGGAGCGGTGGCGGCGCCATCGGTGGCATCTCGGGCGCAGCCGTCTCCTCCACCGGAAGCTCCATTTCCTCGGGCTCGGCCAACTCGGCAATTTCGACCGTTTCGAATACCTCTACCGTCTCGACAATCTCGACGGCCGCTTCAGGCACATCGGGCTCGAGGAGATCGGGCTCGAGAACGTCACCCTGGGCATCGTCCAGCGCCAGGAGTTCCTCGGTGTCCTCGATCGAATCCACGAACTCGGGTGTCGTATCGACCACTTCGACTGCCTCAGGAAGCTCTTCGGGCTCCTCCTCGACAAGCTCCAGACCGCCCAGTTCGCCGGTGAGATCCATGATCTCCTCGTCTTCATTGGCCGGTGCGTCGCCGCCGGAAGTCAGAACACGGGCGATGTCGTCGATGATCTGGTTGTCGGCTTCGCCCTCAAGCCCCTCGTCTTCGGACTGGGCAGCGGCCTTATCGGCCGGAGCCTTGCCTGTGTCATCGTCGGTGATGATCCGGCGGATGGAAGCAAGAATGTCTTCCATCGTCGGTTCAGGAGCGCGCTCGGTGCTGCTCATTACTTAATCCCTTGCCGCCTCTCAAACTGATACTGCCCGGCGGAAATCCACCAGGGCCAATCCCAATCAATAACTTAACACAATGCTAACGGCCACGTCTTCGGTTGGCACGGACATTGAGGTCTATAGTTAACGTTGGGGCTGGGGATTTGTTCAGTTATCGGCCAGTGGCGGCTCGGGCGGCGCCAGGCCCCAGAGCTTATTCTTGATGATCTCGTAGTGCTCGAACGGATCGTAGTAAGGCACTGAAAGTCCCAGTGTTTGGGCATCCATCCGGCCGATTGCGCTATACAGCGAATACTCGGCAACAACGCGGTCGCGGAGCGCCGAAACAAGGCCGATCTGGGAGTTGAGGAGTTCCCGCTGGGCGTCCAAGACATCCAGCGTGGTGCGCTGGCCGACCTTTTCTTCCTCGCGAACGCCCGTAAGGGCGATCTTGTTGGCACCAACGGCGGCCTCGGCGGAACGGATCGCCGGCCCCGACGACTGCAGAATACCCCAGTTGGAGATGACGTCCGCATGGACGCTAAGGCGCGCATTCTCGACCTCGCGCTTCAACTGGTTGTTGGTCTCTTTCGCCTGGCGCACTCGGGCCGAGACGCCGCCGCCCTGATAGAGCGGGACGCTGAGGCGCCCGGTGACGGACGTGGTCTCGATATCGCTGATCGTGCTGCTCTGGTCGAACGCCTTCTCGTATTGGGCCTCGAGAGAGACTGAGGGAAGCAATTCACCCATGATCCGCTCGACGGCGAAGAGCGATGACTCTTCGTTGTACACGGCCGTCAGGATGACCGGATTTTCACCGTCTCCGAGGGTCATGGCTTCATCGAGCGAGTTCGGAAGCAGATGACGGATCGACGGCGGCGCCATCAGGGTGCCCGGCGGATGACCGATCACCTGCTCGTACGTCGCCCGGCTGATCTTCAGGTTGGCCTGAGCGGATGCCAAAGTCGCCAACGCTTCAGACCGCCGTGCTTCGGCTTGGGCCACATCGGTCCTCGTGACCTCGCCCACATCAAATCGGTCGCGCGTCGCCTTCAACTGCTCGGTCAGCACGCGCACGTCGTTCTCGCGAAGGCGCACCACCGCCTGGTCGCGAACCACGTTCACATAGGCAGTCGCGGCGTCGAGGAGCACCGTTTGCTCGACCTGGCGAAGGGTCTCCCGCTGCGCCTGCACGAGGGACTTGGCCTCGCGGATGGCGTTCAAATTCTGAAAGCCGCCGAACAGCAGCTGCGAGAGCGTCAGGGCGTAGCCATGAGGATGCGTCACGCCGCTCGACCCAATGCCTCCGCCGAAGGAGGAGAGTACGTTCGCCCTGCCCCTCAGATTGCTGTTCTGGTTGTTGTAAGCGGTCGATCCGGAACCGGTGATCGTCGGACGCAGACCGGACTTGGCCAGTGCAACTTGCTCATCGATCGCGCGTAACCGCGCACGTTCGGCATTTAGCACCGGATTGAGAAGATAGGCGTCGGCAAGCGCCTGTTCCAATGACTCGGCGGCGGCGGGCGTCGATAGCAAGCCGACGACAAGCCAAACGCTGAGCGCAAAGACGCCATGACGCGACGACCGTGCCGCGCAGCGTAACGACTGCCACCTGCCCTGCAAACCAAACACGCTTTGTCCTGCTCCCAATGGTCAACGAAGCCCCGACCGCTGACCTGCCCCACACTACAGCAACCCAACCGGCAAAAGATACCCAGGAAGGGCTCGACTCATCCCATTTCCCCAAAAAACTCAATGCACTGTGGGATCGACGCAACAGTGGCCATACGCCGCGCAGGCCGACATTTTTTGTCCATGATTCGCCGCCCGACGACGGCGTGCGAGCCATCATCCGCTGCATAGCGCACTTGACCCGGCACAGGCGCGCGTTTTCTATCACCGCGGCGCCCCATGGGCCGTTACTTCCGATTAAGCTGTGGGGTTGTATTCCAAACCAAAGAGTTGCTGGACACGCGCGATAACTTCGCTAGAAAGTCCAGCCCGATGGCCACGTGGCGGAGTGGTGACGCAGCGGACTGCAAATCCGTATACCCCGGTTCGATTCCGGGCGTGGCCTCCAACAACCTGCGGGCGCTAGTGCCTAAGGTTTTGTTCCATCGACATTTTGCTTCTCGTCCTTGCGCCGGCTCCACCACACCGTGAGCTGACGCCGCCACCGGCGCACGGCCGGTAGATCCACGGACAGAACCAGGAACCCCAAGGGAATCATCCAGAAGCCGAGGACAGGCAGGAAGCCCAAAAGGCCGCCGCCAACGAGAATCGTCCCCAATCCGATTCGCATGGGCTTGGATTTCGGCAGATGAATGTGATGGTCGAAAATGCGGACTTTGGGGGCCATGCTTTGACGTGCCGGTTCCTTGGCGGAGCGTGCGAGCCCAGCCGCCTGGTTGAGAAATTGCCCAATTCGACTTGAACCGGGCCGATGCCGGAGATAAGACCTCCCGGCGCGCGCGGCAACTATCACCAAGGTCCGTTTGTCGCTGGCGCGTAAAGCGCTGGAAAGCACGTCATCGTTTTGCTATCTAGCGCTTCGGCACGGCGCGAGACTGACCGCCCTGCCCTGATCCCCGGTAGCTCAGTTGGTAGAGCAAGCGGCTGTTAACCGCTGGGTCGCTGGTTCGAGTCCGGCCCGGGGAGCCACCTCACTCCAAAAGATTCGCCTCTCGCACCGTTCGGCAACGCCGCGATGCATGGCCCCGGTGCGAACAGTGTGCGGCTCCGGGACCGTGCGTGCGGGTGGGCCTGCAAGCAAAAAAGTCGGAGACGAATTCCTTTTCTTGGCGACGCATATGTGGCACCGAGAGGCAGTCTGGAGAGCATGGAGCCAGGCTTCCTCATTGCCGCCATCGCCAGGAACGCGCTGCGCATCCCGTAGAAACTGTGATCACACATGCATGACGAACGAGCCGGCGCAGACACTTCAAGCGCCTCGTTGCACTATCTGCTGCTGGCCACTGTCTTGTTGTCCCTCGGCAGCGGCTTGCTCAACATCCTGATACCCATCGGTGGAGAATTGGCGGGGTTCTCGGTCACCCTGATCGGAGGGCTGGGCACGCTTTACTACGTGGGTTTCATCGCCGGCTGCCTGCTCCTGCCGGCTTTGATATCCCGCGTCGGACATATTCGCTCGTTCGCCGCCGTCGCCGCGATAGCCGCGAGCGGAACACTTGTCTTCGTTCTGGCCGTCACACCTTTGACCTGGCTGATCTTACGAGCCGTCGTCGGCTTCTGCTTTGCCGGACTCTTCATGGTCGTGGAGAGCTGGTTGAACGATCAGGTCGGTTCAGAGACACGCGGGCGGGTCTTCGGTCTCTACATGGTTGCGGGCTGGTTCGGCATAGTCGGCGGGAACCTTCTATTTTCCGTGGACTCGCCCACCGCGTTTTCTCTTTTCGCCCTGGCGTCGATTGCGATCTCGGTTTCACTCGTGCCCGTGGCCCTGACGACCGGCGCGGTCCCTACGGTTCCCGCGCCAGCGGGCGTACATCTCGTCAAGCTTTACCGCACGGCTCCGGTTGGTCTGGTTGGCTGTCTTGCTGCCGGTCTTGCCAACGGCGCCTTCTGGACGTTCGGGCCGGTATTCGCGCAGGCGCGGAGCGACTCGAGCCTGGGAGTCAGTCTGTTCATGTCTGCTGCCGTTCTTGGCGGTGCGTTGAGTCAGTGGCCAATAGGCACACTCTCGGATCACTTAGATCGGCGCTGGGTGATCGCCGGAGTGTCTTTGGTCTCCGCAGCGACCGCGTCGTTGTTTTTACTCTATCGCGGACCGTTGGATGCCATGCTCATCGGTGTTGGCGCCGTCTGGGGAGCGGCGGCTCTTACCGTCTATCCACTTTGTACGGCCCACGTGAATGACAGGGCCGATCCAGGGAATTTCGTCAAGGTGAGTAGTCGCCTGCTCATGGCTTTCGGCATCGGCGCGGCCGCCGGTCCTCTGTTCGCTGGAGTCCTCATCTCGAAAGCAGGAATTGCGGCGCTATTTGTGTTTACTGCAGCCATCCACATCGTTCTGGCTGTATTCGCCGTAATCCGAGTTCGGATCTTGGAGCCTGTTGCAGACGAAGAGCGCGCTACTTTCGCGCCACTTCCGCCAATCGGGCACGGCACGCAGCCGATCTTTGAACTTCAAGAGAATACCCAAGCCGAACGTGACCTCTAGAGGTCTGGCCGATTGACCCTGACGTGCCTCGGGCATGTCCAATGCATCAGCAGTGGCCGGCAACTCGATGCCGTCGTCTCCGATGCGGCCGATGTTCGGCGTGGTGCGCGCATGCTGCTCCCGACGCGACAATAGCCGCCACAAGCAGACCCTTGGCAGCAAGTCGACTCTGGGCAGAGAATATCATCCTACCTTCCGACTTTTTCATCTGATAACCCGCGCCCATCACGTTATGGTCGCGTGGGGCGATCACTTCAGGCCATGCGTTGGCCACGGTGCGTGACGGCGCAGCCCGACGGCGCGCCGGGGGAGCATGGTCTTGAGCGCGTTTTTCATCAGCCGGCCGATCTTTGCGACTGTCCTTGCGATCGTGATCGTCGTGCTGGGCGCCGTTTCCATGCCATTCCTGCCAATCGGCCAATATCCCCCCATCGCGCCGCCCACGGTCGTGGTGTCCGCGATGTTCACGGGCGCCAACGCCCGCGCGGTCGAGGACAGCGTCACCACGCCTCTCGAAGAACAGATCAACGGTGTCGAAGGCATGGTCTATATGTCTTCGGTCAGTTCCGATGACGGCACGTCGACGATCACGGTCACGTTCGAGACCGGGTACGATCTCGATATCGCCGCGGTCGATGTTCAGAACAACGTCGAAATCGCATCGTCCCAACTGCCCGACGAAGTCGTCCAGGCCGGCGTCACCGTGACGAAGCAGTCGAGCGACATCACGCTCGCGCCGAACCTGTATTCGCCCGACGACCGCTACGACACGCTGTTCATCAGCAACTACATCACGATCCACATCCTCGACGTCATGAAACGCATTCCCGGCGTCGGCGAGGTGCAGATGTTCGGCGAGCGCACATTCGCCATGCGCATCTGGCTCGATCCCCAGAAGATGGCGAGCCTCGGCGTGACCGCCGAGGACGTAACCAAGGCCGTTTCCGACCAGAACCAGGTTGTGGCCGCCGGCGCCCTCGGGCAACAGCCGGCCCCGGAGGGACAGGTGTTCCAGTTCACCTTGTCGACGCTGGGACGACTGCAGACGGCCGAAGAGTTCGGCGACATCATCGTCCGCGCCGAGTCCGACGGACGCATCGTGCGGATCAAGGACATCGGCCGAGTGGAACTGGGCACCGAAGTCTACGACGAGACGGCCAATGTCGACGGCCAGCCCGCCCTGCCCTTCGGGATCTTCCAGCTTCCCGACGCCAATGCCATAGACCTTGCGGATGAGGTCGAGGCGGAGATGGCGCGGCTGTCCGAGCGGTTTCCCGAAGGCCTCGAGTATGAGATCATCTACGACACGACCCGCTTCATCCGGGCGTCGATCAAGGAAGTGCTGACGACGCTCGGCTTTGCCATCGCCCTGGTCGTCTTCGTCATCTTCATGTTCCTGCACGGGCTTCGCACCACGCTTATTCCGGTCGTGACGATCCCGGTGTGCCTCATAGGAACACTCGCCGCGCTCCTTGCTGTCGGTTTCTCGATCAACACGCTGACGCTGTTCGGCATGGTGCTTGCGGTCGGTCTGGTCGTCGACGACGCCATCGTCGTCGTCGAGAACGTCGCGCGAAACCTCGAGAGCAAGACCATGGAGGTCCATCAGGCCGCCAACGAGGCCATGAAACAGGTCACGGGGCCCATCGTCGCAACGTCGCTGGTTCTCATGGCCGTCTTTGTCCCCGTTGCTTTCACACCGGGGATCACGGGCGGGCTCTACAAGCAGTTCGCCCTGACGATCGCTTTCGCCGTCGCGATCTCTGCGTTCAACTCGCTGACCTTGAGTCCCGCGCTTTGTGCCGTGCTGCTCAAAAACGAGGCCAAGAAGAAACACAAGCTGTTTGCGTGGTTCGACAAGGGCTTTACGCGGCTCAACGAGGGCTACGAGCGGCTCGTCGGGATCCTGATCAAGGGCTGGGTGGTGGTGGTCGTCTTGTTCCTCGTGGCCCTGCTTGTCACGGGCTATCTCTTCAAGACGGTGCCGACGGGCTTCGTCCCGCCGGAGGATCAAGGCTACTTCATCGTGCTCCTGCAAACGCCCGAAGGAACCTCGCTCCAGCGCACACAAAAGGTCATGGAGCAGGTCGAGAAAGACCTGATGGCGACGCCGGGGGTGTCGCATGTGATTGCGTTTGGCGGCTTCAGCCTGCTCAACTCGAACTCGGCGCCCAACACGGCATCGCTGTTCGCCATCCTCAAACCCTGGGACGAGCGCAAAGCCGCCGACGAGCAGCTCCTGACGCACATCCTTCCGACACTGAATGCCAAGTTCGCTACGTTTGCCGAAGCGGAGGTCGACGCGGTCAATCCGCCGTCAATCCCGGGGCTCAGCGCGACGGGGGGATTCCAGTTCGAACTCCAGGACTATGGCGGCGGTACGTTGACCGAACTTGAGAGCGTGACCCAGGCCTTCATCGCTGAGGCGTCAAAGCGCCCCGAACTCCAGGGCTTGTTCACGACGTTCTCCGCGCGGACTCCCGGTTACCGGATCGACGTCGACCGCAACAAGGTTCTCAGCCAAGGCGTCTCCCTCAATGAGGTCTTCACGGCGCTGCAGGTCTATCTCGGCGGCTACTACGTGAACGACTTCAACAAATTCGGCCGCGTCTACCGCGTCTATCTGCAGGCGGAGAAGGATGCCCGCGCGCTGACCACGGACGTTTCGAAGATTTATGTGAGAAACGACAAAGGCGACATGATCCCCTTGAACGGGCTTGTCACCCTGAACGCGGAGGTCAGCGCCCGCAATATCAGCCACTACAACCTCTTCAGGTCGGCGCCGATCAACGGATCGCAGGCGCCCGGCTACAGCTCTAATCAAGCCATCCAGGCCATGGAAGCCGTGGCGGCGGACGTCCTGCCGAACACCATGGGCTATGAGTGGACCGGCAACGCCTATCAGGAAATCAAAGCCGGGAACGTGCTGCCGTACATCTTCGTCCTGGCCCTTCTCATGGTCTTCCTGTGCCTCGCCGCGCAGTACGAGAGCTGGTCCATGCCGTTCGTCGTGATCCTCGCGGTACCGCTCGCTATGCTGGGCGCTCTCGGCGCACAGGCCTTACGCGGATTGAGCAACGACCTTTACTGCCAGATCGGTCTCATCATGCTCATCGGCTTGGCGAGCAAGAACGCCATTCTTATCGTCGAGTTCGCCCGCCGCCGCCGCGCCGAAGGCTATCCATCGAAGGAGGCTGCAATCGAAGCGGCACGGATCCGGTTGCGGCCGATCCTGATGACCGCGTTCGCCTTCATCCTCGGCGTGACGCCCCTGGTGTTCAGTACGGGTGCGGGATCGAGCGCGCGGCACTCGCTCGGCACGGCGGTGTTCGGCGGCATGTTCGCCGCGACCATCCTGAGCCTGTTCGTGGTCCCGGTCTTCTACGTGCTGGTCGAACGGCTACGGACCAGACATGCTCAACCCTCTCAACCGTCAGAGGCCTGAGCATCCTGTTTGTCCGCCCCCGTCTTTCCGGAGGCCTTGGTTCCCGGCGTCACAATCTCGACCTGCGCGCCCGCATGGACCTTCTGTAGGCCCGTTATGACGACCCGGTCGCCCGGCTTGACGCCCTTCTCGATGACGTAGCTCGACTCGTATTCAGGGCCGATCGTGACGCTCTGCCGGTTCACCTTGTCGTCCTTGCCGACCACGTAGACGTAGTGCCCGCCCTCGTCCTGGGCCACGGCCTTCGCCGGGATCAGGAGGACTTGGTGCTTGTCCGCAAGCGTGACCTTCGCCGTCACGAACTGACCGGGCCGCTGGGTCTTGTCGGGATTGGGGATCACCGCACGCATCTTGATGGTGCCGGTATTGGGATCGACTTGGTTGTCCACGAAGTCGACGGCGCCTTGATAGGGGAACTCCGTGCCGGACGTCAGCACCATGGAAACCTTCAGCGGGCCCTTCGCCTGGAACGGTACCATCTTCTGATAGTCTTCTTCGCTCGGGCTGAAATAGACATAGATCGGATCGAGTTGCACGAGCGTCGTAAGCAGCGTCTCTTCCGCGCTTACGAGGTTGCCGATATTGACGAGCGTGTTGCTCACGCGTCCGTCGATCGGCGCGGTGACGGTTGCATAATCCAAATTGAGCTTGGCGTTCTGCAGCGCCGCCTGACTGGCCGCCAACTCGCCTGCCGCCTCGATGGCTTCGGCACGCGTGGATTCGTACTTTTGGACCGATGCCGTGCCTTCGTCTTTCAGCTTCTCGTAGCGCGTAAGCTGTTCCTTCGCGAAATCCAGCCGCCCCTGGTTCTGCTCGAGCTCTGCCTTGTTCTGATCTACCTCGGCTTGAAACGGCCGCTGGTCGATCACGAACAGCACGTCGCCCTTTTTGACGTCGGCCCCTTCAGTGAACGGCCGTTCCGTCAAATAGCCTTGGACCTTGGCGCGAACGTCGACGAGCTTGACCGCCGCCGTCTGGCCCACAAACTCCTCGACGAGCGGGATCTCGGCGGACGCCGCACTGGCGACTTCGACCTGCTGCTTGGAGGCTTGGTCCAGCTTGGCGTTGCCCCCGTCGCACCCGGCAAGGAGAAGCGGCAGGCAGAGCGCGGCCCAAACAGGCCCCGGCAAGCGCCCTAGCGCCTGTCGCCGCCCGTGCGGGCGCTCATGACGAAGACGTCGCATTTCCATTTCCGTGAAACTCATGCGCCGATCCTACTTTCTTGGCGCGGTCCGGCAAAGGGAAACGGAATTGTCGGTGATCAGGCCGTTCACGCTCGCCGAGTAGCACGGCGGGGCGAGCGGTTTGATGACGGAATGGCCTGTCGGTCTCGCGCGCTACCTGACATAGCGCGAACCCATTGAAACCAAATGAGAGGATGGGGCGTGGCGGGACATGGTGCGTCTTCCGACGCTGCCGACCTGAGTACGAGCGGGGGGAGCCGAGCCCGACTCCCTCACCCCCGTATTACCCGTACGGCGAGCGGGGTACGCATTACAGACCCCGCCACGGGATCAGAACGTGCACCTTTAGGCTTGGTTCCCGAAAACCGCAGCCCCAATCGCAAAAAGAATCGGCGCGGCCTCGAACGAAGCCACGCCGCAGTCGGTCAGGGAGGAAAAAAGAATAGGTGGCTCTAAGCCGGTACGAACTTGAGCGAAACGCCGTTGATGCAGTAGCGCAAACCGGTGGGTTTCGGCCCATCATTGAAGACATGACCGAGATGCCCGCCACAGCGGCGGCAATGCACTTCGTCGCGCGACATGCCCCAACTAAAGTCCTGCTGAACCCCGACATTGCCTTCGATCGGCGCGTAGAAGCTCGGCCAGCCAGTGCCGGATTCGAATTTGGTTTCCGACTTGAAGACCGGGAGGTCGCACCCGGCGCAGACAAACGTCCCTTGCCGCTTCTCCTTGTTCAGCGGGCTGGTCCAGCGCGCCTCGGTGTCCTCCTCGCGCAACACCGCGTATTGCTCGGGCGTCAGTATCTTGCGCCACTCCTCCGGTGTTTTCGTAATCTCGAATTTGCCGTCCGCAGCGGCGGTCGCCGGCGAACCATGCCCGCGCAGCAGAACCGCGCCGCCAGCCGCAGCCGCCGCAACGCCGGCGGTGCCGAGTAGAATCTGTCGTCGCGATACCATCATGGCTCCTTCCCCATTGGCGGCTGTCGTGATCGTCAAAGCCAATGGATATGACTAGAATCTAAGGATTGCCGGCCGACCTTCAATTCAACTTCGGCGCACAGCTGTTCACGAGCGCTTTATCGGGGGCCCCGGATGAGGGGCCGAAATAAGGGCCGAAGCGCCCTACCCCCGCGAGGTGATGTGGGAGGCCGGAATCACGATCTCACAGCGCACGCCCTCGACCGGGAAGGACAAAGCGACTTTGCCGGCAAGGGCTTGGCCGACAATGTTCTCGATCATCGCGCGCCCGAAACCCGAACTGGACGGCGTCTCCACGTCCGGGCCGCCGCTTTCGGCCCAGACCAGCTTGAGGCTTTCTCGTCCTCGCAGACCTGCCAGCCCACATGTACTGCGCCTTCCGGCTTCGATAGCGAGCCGTATTTCTCCGCATTCGCGGTCAGCTCGTGCAACGCCATGCCAAGGTTGTGAACGGCTTCGGGCTTCAGCACGACGTCCTCGCCCTCGATCGTGACCTGTTTGCCGGGGCCATCCATATGCTGTTCCAGCTGCTGTTCCACCAGCATGCGCAACGAGGCTCCATGCCAGTCGTCCGCGACGAGAAGGTCGTGGGACATCCCGATCCCGTGGAGCCGTGCGCCGAACCGGTCGAGAAATTCGTCGACGGTGGCCGTCTGCCGAGCCGTCTGGCGGGCAATGGCCTGGATCACGGCCAGAAGATTCTTGGACCGGTGCGTCAGTTCACGGAGCAGAAGCCGAAGCTGCTGTTCGCTGGCGGATCGCTCGACCCCGAACTGCTTTTCCGCCTCGGCCAGTTCCTGCGTGCGCCGCTCGAGGTCGTCTTCCAGCTGTTGCCTGGCGGCCTCGCGCGTCTGCCCGTTCTTGCGCGCGACAAGGAGGTAGATCAGCAGCCCGCAGGCCAAGAGAACACCGACCACGGTGAGAACCGTCCCCGAAGCCATGGTCATATGCGCCTGCATAGAGAATGCGCCGCTCACAGAAAGACCCGCGTATCTGCCCCGGCTAAACGAGTGCCGCGATCAGCGTGACCAGGAACACAAGGAGGAAGATGAAGAACAGGACCCGTGCGACACCGGCCGCCGCCGATGCGACCCCGCCGAAACCGAACACGCCGGCAATCAGCGCCACGACCGCAAAAATTATCGCCCAGGTCAGCAACATCTGTGATCCTACCCGCCGTTCGTCCGCGCCAAGTTCCACCCGCGACTGCGCCTACGCCAAACGCATCACCACCCGAATTGTTGCACGGCGCGGTTGTCAAAACCCGGCGACCGCCGCGAGGATCTCCTGGTCCGTGAACGGCTTTCGAACCAGAGGCGCCGCATTGTGAGCCGGCGGCAGGCTCTCGCGCCCATAACCGCTGACAAAGGCAAACGGCAGCCCGCGCGTTGCCAGGACATCCGCGATACGGCTGGCGGATTCACCGCCAAGATGCGCATCGAGCAGAGCGCCGCGTAATGGACGGCTCTGGATCGCGCTCAACGCATCGCTGACCGTGCTCGCGGGACCAACGACCGCCAGCCCCGCATTCTCGAGGGCCGCCACGATATCGAGTGCAATGAGAAACTCGTCCTCCACAACAAGGATGGGATTTGGATTGATCACGTCTAATCCTTCCTGCGCCTCGAGCGGGCACTGTCCCTACGGAAACGTGGGGACCGGCAATCGGTTTCGCCAGTCAGGCGGATAATTGCGGACCGCCGAAGCCTAGCGCCATACGGAAAATAGTCTATGGTCGGCGCGATCCCGAGGGTCATCGCGAAGAACCACGCTCAGAGAGACGAAATGGGCTCGACAATTCTCCTCATCATCCTGGTCGCGGTTTTGCTCGCCGTATTACCGGCCTGGCCCTATAGCCGCGCCTGGGGCGCGTTCCCGGCTGGTCTCGTAGGTTTGATCATCGTCTTGCTGCTCGTGCTGAAGTTCCTCGGCAAGATTTAGCGCCGCGAGACGTCAATACGCGTCGCCGCTACTAATCAGCTCTTGCGTTTGGCGTGCTGCTCGAAGAACAGCGCCTGAGAGACGATCGCCTTCACCGTATCGGGTTGATAGGGCTTGGTGATCAGGAAGGCCGGCTCGGGACGCTCGCCCGTGAGCAGCCGGTCCGGATAGGCCGTGATGAAGATCACCGGCACCTCGAACGAGCCCAAAATCTCATTGACCGCGTCAAGCCCCGAACTGCCGTCGGCAAGCTGAATATCGGCGAGAACCAATCCCGGCTTCTTGCTCGACGCCGCATCGACCGCCTCGGCATGGGTCCGGGCGACCCCCGCCACCTGGTGCCCCAGCCCCTCCACGATCGCCTCGAGGTCCATGGCGATCATCGGCTCGTCCTCGATGATGAGCACGTCGGTTGCGACCTGCGCCGCAATCTCCCGGCCGGCATCGTCCAACAGCGCCTGGACATTGCTGGGCGTGGTGTTGAGGATGTCGGCGGTCTCGTCGACCGAAAATCCTTCTACCGAGCAAAGCACGAAGGCCTGCCGGGCCAGCGGTGTGATCTGTTCCAGCTGGCGGTCGACCGGCGAGTCTCCCCGGTCGAAAACCTCGGTCTTGAGATTCAGTCCGACGGAATTCCACATGCTGACGAATGTACGGTAGAGCGCGACCCGGGGATCGAGACCGTTGTCGAACAGGGACGGATCCTCCGCCAAGACCTGTAAGGTCGCCGCGACATAGGCGTCACCCGCTGTCTGGGAGCCAGCGAGGGCACGCGCGAAGCGCCTGAGCAACGGCAAATGCGGCGCGATGGTCTGAGACAACTGCATGGAACGGTGATCCCCAAAAGAGCCTGAGATACTGGCCAATCGACCGCCCATTGTCTCACACACGGAGGCGAAAGAAACAATGCGCTGGATCGCTGCCAGGCAAAAAGCTGCCACGAAACTTTGGCAAAATCGTCTTGAGCTTGGAACCGATTGAAGGATTGCGGGTTTTTCCGGTGCAGATGTACAGCGGTTATCGGTTACAATCGGCGTGCTGATCGTACCGATAAGGAACCGTTGTGACCGAAGACGATAAGGACAAGGCTCAAAGGCGCATGTCTGTCGACGCCAGTAAGAGCACCCAGCGGCCAGACGATGGCATCGTCGAGCCTGCGGCCCAGCCGGATGCAAGTATGTCCCCCGCCCTCCAAGCCCATATCGGCCGGCAGGTTCGAGCGATGTTCGATTCTGTCGCCGAGGAACCGGTTCCCGAGCACCTTTTGAGGCTTCTCAAGGATCTCGACGACAGCGGAGAGAAGTAACTTGCCAGAGACCGTTTCACCGGGCCTCAAAGACGCACTCGTGGCCCAAATCGGCAGCCTGCGGGCCTTCGCCGTGTCGCTCTGCGGCGACCGCGAACGGGCCGACGACCTCGTGCAGGAGACGCTCTACAAGGCGTGGAACAACCTGTCGTCGTTCCAGGAGGGAACGAACCTCAAGGCCTGGCTCTTCACGATTCTCCGGAACACGTATTTTTCGGAACGCCGCAAGAAGAAGCGCGAGGTCGAGGACGTCGATGGCGCTTACGCGGCGAAGCTCTCGTCGATCCCCGAGCAGCACGGCCATATGGACATGCGCGACTTCGAGGAGGCACTGGCGGAGCTTCCCGACGATCAACGTGAGGCCCTCGTCCTGGTCGGCGCGGCCGGATTTTCTTACGAGGAAGCCGCGGAAATTTCCGGGTGCGCCGTCGGCACGATCAAGAGCCGCGTCAATCGCGCCCGCCGGCGGATCGCTGAATCACTGAACATCGATGCCGACGAAGACGGCCCGTCCGACCTGGTCGGCACCGACACCGTGCCTGCCTCCCGAAGCGCCTAGCCTATAATCCAAATAAACAGGCTGATCGTCAGCAACGAGCCGAACGTGCTGATCAGCAGCGCCGACGCGGCCTCCGGAATGGCCGTGCGGAACTGCACTGCCAGCATTACCACGAGCGCGACCGCAGGCAGCGCCGTCGTCACGACGGTTTGGCCCAGAATCGGATTTTCAAAGCCCAGCGCCAGCATTCCCAGGCAGACCAGCGCCGGTTGCAGCACGTTCTTGATGAACACGAGACTTAGAACGGGCACGCTGAGCTTCACCTTGTAGCCGGCAAGGATGATCCCCGACGCGAACAAGGCTACGCCCGACGAGGAATGTCCGAGCAGCGACAAGGACTGGTCGACGACTTGCGGGAGGTCGACGCCGAGAAGCACCATGAGGACCCCTGCGCTCGGAAGCCAAACGATCGGCTGTTTGAGCGACTTCATGATCGTTCCCGGAATATCGACGCGATGCGCCGGCGCCGTTGACGCCCCGTCCGCCCCTGCCAGTGCCTGTTGGCCCCGCGCCGCATCGAGTTCCAATAGACGAGCGTGGCCGGGAGGAGGAAGATCACGATGATGATACTGCGACCGCAATGGGAATGTTCGCGGTCGCACCGTAGAGGTAGCCCAGGACGGGAACGCCAACGAAAGCCGTGCTCGGCCCCGACGCCATCAACGCACGAAGGGCGCTCAAGCCCGGCGGATGACGAAAAAGGAAAATGGCAACCAGAAGCACGAATACGTATGTGCCGACGATCGCGGCGAGGAGGAAAATCAGGAGCGGAACACTGCCCAGCAAATCCGCGCGTCCAGCACCGAACACACCGACGAACAAGGCCAACGGCAGGGCATAGGTCATCACCATACGGTTGAGCGTCGGCACCTCGTCTTGCGAGAAATCGTGATGCCAGGCGGCGAAGTAGCCGAGCATGATGGTGATGATCGCTGGAAGCAGCGCGCTGAGAATCTGTCCTAGCATTGGTCCCCCGAAATGATTTGAAACGCCGTTCCCCGCGCTGCGCCGCGTGAAGCCTGGGCTCGTCCCTGCCCCGGCTGCACACCCCGCAGGCTACAACAGGTGACCTTCAAATCATCACCGCCCCCTTGATGTCTGGCCCGACAGACCAAATGTGTAAGCCTCACCGGAAACACCCTGGAGGCTCCGAACGAGGCCCCGGTTCAGGATCGACCGTACCGCCCCTAAAGCGGCAGGTCTTGCTGTAAAGGCCAAGTTGGTCTTCCAGACCAAGGAATTGCGGGGAATTGTCCTATCGTCACTTGATTGCGCTACGACCACACTGACACTTGATTCTTCGTCCAAGCCTCAAGAGACCCGCCATGACCGATGATGTCCAAGAGACTGAGAAGATAAACATGACAGACAACACAGCGAAGACTGAGAAAGCCGCACTGGCCGACAAAGAGTGGAATGACCTGCAGCACGACCTGGAAACACTCGGCGACCAGGTTAAGGCCCTACGCGATCACGCCGGCGCCCTCGGCGAAACCGTTCTCGGCAATATGGAATTGCGCTTCCAGGATGTGCTGAGCCGCGCCAACGCCTATCGCAATACGACTGCTGCCCAAATTGAAGAGCTGCAGAAGATGGCGCTCGACCAAGCCGATCAGACGCAAGCCTCGTTGACCGAATCGAGTAAGAAGTCCGCCGCCATGGCCAAGGACAAGGCCCGCGAACTTTGGGACCGCGCCGAACCGCTTCGGCAGGGAGCCCAGGAAGTAGGCAACGGTTTTCTGCGGGCATGGTCCGAGATCGCCGCATCGTTCGGCAAGGCCGCCGAGAAGGTTCAGACGGAACGGACCAAGGACGGCGCGGACGACAAGAGTTCCAAGACGACCTGATATCAGGCGTCCTGAACGGACTGCGAGGGGAGTGCATCGCAGAGCGCACACCGGGAAAGCGCCCAGATCTTCGGATCTGGGCATTTTCTTTTTGGGGTTGCGTGTTGTTCCTTTCGGCAGCCCAGCGGGCGGTCAGCCCAAACGGTCCGGGTCCGGAGTCCCGGGAGCCTGCAAAAGCTCGGCTCGAACCAGCCCCCGAACCGAATTGCCGAGATAGACGCGATCGGCCTGCTTGAGGTCGGCCTCGGTCAGTACGGCTTCGCTAGCGGCGGCGCGCGGAAGGTCGAGGAGTTCCTCCCGCAACGTGCCGGGCAGGAGTCCGCAGCGGAGCGCGGGCGTGAACAAGCGCCCATCCCTTTCGACGAAGAGATTTGTCCGCGTGCCTTCCGTCAGCTCACCGCGCTTATTGAGGAAGACGACTTCATCGCACCCGGTGAGCTCCTTCTGCCGTTCCATCTCCCCATCGTAGAACTGGCGCCGCGTGGTCTTGTGGTAGAAGAACGGGTCCGTCTCATCGACGCGCTGGTCCGAGATGACGAACCGCCACACCGTGTCCTTGGTCGGCAACTCGATCTCCCGCGAGCTGACCTGCACTGTCCCGTCCTCGAACAACAGCAGACGCACCATGGCCACGGGCGACGTGATCTTGGCGGCTTCCGCATCCAAAGCCGAGACGACGGACTTCCGGTCGTAGCGGTAGCCGAAATGGGCCGCGGACGCCTGGAGGCGCAAGAGGTGCCGCTCGAGAAGGTGGTAGCCGCGCTCGCTCTGCCATCGCAGCGTTTCGATCAGCTCGAACGGGCCGCCGGACTCGGTCAGGAACTGCGCCTTGAGCAGGCATTCCGCGTGCTCGGAGTCTTCCTTCGAATCGGCGACGATGCCGCCGCCGATTCCCATCTCGCCCCTCCCGCCCGATAGAACCGCCGTGCGAATGGCCACGTTGAACTGGCACTCGCCGGAGGGCGCGATCGTTCCGATGGCACCGGTATAGATGCCGCGCGGCTCCTTCTCGACTTCGCGGATGATCTCCATGGCCCGCACCTTCGGCGCGCCGGTAATGGACCCGCAGGGAAACAATGCGCGGAGCATATCGGCAAGCTCCATGTCCGAGCGTAGCTCGGACGTAATCCCCGAGGTCATCTGGTGCACGGTGCGATAGGTTTCGACCGTGAACAGGTCGGTTACCTCCACCGAGCCGATACGCGAGACCCGCGCGAGATCGTTGCGTAGGAGATCCACGATCATGAGATTCTCGGCGCGCTGCTTCTCGTCCATGGCGAGCCAGGTCTTGAGGCGCGCATCCTCACGCGGGGTCCGGCCTCTCGGAGCGGTGCCCTTCATGGGCCGCGTGGAGAGCTGTTGGTTCTCGCGGCGGAAGAACAACTCCGGCGAGAGCGAGAGAACGGCAAGGTCCGGCGTTTCGATCAGCGCTCCATAGGCGACGAGTTGGCGCCGGCGCAGCGCCGCGTAGAGCGCGGTCGGATCGCCCTCGAAGTCGAACAGATATTTCTGCGTGAGGTTGATCTGGTAGACATCGCCGGCGGCGATGTAGTCCTGAACGGTCCGGAACGCGCGCCCGTACTCCTCCCGGGTCCAGGACAGCTCCAAATTCGAGATTTTGGCGTGCCCCGCCCCACCGCGCTCACCGAGCCAGTGCCGGACAGCCTCGTCCCCCATCCGTTTGGGTTCACCGTAGAGGCCCACCCAGAAAAGCGGCACAGCGCGGTTCGCAGGGATCAGCCCGGCCAGTTTCGGCTCGAGGCAATAGCCGAGCTCATAGGAGAAATAACCGGCCGCATGGAGACCGCGCGCCAGCCCATCGGAAATGCGCCGAAGCCCGGAATAAACGTCCTCCGGTCTGTCGACGCAGACGATCTCCTCGGCCTGCTCGAAGAGCAGGCTGCGCTCACCGGAGGTGAGACTGTCATCAAGAAGAACGAAGGGCGAAGACGTCATGGAAAAGTGCAAGGCGACCCAGCTTAAACGCCCAGCATAAAGGGGAAGCGTCCATCCGGCGTCAAGTGCCCGCCGGCGCGGGGCGCCCGGCCCTATTCGAGGATCAACATTTCCCCTTTGCCGAGAACAGCCATATCGCCCATGAGCCTGCGGGCGCGGCCGCCCAGGCGAATCCGCATGCCCTGCTCGCGCAGCCAGGTCTCCAGCAGGCGCAGGTAGTCGAACTCCATGACACCGCTGTCCACATAGGTCGGCATGAGGTGGCGCGGCTTGTCGGCGAAGATCAGACTGCCGCGGCGGTTGCCATAGCCTGCGTAGCGGCCCGCGCCGCCGCGAAGCAGAAGCGTGCCGGCAACCATCCGACCGCCAGCGTAGTCGCCCGCCTTGCCGCCGACCACGATGAGTCCGCGGCGCAGACGCTCGCCCAGAAGCGATCCCGCGTCGCCGCCGATGGAAATGAACCCGCCCTTCATGCCGAAGGTGTCACCGAAGGCGACTCCGCCGGCCTGGTCGCCCACGTCGCGCCGTACACTGATTTCACCGCCGGACATGCTCGCCCCGACGGAAACGCCGGCGCTGCCGTCCACCGCGATCTTGCCGCGCTTCATCTGCGCGCCGAGCAGCATACCGACATCACCGTCGACCACGATCTCGCCGCCGGCGAGCTTGGCGCCGATCTTGTCGCAGCGATCGTCGGTTCCTACAAAGTGAAGGTTCTGGACGTCCCTGCCTTTCACCTTGAAGGCGTCGCCCACCGTCAGAGTCTCCCGCGTCGTCGCGACCGACAACGCCTCGATCTGTTTACGGTTCAGCCCGTCGAGACGGCTTGGCACCAACGACGACAGGTCGAGCCGTTGCTCAGGCCGTCCCTTGAGCTCGAAACTAAGCGCGCTCACCCGACAATCTCCTTAAGATGGAAGTGATGGGGCCCGAGGTTGCCGCCGTAGTTGCCGGCCGTGATGTGGGTAATGCCCTCGCGCGCGCCACCCTTGGCAATCGCATGGAGGCCCTCATGCATGGCTTCATGGACCGCGTCCGCCGTCAGCCCGTCGATCACGATCTCCAAGACCGCTTCGGCGCTCGGCGGCAGCTCCGAATCCGCATGCCATTTCAGTCCCGGCGCATAAGCGTGATTGGTTGACGCGATCTGGCCCGCGTATTTGGAGCCGACCTTCGACCCAGACCGAACGATGCCGCCGGGAAACGGTGTGATGACATCCGGCACGTCGGCCATGGCCTTGACCGCTCGGGTGCAAGCCGCGAGCACTGCCTTGTGGGATTTGCCGACAACGAGAAGGTTGCCGCCGCCCACCGCCTTGGTCGTCATCCCGGTCTTTTCCTCGCAGACGAACTCGCCGCCCATGACGGGAATGCGCCAGTAGCGGCGTCCGCCGATGACTTTCGACATTTGCCAGCCGTCACCGAAGAAGCGCAAGGAGGAGCCGAGTTTCAGGCTCTTCTCGCCCTTGAGCCCCGCGTAGCACGCAGAGCCCGGGCTGGTCAGAACGCACTGCCCTACCCGGTTGCGCAGCTGCGTCTGCAGCATGTTCGCGTCCATGGTGAACAGCAGCACGGCCACGCCAGGGCGCCCGTCGGGCGTCTCGGACTTCGACAACGTGCGCTCGATCCCGCCTTCCGCGCCGCAAGCGATCACCGAAGTGGCGAAGCCTGTCATGGTGCGGGCGGAGATCATGGCCCACTCGGCGGTCGGCGCGGTGATGATGACGCGCGTGCCCACCATGGGGAAGGCTTCCGCGAACGTCTCGACAATGGTGACGCCTTTGACTTTCAGCTCTGGCATGTCAGCTCGCACAACGAATGGTCGCGAACCGATCGGGACGATCGGGAACGGTTTCGGTCACGCCGAACCATGACGGGTCGGCGCCATAATAGGTGTCGTAGAAGGAACGCACGCGCTTTTCGATCTGACGGTCGAAACCGGGATCCACGTGGTAGCAGCGGCCCCAGCTGACATCGACGACCGTGCCCTTCCGCACGACGAGCTTGCCGGACTTGAAGACGAGGTCGGCGGCGGCAAACATCTTCGTCTTGTTCTTCTGCTCGGTGTAGACGGCGACATCGGCGATCGCGCCCGGCGCCAAATGACCGCGGTCGGTCAGGCCCAACAATTTCGCCGGCGCAGCCCGCGTCATGATTGCCAATTCCGACAAGGTGATCTCGCGCGAAATGCCGGCCAGCCCCGATACCTGGCGCGAGGCCTCCGGCAGCGCGTCGAACCAGCGCGAGCGCTCCTTGCGGTCCATCAACAGATGGAAGATCTCCGGATAGCGCGTGAAGAGCGCACCGTTGGGATGATCGGTCGAGAACAGGACCCGCCACGGATCCTCAGCCAGCAGGAATATCTCGAGGCCGATGGCCCATTGCAGGGCGTTGACGAAGCTCTTCTTCTTGTAATTGTACGGCACCACGCCCGTGCCGTTCCCTTCGGCCTGGTTGATCACCCACTTTTTCGGGTTTGCGGCGCGGCGCCCGTCGAACTGGCGCAGCACGTCGCCGGAAATCGTGATGGTTTGACCGAACATCACCTGGCCCACGTCAACAGTCGCCTTCTTGTGCTTGTTGATCGCTTCCATGAGCTGCGGCGCGCCGGACGAGAAGCCCTTATCGCCTTCCTTGCCGTAGCCGTAGAACTGGATATGCGCCAGATGGATCGGGTGTCCTCCAGTCGCTTTCAGCGTCGCCACGGCCGTCTCCACGTTGCCGGCGATCCCAAGATTGTTCGTATGGACGTGAGGGGGATGCGGTACGCCCAGATCGGCGATGACTTGCTGCATCGCTTCGACGATGCCGCGCGAGGTCACGCCGTATTCGGGCACCTGCTCATCGAGATCGAACGTGCGCGCATTGAACTTGAAAGCCTCGGAGCCGCCGGCGTTGATCACCTTGAGGCCGAGCGCCTTCGAGTGCGCCAACGTCCAGGCGACGTAATCCTTCAGCTCGTCGCTCTTGACGTCGCCTTTACGAAGCAGGTTGAGCGTGTAGTCGTCATTCCCGAGCACCACCAAGCCCGCAACGTCGATGATCGGAATCGCAGCCATTTCCTTGTGGGCCTGAATCGCATGGGTCGGGATCATCGCCGGCTCGATCACCGTGGTGTAGCCCATCTCCGCGTAGCGGATGCCCGTCGCGTACGAGCCCCAGGCCGCAGGAGACGGACCGAAGGGTTGACCTTCCGAGGCGGCAATGAGCGGCAGCTCGGGCATCAACTGACGGCCGAGCGTCACATTGGTACCGGCGATGTGCGAGTGCACGTCGATCGCGCCCGCCATGACGATCTTGCCGGAAACGTCATGGACTTCGTCAGGCTCGCGACCCTCCGGCGCTGCAACGACGCGGCCGTTCTCCAGATAGACATCGCCCACGGAATCGCGATTGTTCGCGGGATCGATGACGCGGCCGCCCTTAAGCTGGATGAGCATCAAGCGGCTCCCTTTTCGTCGATCAGCATACCGATCTTATTCAACACGTCCGCCACGGTTGGCTTGTCGGACTTTGCGGACTTGGCCTTGACCACGCCAATGCCTGCGATGGGCGGCAGGTATAGCGCGGCATCGTGGTCGGCGGCGGCGGCGCCCACTTCGATCACTATATCGTCGCGGCCCGCCTTCACGGGCTTCGACGACAGCACGACGGACGGGACGCCCCGAAAGGCCCGCGTCGGCGGCGCTGCCTCGGCACCGTCCAAAGCGTCGATCCAGACGAGGGCATCGGCCTCACCGCTCTTGAGCAGGCGCTCCGTCTCGAACGCCCACATGTTGTTTTCAGGGATCTCCCCCGCGAAGCTCGTCCGTACCGGCAAAGCACAGGTCCAGATGGAACAGAGATTCACGCCGTCGCCGTTGCCGGGCGCGGACATCGCAAGCGTGGACGCGCGGGTCGTCTTGACGAGATAGCGAACGGTTTCGAGCACCGTATGCATGACCGGCTCTTCGAGCTCGGCCGGATCGTAGACGAACACGACGAACGCCGACTCCCGCAGCCTTTGTCCGGCCGAGAGGACTTTCTTGCCAAGCGCCGCGTCGCGCATCTCAAACGGCATCTCGCGTGTCGCGGCTCCCAGCAACGCCACAAGCTCCGGCAGCGGGTTCTTGCCGTCGATCTCGGTGGTGCGAATGCCTGCAGGCGTCTTGCCCTTCTTTGTGCCGACAACAATCAGTTCGCGCTTGTTGTCGCCGGGGCGCGGCAGGTTCTTGGCCGGAAACAGTTTTTCCAGGAGATCGGCATCGCGCTCGCGCGGGCCGTCGCCAATCAGAACGACGGTGTCGGCGCGATTGCGAACCTCGCCGAAGCTCGCCGGAGTCGAGCCGGTCTCGCGCATCACGCGCGCCGCGCGCGACGTGCCTTCACTCGCGGCATGGTCGACCACACCGCCGAGTTTCTGTGCCAGAGCCAGCGCCGCCGTAGCGCCATTCACGTCGGTAAAGAGACCGCCGAAGACCGGGAAACGTGCCTGTGCGAGTAAATCCGCTGCACGTTGGAGCGTGCTGTCCAAACTCGTTGTCCTCCCAGGCGCTTCTTCTTGAATCGGCTACAGAGATAAACAGGTGGCCCCGCGGGCGCAAGCGCAGCCAGTCCGGTTCGACGACAAATTTGCTGTTGGGCATCGCCAGATCGAGATCGATCGGCGCGCGAAGACAGCATTGCCTACGGACTAAGCACGCGAGAGAACGGCTAGCTCAACGGTTAGCTCTTGGGCTTGTCGTATTTGATGTAGGAGAACCGCATGTCGTCCTCAGGTGTCCCCTCCAGGGAACCGCCCTCGGCACCGGGCTGCCAGTGCACGACATCCTCGATTTTCTTGGCCAGTTCGAAGTCCTTGTCGGTGATTCCTTTTGCCGCATGGTTCATCAGCCGCACTTCGACCCAGGCGTAAGACGCGGTGATGTCCGGGTGGTGCCAAGCCGCTTCGGACAGATGGCCAATGGTGTTGATCACCATCAGCGTGCCCTTCCAGCTGTTGGTCTTGTACTTGCGGCGAATCCAGCCGTCTTCGAGATACCAATGAGGAAGCTCTTCTTTCAGACGTTCCTCGACCTCTGCCTCGCTGTAGCTGCGCTCTTTCGTTGCCATCGCTCTCTTCTTTTGAAACAGTGCGCCGCAACATCGGGAACCTTGCGCCGCTCATCAAATTGTAGCCACGCTGAGCATATCGGCGGGCCTCGAGCCGATCAATGGAGGCTGTTCGAAGGGAACGCGTATGCCCGATATTGAACGCAATAAAGAGACCGCGACGGCCTTCTATGACCTGGCCTTCAACCAGTGCCGGCCCGCCGAGGCGGTCGCGCGTTATGTTGGAGACACCTATATCCAGCACAACCCACACGTGAAGGATGGGAAGGACGGGTTTATCGAGTACTTTGAGGAAATGCAGCGCCGCTATCCCGGCAAGCGCGTGACCTTCAAGCGGATCCTGGCGGAGGGGAATTTCGTGGTCTTGCATTGTCTTCAGGAATGGCCCGGCGATCAGGACTGGATTGGCATCGACATTTTCCGGCTGGACGATGCCGGGAAGGTTGTCGAGCACTGGGACGTCCTTCAAGTTGCGCCGGAAAGTTCGGCCAACTCGAACGGCATGTTCTAGTGGTCAAGTTGTGGTGCCCAAGAAATCCCGGCCCTTATGGAAACGACGTTACCTGAGTTGTCCCAGTCCCAGACCGAGAACCATGACGAAACCCGCGACCCGGCCGTGTCGGTCGCCACGACGGCGCGTCTGCATTTCGGGTTCTTCGACCCCAGCGGGCGGACGGCGCGGCCCTTCGGCAGTTTCGGGCTGTCGCTCGACCGACCGTGGACGCGGCTGACCCTGCAGCGCGCACGCGACATCCTGGTTACCGGGCCGGAGGCGCAACGTGCGGCGCGCTATCTGGGCAAGATCGCGGAGGCCTACAGCATCGACCACGCCTATCGCTTGGACGTCACGGAGGCGATCCCCTCGCATGCCGGGCTCGGCTCCGGCACGCAGCTCGCGCTTGCGGTCGGCGCCGCCTTCGGGGCGCTGGAAGGGCTGGATCTATCCGCGCCCGCGATCGCGGACATCCTCGGACGGGGCGCGCGCTCCGGGATTGGCATCGCGACGTTCGAGGCTGGCGGTGCGGTCCTCGATAGCGGGCCTCGCGAAGGGGCTCTGCCGCGGCTCGTGGCACGAGTCCCCTTCCCTGAGCATTGGCGCGCTTTGCTGATCTTCGATCCGCAATCTAAGGGCCTCGACGGTGCGGACGAGGTGGCGGCCTTCGAGACTGCGCCCGCCTATTCCGAGGATGCGCGGGCGGCTCTGGAGGAACGGGTCCTGGAACGCGCCTTGCCGGCGCTCCAGAACGAGAATTTCGACGTCTTTTGCGAGGAGGTCGGATACCTGCAGGCGCGGATGGGCGACTATTTCGCGCCGAGCCAAGGCGGCATCTTCACCAGCCCGCGCGTCGGCGCGGTCCTCGAAGCCTTGCGGGCAGACGGCGTGACCGGGCTCGGTCAGAGTTCGTGGGGGCCGACAGGCTTTGCCTTTGCCGATTCGCAAGCCGAAGCGGAACGGCTGCTCGCCATCGCCACCGAGGTCGCGGACGCTCACGACGGTGGCTCCGACCTGGAACTGGTGATCGCCAAGGGGCGCAACGAAGGCGCCGAGATCACGTCCCCGCACCTGACCTCGGCCAGAAATCTGGGCTCAACGGACGTTTGAGGTTCTTTGCAGCCGCGCCCGATGTGCTAAAGCGGAAGTCATAAGAGCAACACACCCGGCCGAGCGCGTGGAGAAGCGCGCAGGCCGCATCAAGTCTGGGGAGATGGCAGCGATGGCCCCGCCACGTATTCTGCACATGATCACGCCGCTCAAATATATGAGCCCGTTCGACATCAACATGGGAATCGACGCCGGCTACGATCACGCCATTCCCTATACAAACGCCACGATCGAGGACATTTACGGCCTCGTGCAGGACGCCATCTTCTCCCGCAGTCCCGAGGGCATCAAACGCCAGGCCGTCTTCATCGGTGGTAAGCGCGCCATCGAGTCGCTCGACATGATGGACAAGGCCAAGAAGGCCATGGTGCCCCCGTTCGAGGTATCGGTGTTTGCCGATCCGGCCGGATCGTTCACGACGGCCGCAGCCATGGTGGCCTGCGCCAAGACGGCCCTCAAGAAGACCTTCAAGACCGACTTCAAGGACAAGCGCGTCATCGTCTATGGCGGCACGGGCGTGGTTGCCTTCGCCTCCGCTGTCATTGCATCCATGGACGGGGCCAAGGCGTTTCTCGTCGGCTATGACGGCCCGGAGCGCGTGCGCCGTCTCACCATGGAAGCCAATGACCGCTTCAACGTCGATCTCGGCTACGCCGACGGCACCACCGAGGAACAGAAAGAAGAACTCGCGCAGAGCGCCGACGTCATCTTCTCCGCCGGTCCCGCCGGGCGTCAGATCCTGGGCCTCGAGCAGTTCAAGCCCGCCAAGAACCTCAAAGTCGTCGCCGATGTGAACGCCGTTCCGCCGCTCGGTATCGAAGGTGTCGGCATTCAGGACAACGGCGTTCCTGTCGAGGGTGCGGACGGCGCTGTCGGCATCGGCGCGCTGGCGATCGGCGACATCAAGTACAAGACCGAGATCGGCATGTTCAAAGAGATGATCGAGCCGAAAAGCCCGTCTATCTCGACTTCCGCGCCGCTTATCGATTGGCTCAGGAGCTCACCTCCTAAATTGTCGGAGCCCGCGCGCGGTTCGCTCCTCATCGTCGCGGTCTCAGGCCGCGCGCTGGCCCGCGCCGCAGCCGATGCGGGCTACGTGCCGCTGGTCGCGGACTTCTTCGCCGACCTCGACACGCAGGCGCTCGCCCATACGGCGCGAAAAGTGCCCGGCGATATGGCGCGGGGTTTTCAGTGGGAGTCTCTGGAGCCTGTCCTGGACGCCCTTTGTGCGGAGGCGCCCTCCCCGCCGCTGGGCCTAGTCTATGGCTCGGGTTTCGAAGACCGGCCCGAGCTTCTGGATAGAATCGCGGCGCGGTGGATGCTCCTCGGCAACGAGGCCGCTACTGTCTCCGCAATCAACGATCCGGGGCGCTTTTTCGCGGTGCTGACACGGATGGCCATTTCGCACCCCGACACCCGCCTTGAGCCCCCGCCCGATCCCGAGGGCTGGGTTGCCAAGCGACCGGGCGGCGCCGGCGGCAGCCACATCGCACCGGCCCGCGACCGGCCAGCCGCAAGTAATGCGTATTTTCAAAGACTTGTCTCCGGACGGTCAGTCTCGGCCTTATTCGCCAGCGACGAAACGCAGGCGGCCGTTCTTGGCTTCAGCGAGCAATGGGGGGCACCGGCCCCCGGCAGGCCATGGCGCTATGGCGGCGCTGCGCAGCCGGCACTGCTTGGGGCCGAGGCCGCCGAACACATGGGCGAGATCGTCGCGCGGGTGACCACAGAGTTCCGGTTGAAGGGTCTGAACAGCGCCGATTTCCTGCTCGATGGCGATGCGCCGCTCTTGCTCGAGATCAATCCACGGCCCGGCGCAACACTCGATATCTTCGCGAGTACGGCGCTCCCGCTGATGGACATCCATGTGGACGCCGCACTGCACAATCGACTTCCGGCCCAAACTCCGGCCTTCGAAAGTGCTGCCGCATCCGTGATTGTCTTTGCGCCCGAAGCCCTCACGATTCCCCAAGCGATGGCGTGGCCGGACGGGGCCGCCGATTTGCCTAAACCCGCGGAACAGATCGACAAAGAGCGCCCGATATGCACTTTACTGGCGCGGGCGGAATCGGGGGATGAGGCTCGCAACCTCGTTCAAATGCGTGCCAGAGAGCTTCTGGCGGCATTGAACGTGGCCGAGAATCCATCGTACACGGATCGATTCTCCGCCCATAACGGACCGGTCGACGAGCGACGGGTCCGGGACTGACATGCGCAAAAAAAAGACGGCCCCGCGAAAACGAAGGAACCTATGACAAAACCAAGCTTGAATACTCAGGTCGCCCCGCTGGTGCGCGACCTGATCGACAATGCCGACGCCTTGCGGGTTGGCGTATCCAAAGGCTCTCTGGGGGAAACGCTGATCGACTGCGGCGTGGAATCGGTAGGTGGCCTCGAAGCGGGGCGTCGCCTCACCGAGATTTGCCTCGCCGGCCTTGGCGTCGTGTCCTTCGAGACAGCCAGCACCAGCGACAAATGGCCCTTCCTGATCTCCGTCCACACGAGCCAGCCGGTTCTCGCCTGCCTCGGCTCTCAATATGCGGGCTGGAGCATCTCGGGCAAGGATGCCGACGGCAAAGATTTCTACATGCTGGGCTCGGGTCCGGCCCGCGCGATGGGCTCGTCGGAGCCGCTCTTCAAGGAACTCGACTATCGCGACAAGGCGGAGACTGCGACCCTCGTGCTCGAGGCCGACAACGCACCCCCGGCCGCGCTCGTCGAGGACGTAGCCAAGGCCTGCGGCTTGCCGCCGGAGAAGCTCACCTTCCTGTTCGCGCCGACATCGAGCCTTGCGGGCTCGGTTCAAGTGGCCGGTCGCAGCTTGGAAGTCGCGCTTCACAAAGCCCATGAGTTGCATTTCCCGCTCGAGAACATTGTCGACGGCATGGCGACCGTGCCGATCCCGCCGCCGGTCCCCGGCTTCGTGGAAGCCATGGGCCGCACCAACGACGCCATCATTTATGGCGGCCGGGCGCAGCTCTATGTGGAAGGCGACGAGGCGGCGGCCAAGAAACTCGCCGAGGAACTGCCGAGCAAGAATTCGAAAGACTACGGCAAGCCGTTCGCCGAAATCTTCGCGGCCGTCAAAGGCGACTTCTATCAGATCGACCCCATGCTCTTCAGCCCGGCCAAGGTGACGGTGACGTGCCTGTCGACCGGCAAGAGCTTTGAAGGCGGCGCCATCGATGAGGCCGTCCTCAATCGGTCGTTCTCGTAAGAGACAATCGAGGGGCGATGACTCACGAAATGCCCATAACACCGTCCATCGTCCTGTTCGGCGATGGACGGGACTGGCACGGCAAGAGCCTGCGGCGCGCTTCGAGCGGCGGGGCATCCGGCCCGTGATCGCGCCCCTCGCCCAGTGCGGCTTTTCCACCGAGACGGCCACGGGCCTGTCGATCCCCGGACTTGGAGATCATTGCCCGCGCGGCGCCTTCGTCCGTTTTATTCCGGGCGGCAGCTTCGAACAGGTGACGCTTTATCTCGGCCTGCTGCATGCCTTGCGAGAGCTCGGCGTCACGGTGTGGAACGATGCCCGCGCCATCGAACGCTGCGTCGACAAATCGACGACCACGTTTCTCGTGCAGAGGCCGGCCTGCCGACCCCGCGCACCTTTGCAGGCGTCGACCGCGCAACCGCGGAAGAACTCGTGTCGCGCCTGGCATCGGAAGGCCACAAGGCCGGTCGAGAAGCCGCTCTTCGGGGCGCAGGGCAAAGGCATCCGTTTGCTCGAAACGGCGGACGATCTGTCGCCTCCCGAGGCCGTCGATGGCGTCTACTATTTGCAGGAGTTCGTCCCGCCTGCCCAGGAACACCACCAGGATTGGCGCTTGTTCGTTTGCGGCGGGCGTGTTGTCGCCTCGATGATCCGGCACGGCGAGGACTGGATCACCAACATCAAGCTCGGCGCGCGCGCGGAACCCGCGATCGCCAGCCAGGAGCTTGCGGATCTCGCCGTGCGGGCCGCAGGCTGCGTCGGCGCCGACTACGCCGGCGTGATATCATCCAAGGACGCGATGGGACGCTTCCTCGTGTTGGAGGTCAACTCAATGCCGGCTTGGAACGGATTGCAGAGGGTCACAAGTCTCAGATTGTCCGACACTGTCGTCGATGCGTTTCTCGCCGCGGCCTTGCCCGAAAGCACTCGGAACGCCCGGGGTGAAGCGTGAGCGCTGCGCTGACCAGCGATGCCGTCGCGACTGCCTTCCATGACGCCTGCCTGGCGGAACTCGATGCCCTGAAGCCGGGAAACGTCCATCGCCATGCGGACGGCCATCGCATGGAAGTCGCAGACTTCGAGAAAAGCGCGGCGGCTGCCGCACCAGCCATTAGCGCCGCAGGGCTCAGCGTTGGAGAACGCATCGAAGCGGCGGTCGAGGCCACGCGCAGTGTCGTCAGCCACAACACCAATCTCGGCATCATTCTGCTCGCCGCCCCCCTCGCCCAGGCAGCACTCCTCTCAGGGGGCACGGGCCTGCGGCAGGCCCTGACCCTGGTCCTCACATCCTTGACTGTGGCGGATGCCAGAGCCGCCTATCGCGCGATACGGATGGCCGAGCCCGGCGGGCTTGGCACGGCTCCGGAGCACGACGTCGCTTCGGATCCGGACATAACGTTGCTCGACGCCATGCGTGCCGCCCAATCTCAGGACCGCATCGCCTGGAACTATGCGCACGACTTCGTCGACATTTTCGATCTCGGCCTCAAATGGCGCGCGGGCGGGTCGGAACGGTGGGGCGATGTCCCTTGGGTCACGACCTACGTGTATCTCGGGTTCCTCGCGCATATCCCCGACACGCTGATCGAGCGCAAATTCGGGACGCATACGGCCGGTGAGGTGCTGGACGAGGCCCGGCCCATCGAAGCAGGGCTCTCCCAGACGAACATGCCCCAGGAAATGGCCGCTCCCTTGGCCGCATTCGATGCCTCGCTCAAGGAGCGCGGCCTGAATCCTGGGACGTCGGCGGACCTTACGGTCGCAACCGTGTTCGCGGGCGCCCTAATCGGCGGGTAACTTCCCGTAAAGAAATCGGCCCAAATCGGTCTGAACGGCGAACAATCGGCTTGCATCCTTCAGGTCCGGCCTTATGTTCACCCTCGCGGAGCCCCAGGTGGGGCTGCGAACGCTGGAGCGCATCCTGTGCTCTTCCGTTGGTTCTGCCGGGTCTCCGGCGGCGCCTTTGTTTTTTGTTTTGATCACGTCTCACGTACTAGGGAGGGGGCCTCATGGCCAAAATCACTGGTGTATGCATCGGCGAGTCGCTCGTCGGCGATGGCAACGAAGTTGCCCATATCGATCTCATTCTCGGCCCGCGTGGCAGCGCCGCCGAGTCGGCCTTCTGCAACGCGCTGACGAACAACAAGGACGGCTTCACCACACTGCTCGCCGTTGTTGCTCCGAACCTGCTCTGCAAGCCGGCTACGATTCTCTACAACAAGGTCACCATCAAGGACGCCCGTCAGGCTGTTCAGATGTTTGGCCCCGCTCAGTACGCGGTTGCCAAGGCCGTTGCTGACTCCGTCGCCGAGGGTGTTATCCCGGCCGACGAGGCTGACGATCTTTATGTCTGCGTTGGCGTCTTCATCCACTGGGAAGCTGCGGACGACAAGAAGATCCAGGACTTCAACTATCAGGCGACCAAGGAAGCTATCGCCCGCGCCGTCGCTGGCGAGCCGAAGGCTTCGGAAGTCACCGCCAAGAAGGACTCTGCCGCTCACCCGTTCGCCGCTGGTTGAACAGGAGAAGCTGCGGATCGGGCGACCTCCGGTGGCGAAGATGAGCCGGGCCCGATACGTCGGTGGCTCAAGAAACTTGGTTTCTAATTCGCGGGGTTGACCGCTTGTCAGACTTAAGATCGCCGCCCTCCCCAGAGGGCGGCGATTTCTTTTTGTCCGATGGCGCCCGAGTGCAGCGCCGTCGCCACGAGGACGCCGTGCGCGCCGGCCTCCATGACCGTCGCCACATCGTCCTTGGTCGCGATACCGCCAGCCACGTAGACATGCCGGTCACCGGCGCTCGCGATGGCCTTGCCCAACAGATCGAGGTCGGGACCCGTCTCGGTCCCCACGCGGCCAAGGCTCATCAGAATGACTCGCTCGGGCCAGAGGTCCGGTTGGCTCATCAACTCTTTCGGGCCCCGCAGGCCCTGTTCGTCGAAGTCGAGGGACAGGACCAGATTGCGGCCGAAATTCCCGCACATAGCCTTCCAGTCCTCAAGGCTGCCGATGGTCTCGCTGCCGACGACAAGCGTCGCCCCGAGGGGCAGCCAAAATGCGCAATCGTCCAGGTTCGAGAAACCCGCATCGATCCAGAGGTCGGTCTCGGGAACCGCATCGGCGAGGGCCCGGACGAGCTCGAAGTTGTTGCCGCGCCCCAAAATCGAGTCGAGGTCGGCAATGTACAGAACGGGCGAGAAGGTGATACCGAGAAGCGCTCTGGCGATGGCCGGCGCGTCGTGCGGCGGCCCGAACGGGGTCGCAATCGGGCGGTAATCCGCGCGCTTTCCCGCATGCGCCTGTTTGCCCGCCCGCGCGTGCACCACACCACCGTCCTTCAGATCGAGCACCGGTACGACGGCGAACGAGACGGTGGGCTGATTTCCGGGAATTTCGGATGTCGGCGCCATGGTGAATGTGTCTTTCGAATCTCGTAGCTATCATGCCGCGTATCGGCGTCCGGGGAAATGACGTCGTAAGTACTGAGTTATTGGGAAATCACGTCTGAGGAAATGGGGTCTCAATGGCCATGTGTTTTGGGTGGGATTTGGGCGGCGTCAACGTGAAGCTGGCCCGCGTCGAGGACGGCCGGGTGGCGTCCGTGACGCAGATTCCCTGCCCTGCCCTCGCCGAGCCGCGTAAGTTCGATCTTGCCGTCGAGGAAGCCCTCGGCCTGATCGGCGAGAGCGATGCCAGCCACGCCGTCACCATGACCGGCGAGCTCTCCGACGTCTTCGCCAGCCGCTACGAGGGCGTCGCCTATCTCGTCGGCTTGATGCGCAAGTCGGTCGGCGATGGGGTCCGCTTCTACAGTCTCGACGGGTTTGTGGACGCGCATGGCGCCATTACCGGCTGGCAGAATGTCGCCTCGGCAAACTGGCATGCCGGCGCCGCCCTCGCCGCGACTGTCGAAGACAGCGGCCTCCTGGTCGATGTCGGCACGACGACCACGGATCTCATTCCATTCAAAGAAGGCCGCCCTTGCGCCGCCGGCCGCACCGACGGCGACCGCCTGACGGAAGGCGAACTCATCTATCGCGGTGTCGTCCGCACGCCGGTGATGGCGATCGCTTCCCAGGCCCCGTTCAAGGGCCGGATGCAAGGTCTCGCGGCCGAACGCTTCGCCACCATGGCCGACGTCTATCGCCTCACCGGCGAGTTGCCGGAGGACGCCGACCCCTTCCCGTCCGCCGACAACCGGGGCAAGGACTTGGAAGAGAGCGCCGCGCGCCTGGCCCGAATGCTGGGGCGCGATGCCGAGGATGCCGACATCGTGGCCTGGAGGGCTCTGGCCCATTTCCTGGGCCGGCGCCTCCTGGACCAGATCGAGGCCGACGCCCGTGCGGTGATCGAACGCGAGGAACTCGGCCCCGAAGCACCCGTCGTCGGGGCCGGATGCGGGCGGTTTTTGGCGGTCGCCCTCGCCGGCCGGCTGGGGCGCCCCTATCGGGATTTCGCCGACCTCACTCCTTGTGACGACGAGGCCCGAGAGATGGTCTCCCGTTGCGCACCGGCCGCCGCCGTGGCACAGCTTGCTTGAGGGCGCGACATTTCCCACATTGAGATAGCGCAAGGCTTTGATTCTCAAAGTCTCGGATACCATTTCGCGCTGTTAGTGAATTGAACCGCAAAGGATTTATGACGAATATGGCAAGTGAGACCCAGCCCGTCGACGTGCATGACGATATCGTCTACCCGTCGGCGATTCCCTTTTTATTGGTACATCTTGCCTGTTTCGGCGCCATTTGGTCGGGCGTGACCTGGGAGGCTGCCATCCTGGGCATCTCCCTGTATTGGATCCGCATCTTCGCCATCGGCGCAGGCTATCACCGCCTCTTCTCCCACCGGGCATATTCCACGAGCCGGGCGTTTCAGTTCGTTCTGGCCGTTCTGTGTCAAAGCACCGCACAGAAGAGCGTCCTGTGGTGGGCCGCCAAGCACCGGCACCACCATCTGCATTCGGACACCGAACTCGACACTCACTCCCCGCGTCAGCAAGGCTTCATCTACAGCCACCTCGGCTGGATCTTCGCAAGGCAGCATGACGACTTCGACGAGGAGAAGGTTGCCGACCTGATGCGCTATCCGGAGCTTCGCTGGCTCGACAAATATCCGCTCGTTCCGGCCGTCGCTTTGGCCGTGATCTGCTTCCTAATCGCCGGCTGGCCGGGGCTGTTCGTCGGGTTCTTCTGGAGCACGGTGGCCGTCTATCACGGCACGTTCTGCATCAACTCGCTGGCCCATGTGCACGGCAAGAAGCGCTATGTGACCGGCGACGACTCCCGCAACAACTGGCTCCTGGCCATCTTCACCATGGGCGAAGGCTGGCACAACAATCACCACGCGTTCCAGAGCAGCGTGCGGCAGGGCTTCCGCTGGTACGAATGGGATCCGACCTATTACATCCTCAAGGCGCTGTCCTGGGTCGGTCTCGTCTGGGATCTGCGCATGCCGCCGAAGAAGGTCGTGCGGAACGAGCATGGATTGGGCGTCGGCGTCATCAACCGCGCGGCCGAGCAGCTTGCCGGTCACTTCAATTCCGCCCGCATTGCGAGCACCCTCTCGAACACATTGAACGGCGTCGAACTCGACGCCGTACGTGACGCCCTGGCGCGTGCGCAGGATCGCACCCACGACGCCTTGGCGAATATTCACGTCCCGCAGTTGCCGACGCGGGAGGAGCTCATGGCCAAGGCCAACAATATCTTCGCGCGCACGCAGTCGCTCGAAGAGATCGTCGATCGCGCTATCACCTGTTGCTGTCGTCGGTGAATTCGTACCTCACCGAACCGGCCAAGGCGCGCGCCTAAAGCTCAGAGAGGGCGGCGACAATGACAGCGTTCGCCGCCCTGCTCCGCGCCGTCAATGTCGGCGGCACCGGCAAGTTGCCGATGCGCGATCTCGTGACGATGTGTGAACGCGCAGGTTTATCCTCCCCACGCACCTATATCGCCTCCGGCAATGTCGTCTTTTCGAGCGATGCCAAGGAGGCCGACGTGAAGGCCAAGCTCGAAGAGGCACTTCAGGCCTATGCGGACAAGCCCGTCGCCGTTCTGGTGCGAACCGTGGACGAGCTATCCGCGATCTTGGCGGACAACCCCTTCCCCGGTGCATCGTCAAACAAGGTCATGGTCCTCTTCCTCGATGATGCACCCAATGCGCGGGACATAGACGCTGTGTCCGGCCAGAAGAACGAGGCCCTGCACCTCGGGAAGCGCGAGATCTACATCCACTACCCCGACGGTATGGGACGCTCGAAACTCAAGGTACCCGCCGCCGCTCACGGCACGGCGCGCAACATGAACACCGTTGCGAAACTCACTTCGATGGCCGCCGAGGTCGAGGCGACCTAGTCGCCCGTTTCAGTGTGCTTGTAGAAGTCCTCGATCTTCTCGACGAGGATGCGCCAGGCTTCGTGCTCGCGGGGCCCTGCCGTCTTCTCGACGGCGATCTGGTGATAGGCCAGTTCGGTCTCGATCTTTTCCCGCGGCAGCATTTTGAGACGGGTGGCCAAGATAGCCGTTTCGATCACCGCGGCTTGCGCCCGGTTGAAGCCCTTGAACGGCTCGTGATTGCCTTCGTACACAATCCGGCAATGGAAGCGCGGGCGCAGGTCGTCCTCCTCCACGTGCTCCACCGCGAGCTCGAGATGAGCCAGCGCGTTTTCCAGGAATGCCCCCGGAATGTGCCTGGCGGGCCGTGTCGGCCAGTCCTTGTTGCCGGTGAGGCAGCCGGCAAAGACCAAGACATCGTCGGTGAAGCTCGCGACGGCGAAGGGGGTTGCCCTCAGATTGTCGAGGGTCGTGGAGGGCCGGAACGGTGCAATGACCCACCCTTCCCCGTCTCGATGATTCCGAGCGGCGCGATGTGGAGTTTCCCCTCGTCGCTCAGCGTGGTGACGATACATTCGCGAATCATGGGCATGCCGGCACCTCGAGCGACATCACGACTCCTCCCGTTTCTTCTTCATGGCCAGCGTATGGCCCGCCTCTTTGAGGCGCGTTCTGTCATCACTCGGCTTGTCCGCGGCCACGCCCCAATCGAGCGGCTCGTCTTGGGCATAGCGCTTGCCGAGACGCCAGGCGATCTCCGCCTTGGCCAGCTCGGCTGCCAAATAGAAGGCGTGCCCCGCGTCGCCCTCAAGGTCAAGTTTGGGAAAGAACTCGAAGATGTCCTCGGCCACGTGGTGACCATCGCGGTTGTAGATGTGCACGCCATCCTCGGCGACCTCGATGCGGAAGTTCCTGTCCCGCACGGCGGCCGCGTTCTCGGCGATCTCCTCCGGTGTTAGCGGAAACGGCCGCTTCGCGTGCAGGCCCAGCAGCTCGTCCGTGTAGCCCTTCGGCAACTCGCCGTCGGCGCGCGAGGCGAACATCAAGCGCCGCGCCGCGTCGTGCTCCTCATAGGTCCGACGCGTATGGGGGCTCACCTGCACCACGAGCACGTTCTTGATGTTCAGCTCCGAAGCAATGCCGATCAGCGTCGCGGTGATCCCCGTGGTGTCGGCCTCGGTGAGTTCGGTGAGATTGCCGGTGCCTAGCAGGATGTCCACATCGGGCCGCTCACGCCGCAATTGCGCATAGCGCCCCAGCGAGGTCATGAAGCCGAAATTGATGGGGTCGAGCACCGGATCGGCGAGATAAGGCAGCCCCTTCTCATCCAGAACCGCCATGGCACGATAGAGAGAGTCCATATCCCCATGAGTTGCGGGGATCAGGACGGGGACTGATGAGACCTCGTCGGCGATGTACAGCCGCGTCTCGTCGAGACTGAGCAGGTAGTCGGCCCCTGCTTGTCCGCCACGCAGGAGCTCGTCGGGATCGGCCGAGTCCACGCTGACCTTGTAGCCATATTTCTTGAGCGCCTTCACCGTGTCTTCGAGATGCGGGAACGGCGTATCCGGCAGACAGCCGAGATCGATCACGTCCGCGCCGCGATAACTGTAGTCCTCTGCACGAGCGAGGATGTCCTCGACGCTCATTTCCGTGGCATCGATGATCTCGGCGAAGATGTTGATGTCGTATTTCGACATGTCGGAGGCCCGGCGCGCCCGGCCGAAAAAGACCGGGATGTCCTTCACCTCGTCTGGCCCGCGCTCGACAGGTACGCCGTAATGAGCGGAGAGCTTTTCCAGGTCGCCCCGGCAGCGGCCCGGCAACAAAATCTTGTCGGCGCCCCGCGCATCTTCCAGACGCCGCATGATGATGTCTTCGGTCATGAGCGCGGCGACCTTGACGCCGATATCCTCGACGCGCCACTCGAACTCGGCATCCATGCCTTCGAGAACCGCTTTCAAGCGCGGTTTCGCGAGATGCCCGGTCACAAACAGGATCTTTTCGGCCATGCCTGGCTCGCTCACGCGGTGACCGGATTTGGCGCCGGGCTCTCGCCTGCAAGATAGGCGGCGAGACCTCCCTCGTCGCCTTGTCCGAACATCGCAGCGGAGACGCCGGTCTCGCGAAGCATGGCCGGAAAGGCCTCGTCGACAACGCCGTCATGGCGGAGCGCATCTGCACTAAGCGGCCGACGCGCAATCGGAGCCGACTTCACGACACAGCACGAGGCAGCGCCGAGTTTTCCCGCGAGCCACAGCGCAAGGCTATCGGAGGTCAACCGCCAGGTGGCTTCGACATCCGTCCGATCCGCGAGAAAGGCCGACGGCGCCCAAACGGCAACCAGCCCGCGCTCATGGATGCTGCGGAGATCTTCGATCGTCGTGCCGACCTCGTAGCCCGGTGTCATGCCGGCGATCGCCCAGGCAAGCTGATCCATGGCCAACAGCGCCATGCGGTGGGCTGTGGAATCCCCAAATCCCAATTGGCGCTGGCAATGCCGGACTTCGTCGGCCAGGGCGCCCCCGCCAGGAACGAGAACAATTGGACGCTGCGCATCCGAGATGACATCGAGCCAGCCAGCGAGCGTGCCGCCACGCACGATGCTGCCGCCTAGCTTCACCACAGCCAGCGGCAAATCGGTCGGCTGAAGAGCCGTCGCGGAGGCCTGCAATGCTGCGCGCATGTCTAGGTCTCCTGCTTGCTCCGGACGATCTGAACGCCCACCGCGCCCGGGTCCTTGTCGAGTTTCTCGATCATCACTTCCACACGCTCCGCACGCGGATGAGAGATGCAATGCTGGGCGACGTCCTCGGCGAGAGTCTCGACGAGATTGATGTGACCGCCAGAGATGATCGCCTTGATGCCGTTGATGACGTAGTCGTAGTCCAGGGTCCGGTCGATATCGTCGTCGAGAGTCGTGGGATCCGACGCGATGTCGATGTCGACCGAAAAGCGGACGCGCTGGGTGACACCCTTCTCATTGTGGTGGACGCCGATTTCCACTTCGAGCACGTAGTCGTGCACGAAAATACGGTCAAGGGCTCGCCGGTGGCGCTCGCCGTGCTCACATGTCCCAATCTTCGTTCCATTCTGCGCTCCGGTCTCCTCCTCGCCGCCGCCCAGCTCTCCCGGCCGGGCTGAGCTGATGCTGCACACCGCGGAGGTTGGGCGCGCCTCGAAACGGGCTTCCGGGGCCGTGCGCCCGGCAGCCACGAGCCGGCCGATCTCGGCGCAAGCTTTGGGATCGAGGTTGAAACCGCGCGCACCCTGCTCGCACAGAGCCCCTCGAAAGCCGATGACGTCAGGCCGTAGCGCAAGCAGCGGCAGTACATGGTGGGCCCGCAGCGAGCCGGCGAGACCCACCTGCAATTCCGCTTGGCGCGCCCGGTCCACGAAGCGCCCGATCTCGTCCAACGTCATATGATCGGTCAGCGATCCGCGTCCCTTTCCGGCCGTGTCCAGCATCACCCCGCACGCGCCGCTCGCCTTGGCTGCTTCGGTCGGGTCAACGTCGGACGGCACATCGGCGAAGAAAACCAGGACCAAATCCGCTGGCGCGCTGAGGCTCCGCAGCGCATCGAAACAGCCCCATGGATCGCCCTCCGCCGCAATCCCGAGTTTGACCGTATCCACGCCAAGCTCGGCGGTTGCTGCCACGGCCTCCGCGACGGCTGCCGGGTTCATTGGCAGATCGCCCACGGTCGCGCTGACAGGCTTGCGGCCGCCGATCGTTCTCAGGCAGTCGCGGATCACGCTTGGCGCGACGGCGCCAAGCGCCCCTTCATCGGGCTCCTTGAGGTCTACGATATCGGCACCCGCGGCGAGGACGCGTTCGGCCTCCGCCGCGTTCCGGACGCTGGCAAGAAAGTGAGTCATCCTTGACGTGTTATCCCGGAAAGCGCCGCTCTGCCAGCACGTATGCCGGCCCATTAACGGAACAACCAGTCGAGCGGGCTCCCGCCTTGCCCACCTCTGTGGCGCGCCACGCTGGCGAGGCTGCTGACGCTGGGGTTGCTGTTGTGCGAACCCAAAGAAGCCACGCCGTCGTCGCGCCGGCGCCGGGCCACCGGCGCGCTCCGGGTCCGTTCCGGCCGCAACGCCACTTCGCTGACATTCCCGTCCGGGTCCGTGACCGAAAGCGAGGCCGTCTGCCATGTCCAAGTCGCCGCTTTGTCGCCCCATCGCTCGGGCTCGATCGCCAGGACCTCCTGCTTCCTTGTGTCGATGACGGCGACATACTCGAAGCTGCCATCGCCGGTCGGTGTCCCCGCGTCGTATCGCAGAAGCCCTACGTTCGACTGGGCGCCCTTGAGTTTGTCCCAAGCCAGAAGCTTCGGCTTTCCTGCACCGAACATCTCCATGGGTACGGTAACGCCGCGATAGTCGGCGTTCGTCGCCACGTAACGCCCCGGAGACTTCTCGGTGATGATCCAGCCGGCGACGGGCTCGCCCAAGGCCTTCCTGGTGTCGGGGGGAACCGGCGCCTTAAGCCGTTCCAGAGCGGCCCGCGCCTCATCGTCGAATGGATCCAACGACGCTGCCTTCTGATAGTCGGCGACCGCATTCTCGGTTCGGTTCTGCTCGCGGAAGATGTCGCCTCTTATGCGAAGCGCCTGCGGGTCGTTCGGCTCCAGGATGAGTGCGATGTTGACGTCGATGTACCCTTCGTCCGGCTTCCGGTCATAGAGCTTGGTCTCGCCGCGCAAAGCATAGGCCTTGGCGTTCTTCGGCTCCAATTCGAGGACTTTCGTGAAGTCCCCGATGGCCGCATCGTAGCGCTTGTTCTTGGCGAGTAGCTCGCCGCGCTCCATGAAGGCATCGACCTTTTCCGGCTCGAGGTCGAGAACGCGATCGAAATCGGCAATGCCCTCCCGGAAGCTGTTCTGCGCCGCGTACGCGCGCGCCCTCAGCATGAAGAGCTTGGCCTTGTCTTGCTCGGGCTCGAGATCGAGAGCCTCCGTCGCATCCTCGGCGGCGGCGGCATAATTACCCAGCTCGAAATTGACCGCCGCACGATTGCGGTAAGCCGCCGCCAGCTTGGGATCAATCTTGATCGAACGGTCGAGGTCGCGCAGCGCGGCGTGGTACCGGTCCCGCTCCATGTGAGCGCGTCCCCGGCCGTTATAGGGCGCTGCGGTTCTCGATAGCAGCGCCGTGGCCTTGCGGAAGGACTGAAAGGCCGCGTCGTAGTTCTGCAGCGCGGCGTAGGCATTGCCGCGATTGTTGAAGGCCGCTCCGTAATTGGGATCCAGCACGATCGCGCGGTCGAAATCCTTGATGGCCTCTTCCGGATGACCGAGGTCCATCAACGCATTGCCTCGGTTGTTGTAGACAATGGCGTTGTCGGGCGCGAGCTGGATGGATTCGTTGAAATCGTCGATCGCTTCTTTCGTCTGCTTCATGCGCCATTTGGCGACACCGCGATCGCTATAGATGCTGGCCAGGACGAACTTGGACACGTCCGGCGTGCCGACGGCCTCGTCGTAAAGCGTCACCGCCCGGTCGTACTGTCCACGGAGCATGGCAGCCGCGCCTTCCCGCGCGCGCAGCAGGACCTGATCGGCAGCAACGGCCGTGCCGGCCGAAGCCGCGGCCAAGGCGGCGCCGAGGAGAAGTGTCTTTGTGCGTAGACGGCTCTTTGTGGGGCGGTTGCGGCCCATGATCGTGAGCGATCCTTCGCTAGAGCGGTTCGGTGAACCCCGACGGCACAACGCGATGCGGTGCCTTGTCTAGATGTCCCTCATAACCGCCGAGTGTGTCAACAAACGGTCGCGAAAACCGCGCCTCGGGGCCTCAACCGTCGCTTCCATATTCCTCAAGCTCCTCAAGGACTTCGGGGATCAGCTCGGGCAGATCCTCCGCGATCAGGCCTGGCCCGAAGAGTTTCGCCGCCTGCCCATGCATCCAAACAGCGATACACCCCGCGTCGAAGCCACCAAGGCCCTGCGCCAGCATGGCGAGCACCATCCCGGCCATCGCATCGCCCGAGCCTGCCGTGGCGAGCCACGGCGTGCCGTTGGTGTCGATGGCGGCGCGGCCATCGGGCGCCGCGATCACGGTGTCGGGTCCTTTCAAGACGACGGTGGCACCGGAGCGCGACGCGGCGGTCCGTGTCCGGTCGACCTTCGAGGCTCCCGGCACATCGCCGAAGAGCCGCGCGAACTCGCCCGCATGGGGCGTCATGACGACCGGCGCTTTTCGCGCTCGAATGGCGTCGAATAGCTCTTCAGGGTTCTCTGCGAAGGACGTGAGCGCGTCGGCATCGAGCACGACAGCCGGTTCGGCCTGCAAGGCCGTCAACACCATCTGCCGCGTGTCCTCGTCCACACCGTGGCCGGGACCGATCAGAAAGGCGTTCTTGCGGGTGTCGGCCAGGAGCGCCGCGAGTCCCTGGGGACCGTCCGCCTCCCGAAGCATTACCGCGGTCAGTTGTGCCGCGTTCACGGCCAGGGCGTTGCGGGGCGACGCGACCGTCACAAGCCCTGCCCCCGCCCGCAGGGCGCTGCGCGCAGCTAGTCGTGCCGCCCCTGTCGCATCGGCCGGCCCCGAAGCCACGACTGCGTGGCCCCGCAGATATTTGTGGCCCAGGACCGTCGGCCACGGATAGCGATCGAGCCATAAGCCCGGCTCGTTGGCGTAAAGCGCCGGCTTCACCGTCTCGAGCACCTCGTCGGGGATGCCGATATCGGCAAGGTGGAGCTCGCCGCAATGCAGATGACCTGGCATCAGGAAATGCCCAGGCTTGAATCGGAAGAAGGTGACCGAGCTCAAAGCACGTATGGCCGTCCCCAGGATCAAGCCGGTGGAGCCGTCAACGCCGCTCGGAACGTCGATGGCGATGATCGGGATCCCACTTGCATTCGCCGCATCGATGAGGACGGCAAACTTGCCTTCGATGGGACGTGCGAGGCCCGCGCCGAACAAGCCATCGACGATGACATCCGCGCCGTCGAACAGCACAGGCTCGAGAGGGTGAACGGCGCCCGTGTAGCGCGCCGCCATGGCGGCTGCGTCTGCCGGCAGCTTGCTCGGATCGCCATCGAAGCCGAGGCGAACGAAATAGCCGCGCTCCAAAAGCTGGCGCGCCGCGACAAAGCCATCACCGCCGTTGTTGCCGGGTCCGCAAAGTATCGCGACCGTCGTGGCGTCGGGAAACCGTAGCGAGACCTCATCGGCGACACTTCGCCCCGCATTCTCCATGAGGACAGCGCCGGCAACCCCGCCTTCTATAGCGAGTTTGTCCGCATGGCCCATTTCTTTCGCGGTTAAGAGTTCCAGCATCGTCCTGCCTAAGGGATGAGAGCTTCGAAACACCAAGTCGGTGGCTGGTGAAGTCTTGGGGACCGTTGCATCTGCCTAGTTTTTATGCGTACTGCCTATTGCGTCGCCACCAACTCCGACCGCTTCGCCTCCACATTTTGCGTAAATCCTCTAAGATAATGATTCTACGTGTAAATCGTCCGCCCATTAGATTGGCATAGGGTGTGCTAAGGCTTGGTCCTGACTACGATTGCATAGCGGCGCACTACGCGGCGAGGCGCTGCAACTTTAGACTGGGAGGTATTACGGAGAATGAAAAAGATCGAAGCGATCATCAAGCCGTTCAAGCTTGATGAAGTGAAGGAGGCTCTTCAAGAGATCGGTCTTCAGGGCATTACCGTCACTGAAGCAAAGGGCTTCGGCCGCCAGAAGGGCCACACCGAACTCTATCGCGGCGCCGAATACGTGGTGGATTTCCTGCCAAAAGTGAAACTCGAGCTCGTGCTAGTGGACAACATGGTCGACAAGGCTGTCGACGCCATCGTGTCGTCGGCAAAGACCGGCCGCATCGGCGATGGAAAGATCTTTGTCTCCCAGGTCGAGGAGGCCGTGCGCATCCGCACCGGCGAGACTGGGGACGATGCCATCTAGTCGCAATTAGACTGGCCCATCCGCCCCATTTCACTCATAACTTTCACATAACTGGAGCAACCTATCGCCGCCTCGGTACAGTGTGAGGGTGTAATCTGTGGAAGGGAGAGAAAATGGCAGACGCAAGTAGCACCGCCAAAAAGATCAAGGACGAAGAGATTAAATTCGTCGACCTACGCTTCACCGATCCCAGGGGGAAGATGCAGCACGTCACAATGGATGCGGGCCTCATGGACGAGGAAGCGTTCGCTGAAGGCGTGATGTTCGACGGCTCCTCGATTGCCGGGTGGAAGGCGATCAACGAGTCGGACATGAAGCTGATGCCGGACTGCAATTCGGCAGTCATCGATCCCTTCTTCGCGCAGAGCACGCTCGCCGTCTTCTGTGACGTTCTCGAGCCGCTGACCAACGAGCCCTACGAGCGCGATCCGCGCGGCATCGCCGGCAAGGCCCAGGCGTACATGCAGCAGACCGGCGTGGGCGACACGGCGGTGTTCGGCCCCGAGGCCGAGTTCTTCGTGTTCGACGACGTGCGCTTCTCGGCCGAGCCGTACAATTGCGGTTTCCGGGTCGACTCGACGGAACTGCCGACAAATTCCGGCACGGAATACGAGATGGGTAATCTCGGCCACCGTCCGCGCATGAAGGGCGGCTATTTCCCGGTGCCGCCGGTCGACTCCGCACAGGATCTGCGTTCGGAGATGCTTTCCGTCATGGCGGAGATGGGTGTCGTCACCGAGAAGCACCACCACGAGGTGGGCGCGGCCCAGCACGAACTCGGCATCAAGTTCGGCCCCATCATCCAGACCGGCGATGCCATGCAGATCTACAAATACGTGATCCACAACGTGGCCCACGTCTACGGCAAGACCGCCACCTTCATGCCGAAGCCGGTCTTCGGCGATAACGGCTCGGGCATGCATGTGCACCAGTCGATCTGGAAGGACGGCGGCCCGACCTTCGCGGGCGACAAATACGCCGATCTGTCGGACACGGCCCTGCACTACATCGCGGGCATCCTGAAGCACGCGAAGGCGCTGAACGCCTATACCAACCCCAGCACCAACTCCTACAAGCGGCTGGTCCCGGGCTATGAGGCGCCGGTGCTCCTGGCCTACTCCTCGCGCAACCGCTCCGCATCGTGCCGCATTCCGCTCGGCACGGGTCCGAAGTCCAAGCGCATCGAGGTCCGTTTCCCCGATCCGACCGCCAACCCCTACCTTGCCTTCTCGGCCATGCTGATGGCTGGCCTCGACGGCATCGAGAACAAGCTCGACCCGGGCTCGGCAATCGACAAGAACCTCTACGATCTTCCGCCGGAAGAGCTCGAGAAGGTTCCGACCGTAAGCGGCTCGCTGCGCGAAGCGTGCGAGTCGTTGGATGCGGACCGCGCCTTCCTCAAGAAGGGCAACGTGTTCACCGACGATGCGATCGATGCGTATCTCGAGCTGAAGATGGAAGAGGTGGAGCGCTTCGAGATGATGCCCCACCCGGTCGAGTACGACATGTACTACAGCGTCTAGCCGCAGCCCGGCACAAGACGCTCCAAACGAAATCGGGGGCGGCCGCGAAATGCGGACGCCCCCTTCTCTTCGCCCGGCCTTGTGGAACCTCTGGCCTTTTTCTTCCGCATTCCCCCGTCGGATGCGAAAACCATTCGGTTCCTACCAGGCTCCCCCAAACTGATTCATGCCATTCCGCGTTCGAGCGCCTACGCCAGTGCGTAAGCCGCCAGAACCAGAAGTGCCGACCCCGCGATCAGCCACGTCTTGTTTTCGCCGGCCCAAGCTTCAATCGCCGGCGGCACGCTGACAGTGGCCTCGCGGCAAATCGAATAAACCGCTGCCCCCACAACCATGACGAGGACCCACACGGGCACGTTGGCGCCGAGCCCACTATGCCCCGCGTCGACAAGCATCACGTCCGCGTCTGCAGCGCCAAAATTAATGGCGCCAAACAGTGTGGCGGCGGCTGCCCCGGCAATTGCTGCGTAACGCATCAGCATGGCGCTCGAGATCCTCTAAATTCGAGACGAATTTTAGGGACCCGCAAGTAAAGAAACGGGAAAGCGATACGCTTAAGTGCTGGTTAATCGCGACGGCGGCCTCAGGCCGCTTTCCACTTGATCGAGCACCCAATTGAGGCGGTCTGATCCTCCGGTCCGCGGCCGGTTTCCGCGATCTTTTTCATGGCGTCGAACATCTCCCGCCTGACGTCGGGGCCCGCAGGATCGCGGCCGCTTGCATCCAATCTGCCGCGATACTGCAATTCGAGATCGGCGTTGAAGCCGAAAAAGTCGGGCGTGCACATCGCGTCATAGGCATGCGCGACCTCTTGGCTCTCGTCGTGGAGATAGGGGAAGGTGAACCCATGCTGGGCGGCGAAGCGCTTCATGTTGTCGTATGAATCGTCGGGATGGGTCGTCGCGTCGTTCGAACAGATCGCCACCGTGTTCACGCCGAGCGCTTCGAGGTCGCGCGCGTCGCGCACGATGCGGTCGATCACGGCGATGACGTAGGGACAGTGATTGCAGATGAAGGCGACGAGCGTTCCCTTCGACCCCTTCAGCTGGTCGAGCGTATAGGTTTTGCCGTCGATGCCGACCAGGGAGAAACCAGGGGCCTTCCAACCAAAATCACAGACAGGGGGGCGTTCGGCCACGGCTCTCTCCTCTTCGCAAATTTGTCACGACGGCCCATTAGCGTCAGCCATCGCGTGTGTCTATAAGTCCCGCTGCCGCGCCAAACCATCGAGCGCGCGGGGATCTGCGGACGGAAACCGAAGGACGGCTCCCATGAAGATGCGAATTCTCGTTTCGCTGATCCTTACGGCGGTTTTGTGCCTGCCGGCCAGTGCGGCTTTCCAGCTCGACAGCCGTTATCAGGACACCGACGGCGACCTGATCGCCGACATCCCGGCCGAGCCCGCGGACCAGGTCGATCCGTCGACGCTGATTTTCGCCTATACGCCGGTGGAGGATCCGGCTGTCTACGTGGACATGTGGAAGGAGTTCCTCGATCATTTGTCCGAGGTCACCGGCAAGCCCGTGCAGTTCTTTCCGGTGCAGTCCAACGCGGCGCAGATCGAAGCCATGCGGGCCGGGCGTCTGCACATTGCGGGCGTCAACACCGGCTCCAATCCGCTTGCGGTGGCCTGTGCGGGGTTTCGCCCCTTCACCATGATGGCGAGCGACGACGGCACTTTCGGATATGAGATGGAGATCATCACCTATCCGGGTTCGGGCATCGAGAAACCCGAGGACCTGAAAGGACGCGTGCTCGCCTTCACCGCCGAGACGTCCAACTCCGGCTTCAAGGCGCCGTCCGCGCTGCTGAAATCCGAATTCGGCCTGGAGCGCGACGAGGACTTCACCCCCCGCTTCTCCGGCGCGCACGACAACTCGATCTTGGGCGTGGCCCATAAGGACTACGACGCGGCCGCGGTGGCGAACTCGGTCAAAGCCCGGATGATCGACCGCGGCCTCGTCACGGAAGACCAGCTCAAGACCATCTACACCTCGCAGACCTTCCCCACGACCGGTTTCGGCGTGGCCTACAACCTCACGCCGGAGCTTCAGGAGAAGATCAAAGAAGCCTTCTTCTCCTTCGATTGGAAAGGCACCAAGCTGCTGGAAGAGTTCTCCAAATCCGGAGACACCAAGTTCATCCCGATCACATTCAAGGACGACTGGGCCGTCATTCGCCAGATCGACGACGCCAACGGCGTCACCTATACCTGCAACTAGTTTTGGCCGTCACGGCAGGGCGTAGGTGCGTCTTTGCGCGGCTCCCGCCTTTCTCATACGATGCCCGCCACCCACGGCCCGACAGGCGTCGCCCGGACACGATATGCTGCGCGTTTCCTCACTTTCAAAACGGTACAAGGGCGGCGATGAGGCGCTGCGCGGCGTCGCCTTCGAGGTTCCCGCGGGCCAGGTCGTCGCCCTGATCGGACCATCCGGCTCCGGCAAATCCACGCTCATCCGCTGCATCAACCGCCTCGTCAAACCGACGAACGGCAGCGTCGAACTGAACGGCACCGACATCACGCGGCTCGGCGGAAGAGGCCTGCGCCGCGCCCGGCGGCTCATGGGCATGATCTTCCAGGAATACGCGCTCGTGGAGCGCCTGACCGTGATGGAGAACGTCCTGTCCGGCCGCCTCGGCTACGTTTCCTTCTGGCGCTCGTTCCTCCGGCGCTTTCCGCAAAGCGACGTGGACAAGGCCTTCGCCCTTCTGGATCGCGTAGGGCTCGCCGAACACGTCGACAAGCGGGCAAGCGACATGTCCGGCGGTCAGCGGCAGCGGGTGGGTATCGCCCGGGCGCTCGAGCAGGACCCTGCTCTTCTTCTCGTCGACGAACCGACGGCCTCGCTCGATCCCAAGACCGCGCGCCAGATCATGCGCCTGATCTGCGAGGTCTGCCGCGAGCGCGGCCTGCCGGCGATCATCAGCATGCACGACGTGCCGCTCGCCAAGATGTTCGCCGACCGCATCATTGGTCTGCGCGCGGGCGAGATCGTGTTCGACGGCCTTCCTGCGAAACTGGATCGCGCGGTGCTCACCGAAATCTACGGGGAAGAAGACTGGACGCAGATCCATACAGACGACGAAGCGGCGGACACACCGGATGCACATGAGGACCGGCAGCCCCTCGAAGAACGTATGGCCGGGCTCACATGAGGCCCGCCGCGCCGTCCGCCGGCTGGTCCCGACCTCCGCTCATCCGCAATGCGTGGCTCCGCTGGGGGCTCTATCTCGGCTTGGGTCTGTATCTGATCGCTGCCTTGTCGACGCTGGACGTCAATTGGCAGCGCGTGCTCGACGGCGTCAGTAACGGGTGGCGCGTCCTCGAGGGCTTTTTCACGCCCGATTTCACCTCGCGCTCGCGCGATATCTGGCAGGGGATGGAGGAGAGCCTGACCATGACGGTGACCTCCACCGTGGTCGGCTGCCTCATCTCCATTCCCATCGGGCTCGGCGCCGCGCGCAACATCGCGCCCCTGCCCGTCTATGCGGTGTGCCGGTCCATCATCGCGCTCTCGCGGGCCTTCCAAGAAATCATCATCGCCATTCTGTTCGTCGCCATGTTCGGCTTCGGGCCGTTTGCAGGATTCCTCACCCTCTCCTTCGCCACGATCGGCTTCATGGCGAAGCTCCTCGCCGAAGACATCGAGGATATCCAGGAGGCGCAGGCCGAAGCCATCCGCGCGACCGGCGCATCGTGGTGGCAGGTCATCAACTACGGCATTCAGCCTCAGGTCATGCCGCGCCTGATCGGCCTCTCGCTCTATCGGCTTGACATCAATTTCCGCGAGAGCGCGGTGATCGGCATCGTCGGCGCGGGCGGCATCGGCGCCACGCTCAACACGGCCATGTCGCGCTACGACTACGACACCGCCGGCGCGATCCTGCTCATGATCATCGCCGTGGTGCTCGTGGCCGAGTATGCATCCAGCCATCTGCGCAAATGGGTGCAGTGATGCCGGTGACCACACACAACGGCCAACTCTTGTGGCAGCGCCGCACACCCCTCACCCAATGGGCCATCTGGTTTGGCTGGCTCGCACTCGCCGTCCTGTTCGTTCTCAGCTGGCAGATCATGAACAAGAACACGATCTGGCTGTTCGTGGAGGACGCCCCACGGCAAGCCGCCGACCTGCTCTCGCGCGCCTGGCCGCCCCGCTGGTCCTATCTCGAGCGCCTTTGGGGGCCTCTGTGGGATACGATCAATATCGCCACGCTGGGGACAGGGCTCGGGATCGTGCTGGCGACGCCGGTTGCCTTTCTCGCCGCCCGCAACACGACACCGAGCGCGGCCCTGCTCCGCCCGCTCGCGCTGCTGATCATCGTCGCCTCGCGGTCCATCAATTCGCTGATCTGGGCGCTGCTGCTGGTCGCGATCATCGGACCGGGCCTGCTTGCCGGCATCATCGCCATCGCCCTGCGGTCGATCGGCTTTATCGGCAAGCTGCTCTACGAGGCCATCGAGGAGATCGACGAGACCCAGGTGGAAGCCGTGCGCGCGACCGGCGCCTCGGGCCGGCAGATCATGGATTATGCCGTGTGGCCCCAGATCGCACCGGCGTTCGCCGGCATCTCCGTGTTCCGCTGGGATATCAACATCCGGGAATCCACGATCCTCGGGCTCGTGGGCGCGGGCGGCATCGGGCTGCAGTTGCAATCGTCGCTGGCACGCCTCGCCTGGGCCGAGGTCACCGTCATCTTCATCGTTATTCTGGCCACAGTCGCCGTGTCGGAATGGGTTTCGGCGAAGGTTCGCGCGGCAATCATCTGACTACGGACAGTTGAAAAACTGTAACATTGCGCGCGCAAGATGTTGCCCGCTGAGACGAACAAGTTTGAGGGCCAACGATGTCCGACCCCCGCGACGATGAAGATTGGGCCGCCGCCATGGAGGCGATCGACGATACGCCGGTCAGTCCCTCGGAGGGAGACACGATCGGCGACGTCATCGCTCGCCGGTACGACCGGCGCGGCCTTGTCAAAGGCGCGCTCGGCGTTACCGCCGCGACTGCGCTGTTCGGCCCGGCCGTCCTCGCCGCTCCGAAGACAGACTGTGTGGCGGAGGCCCAAGCCGATACGTTCACGCCCCCCAGCTTCGCCTTCGACGAGATCAAGGCCGGTGCCGACGAAAATCATCATCTCGCGGAAGGGTACGACGCGCTCGTTCTCCTCAGCTGGGGCGATCATCTCGGCAAGCCGAAGGAGGACGCTCCATTCGAGCCGTTGAAGCAGTCGGGGGCGGAGCAAAGCGACCGGTTCGGCTACAACAACGATTACATTGCCTACTTCCCGATCGACGGAAGCAGCGAGCACGGACTGTTGTGCGTCAACCACGAATATGCCGAGGCGACGCACATGTTCCCGAACGTCAAGAGCCTGAAAGACGACACCAACCGCGACTCCGTCGACGACGATATGGTGGACGTCGAAATGGCTGCTTTGGGCGTGAGCGTCGTCGAGATCAAGAAGCTCGACGGCAAGTGGACGGTCGTCTACGGCAGTCCCCTGAACCGGCGCATCACCGCCAACGAACCGATGGCGCTGGATGGTCCGGTCGCGGACGACGAGAAAGCGCTAAAAAGGCTCCGCACCAAGGACGACCCCGACGGACGCGATTTGCGCGGCACGGTCGCGAACTGCGCTGGCGGCAAGACGCCCTGGGGAACCTATCTGACCGCAGAAGAAAATTTCCATTACCTGTTCTGGACCGGGAAGAAAGACGCCAACCGCGATGCGCGCATCGAAGGCGAGCACACGGACTATCCGGCAAATTACAGGCGCTACCAGGTTCCCAAGCGGGGCACCCCATGGGGCCGGAAGTACGCCCACTTCAATGTCGACGAGGAACCGAACGAGCCCAACCGCTTCGGCTGGATCGTGGAATTCGACCCATACGACAAGAACTCCAAGCCGGTGAAGCACACCGCACTCGGGCGCTTCTTCCACGAGGGAGCCGAAACCGTCCTCAGCAATGACAACAAGGCGGTCGTTTTCACCGGCGACGATGCCAAGAACGAGTACGTCTATCGCTTCGTCAGCGATGGGACGTTTATCGACGACGAGTCCAAGAAGGCGGAGAACATGGCGCTGCTCTCGGCGGGCACGCTTTCCGTTGCGAAATTCAATGACGACGGCACCGGTGAGTGGATCGCCCTCACCCCCCAGAATTGCGGCGGCGACCGTCAAAGTGGCAATGGCTGGTTCTGCAGCCAAGCCGACATCCTGATCGACGCCCGCCTGGCCGCGGATCAGGTCGAGGCCACAAAGATGGACCGGCCCGAAGACGTGCAGCCCAACGAGAAGACGGGGCGCGTCTACGTCATGCTGACCAACAACGTCGAACGCAACGCTTCGACCGTCAATCGCGCCAATCCCCGCGCGAACAACCGGTTCGGCCACGTCATCGAAATCATTCCCGACAACGCGGATTTCGGCGCCGATCGCTTCACCTGGGACATCCTGGTCCGGTGCGGCGACCCCGATCGCGTGGAGCTCGGCGCGTATTGGAATGCCGCCACATCCAAAAACAGCTGGTTCGTCTCGCCCGACAACGCCACGGTGGACTGCCAGGGCCGGCTGTGGATTGCCACGGACCAAGGCCGGTATTGGCAGCAGACCATGCGCGCGGACGGGCTCTACGCCCTGGAGACACACGGCATCCGGCGTGGGACGCCACGCATGTTCTTCCGGGTCCCCGTCGGCGCCGAACTGTGCGGGCCCTGTTTCACACCGGACGGCGAGACGCTGTTCGTCTCGGTGCAGCACCCGGGTGCCGACGGCATGAAGGGCTATTGCGACGGCCGCACCGACTCCAAGTTCGACTGCAGCAAGGAAGCCAGCTTTGCTAACCCCGCGACCCGCTGGCCGGACTTCCAGGACGGCATGCCGCCCCGGCCATCCGTTGTGGCTATCACCAAGAAGGGCGGCGGCAAGATCGGCGGCTGATCCTGGTCGGCTTTGTCCGGCTCAAGAGCGCGAGACACCGTTGCCCTTGAAAATGCCGGGTCTCCGTGCGAGCTAGAATCGCGTTCCAAACGTCACTGATTCTCTGTTTTTCGAGGGTGCCGGCGCGCCCCGGCCAGGAGGACTCCACCGATCGCACCGAGACGAAAATCCTCAGCCGCGAACGATCTGTTCGACGCCCCGCCGGCAAGCCCCACGCGCGCCAAGCCTGCGCAAGAGAAGGCGCAAGCCAAGCAGAGCGCAAGGAGCAGTGGTGCGGAGGCCGGTTATACGGCTGCGGATATCGAGGTTCTCGAAGGTCTCGAGCCCGTCCGGAAGCGTCCGGGCATGTATATCGGCGGGACCGACGAGAAGGCGATGCACCACCTCTTCGCCGAGGTGCTGGACAACGCCATGGACGAAGCGGTGGCGGGCCATGCCAGCCGGATCGAGGTATCGCTCGACAAGGACGGCACGCTGAGGTCAGCGATAACGGCCGTGGCATCCCGATCGACCCCCATCCCAAGTTCAAGAAGAAATCCGCGCTCGAAGTCATCATGACGACGCTGCATGCGGGCGGAAAGTTCGACTCCAAGGTCTACGCCACCAGCGGCGGTCTGCACGGCGTCGGCGTGTCGGTGGCGAACGCCCTGTCCGAAACGCTGGAGGTCGAGGTGGCCCGCAGCCAGAAGCTCTACCGGCAGACCTACACGCGTGGGCTACCCGACGGCCCCTTGCAGAATCTCGGCCCCATCAAGAATCGGCGGGGCACCCGCGTGCGCTTTCGGCCCGACCCCCAGATCTTCGGCAAGGGAGCCGCCTTCAAGCCGGTACGTCTGTTCCGCATGGCGCGCTCCAAGGCGTATCTCTTCCGGGGCGTCGAAATCCGCTGGTCGTGCGACAAATCCCTGATCTCCGCCGGCAGCGACGTTCCCGAGAAAGCCGAGCTGCACTTCCCGGGCGGCCTCAAGGACTTCCTCGCCGACAGCATCAACGGCCAGACCACCGTGACTAACGACATCTTCGCCGGCCGGGTGGAGCGGGCGGAAGGCCACGGCTCGGTCGAATGGGCGATCGCTTGGGTCGCGAGCGCGGACGGGTTCATAAGCTCCTACTGCAACACGGTCCCGACCCCCGATGGCGGCACCCATGAGGCGGGCCTGCGCGCCGCTCTCACCAAGGGCCTCCGGGCCTACGGCGAGTTGACCGGCGTCAAGCGCGTGTCCCAGGTGACGGG
>NZ_LPWE01000012.1:300000-530069 GCF_001723355.1 Methyloceanibacter stevinii | reverse complement strand
GATCCAGTTCGTGCCCGGCCGGCCGGCGGCCGCTTCGCGCGCCCACCCCCTCCCTCGCGTGAGCGGCCGCCACCTCTTCTTCTTTGCGCTACCGCGCTTCGCGCTACTTGAGCGCTTGTTTCTTTGCCCAGCGCCTAGCGGCTACTTGAGGGCTCGTTTGTTTGCGCTATCGCGCTCCGCGCTACTTGAGCGCGCGTTTTCTCGAAGGACATCTCATGGTGCATGTGTTGACGGCGGCGCCCGCCGCCGAACCGATCAGCCTGGCCGAGGCCAAGGCGCATTTGCGCATCGATACGGACGACGAGGACACGCTAATCTCCTCGCTCATCGTGGCAGCGCGGATGCTTGTCGAGCGCTCGCTCGGCCTCGCGCTCATCACGCAGAGCTGGTCGCACTTCCTCGATGCGGTGCCGCAGCGTGGCTGCGTGGCTCTGCCGCTCGGCCCCGTGCAGGCGGTGAGCGCGGTGAACCTGCATGGCGGCGAGGGAGGCATGTCCACGGTCGATGCGGGAAGCTACGACATCGATGTGCTGTCCGATCCCGCCCGTGTTGTGCTGACCGCGCTGGTGCCGTCGGCGGGCTTGCGGCCCTTCAACGGGTTCGAGGTCTCGTTTGTCGCGGGCTTCGGCGATGCGGCAGCCGATGTCCCGCAGCCCATCCGCCAGGCGCTTCTCTTGCTCGTGGCCCATTGGTTCGAGCGGCGCGAGCCGGTGGAACTGGGCCCGGGCCCGCAAGGCGTCCCGGCCATCGCAGCCGGGTTGCTGCAGCCCTATCGCCGGGTGCGCCTATGACGTCCCCAAGCGATCTCCGCCACCGTCTGACGCTGCAGGAGGTGCAGCGTGTCAGCGACGGGGCGGGCGGCGCCACGACGAGCTGGGCCGATGTGGCCGAGGTCTGGGCGCAAGCGACGCCCGTGGGCGGCTCCGAAGGGATCGAGGCCGGGCGGCTTGCGGGCAAGCGAGCTTATGAGATCGTGTTGCGCTACCGGGACGGCGTCCGGCCTGCCATGCGCTTTGTTTTCGGCACACGTGTCTTCGAAATCCTGACCGCCGTGGATGTGGGTGAGCGGCGCCGTTGGCTGCGCTGTCTGTGCGAGGAGCGCGACCTGTGATTGCCGTGAGCGTCAAAGGCCTCGAAGCGCTGCGCCGGCGCTTGGCGGCGAGGGGGCTCGAAAGAGAGGTTCGAGAGACCCTGGCAGGCCAGGCGGTGGCTATTCAGCCGAGGCGGCGCGGGCGCGCCCGGCCGTCTTGGCGGAACGCTCGAGACGGTCGACGAGAGCACCGGCGACCGGGCGCTCTTCGCCATCGGGACGCGGCATAGGGCCGCGCGGTTCCTGGAATTCGGGACGCGGAAAATGCGCGCAAGGCCTTTTCTTTGGCCGGTTTTCCGCGCGCGTTTACCCCGCGTTAAGCAAGAACTCACAAATACTCTACGGGCGCGTTGGGCCAAGCACTGAGGCATCCCATTGCATTGGGCGCCGGCGTCCCTAAATGCCCGTCAACGATTTGGTGGAGGACAGCATGGCAGCCGCGAGTTGGGATCTCCAACGCAGCATCTATCAGACGCTTTCGAACGCGACCGCACTGACGGACCGGCTCGGCGGAGACCGAATCTACAGCAAGGCCCCGCAGGGTCAGGCGCTGCCCTACATCACGCTCGGTCAGACCGTGACCCTGGACTGGAGCACCGGAACGGAGCCCGGCACCGAGCACGATCTGACGCTCCATGTCTGGACCCGCGCGGACAGCGCCGAAGAAGTCCAAGAGATCATGGAGGCGGTGAGGGCGCTGCTGCACGATCAGCCGCTCAGCCTCGACGACCACTATCTGGTCAATCTGCGCCACGAATTCGCCGAGGCGCGGATCGATCCCGACGGCGAGACCATGCACGGCATCGTGCGCTACCGCGCGGTGACGGAGCCGCAGCAGCAGCCGCGGCGTAAGCTTCACAAACTGACGATTTCCGAAATGGCCGGGCTTGTCCCGGCCATCGTTGTTTTATAGGGGTGTGCGGGAACGGAACGCGCCCCGGTAGGGGGCTGAAAAGGATCTGGCCGGAAGGGATCTGTATGTCGCTTTGGACCAAGCTGGTGAATTTCGTCGAGGGCGTCGACGAGGAGACGCAACTCAAGGCCTCCACGAGGAGGAGCTGCGCATCGCCTCGGCCGCGCTGCTGATCAACGCCGGCAGCATCGACGGCAAGTTCGACAGCAATGAAAAGCAGAAGGTGAAGGCGCTGCTCCAGCGGAGCTTCGACCTGTCGCCCGACGAGCTCAAGCGGCTGTTCCAGGAAGCAAGTGCGGAAGAGCGCGATGCGGTGGATCTCTATCGCTTCACCAAGGTGCTGTGCCGCGAGCTCGATCAGGACGGGCGCAAGCGCATCGTCGAGATGCTGTGGGAAGTGGTCATGGCGGACGGCGTCGTGGACGAGTTCGAGTCCAATCTCGTCTGGCGCGTGGCCGAGCTTATCGGCGTCTCCACCCGCGATCGGGTGATCCTGCGCAAAATGGTCGAGGCGCGCATAGCAGGCTAGCGCCGGCACTCATTCAGTAAACGACGTTTTTCGAGAGCGGTCCTTCGGGGCCGCTCTTTTTGTTTGTCTCAACGCGAGGAACAACCATGACGGCGCAGAAGGGCAAGGATCTCTTATTGAAAGTGGACTCAGACGGCGGCGGCACGTTCGTCACCGTGGGCGGTTTGCGGGCGCGATCGCTCGCGTTCAACGCTGCCACGGTGGACGCCACCGATCAGGAGAGCGCCGGGCGCTGGCGCGAACTTCTGGCGGGCGCCGGCCTCAAGACTGCGCGGCTCAGCGGCAGCGGCATTTTCAAGGACGCCGCCTCGGACGAGACGCTGCGGCAATACTTCTTCGACGGTACGGTGCGCGACTGGCAGGTGATCGTGCCCGATTTCGGCACGATCGCAGGCCCGTTCCAGATCGTGACTCTGGAATATGGCGGACGCCACGACGGCGAGGTGAGCTTCGAGCTCGGCCTCGAATCCGCCGGCGCGCTCGCCTTCACCGCGGCGTAGGGGACGGGCATGGTCAACACACATCGCGGCGAGATCGAAGCGGTCCTCGACGGCAAGACCTACCGGCTGTGCCTGACGCTCGGCGCGCTGGCGGAGCTGGAGCACGCGTTCGGCGAGGACGACATGCTGGCCGTGGCCGAGCGCTTCGAAGCGGGGCGCATCGCGGCGGCCGATGCGATCCGGATGATCGGCGCTGGCCTGCGCGGCGCGGGCTACGAGATTGGTGACGAAGCCGTCGGCGCCATGCGCGCGCCGGGCGGCGCTGCTGGATTCGTCGACATCGTCGCGCGGCTGCTGGCGGCGACGTTCACGGCGGCGCGGGACGGCAGCCTGCCCGAGCACATGGAGCCAACTGGCCCTTTGGACATAGAGGCGGCGTAGCACATCGCGAACCGTTTCCTTGGGCACCCGCCATGGAGGCCGGGCTCGGGATCTTGCGCCTCCGCCCCGGCGACTTCTGGGCCATGACTCCGCGCGAGCTGGACGCGGCCTTGCGCGGCGCGTTCGGCACACGTAAAGCGGCGACGCCACCCACGCGCGGCGACCTTGCCGAGCTGATGAAACGCTATCCCGATGGAGCACAGCATGCCGGATGACCGCGACGGGCTTTACGTCGTCATTGGCGGCGACATCGCGCCGTTGCGCGCCGCGCTCGCGGACGCCAGCCGGCTGAGCGCAAGCTTCGCCGGCAATCTGACGGGCGCCTTCACGGACGCGACACTCAAGGGCCGCGAGCTCTCGGACGTGGTGCGCTCTCTCGCCCTGTCGCTGTCGCAGAACACGCTGGAGGCCGCGCTCGCGCCCATCAGCCGGACGTTCGGCGATGCGCTGTCGGGGCTCGTCACGGGTGCTGGGCTCGGCAGCACCTTGCCCGTACCGTTCGCGAAGGGCGGCGTGATTTCGTCTCCGATGACGTTTCCGCTGGGGCACGGGGCGCCGCACGGGCTTGCAGGCGAGGCGGGGCCGGAGGCGGTGCTGCCGCTCGCGCGCGGAAAAGACGGCCGGCTCGGCGTGCAGGCGGACGGAGCAGCGCGCGCGGTGAACGTGACCTTCAACGTGACCACGCCGGACGCCGAGAGCTTCCGCCGCTCCGAAGGGCAGATCGCGGCCATGCTCTCGCGCACGGTCGGCCGCGGGCAACGGAATTTGTAACGCGCGGCGTCGCCGCCTTCTCTCTCCTCGTCATGCCCGGCCGAAGAGCCGGGCATCCACGCATACAGCCGTGCGGCACTCCTAAATTTTGGATGGCCGGGTCAAGCCCGGCCATGACTGAACTGACGTATTTAGGTGGAGTACGGACGAATGGCCTTTCACGATGTGCGCTTTCCGACGCGTGTGGCACGCGGCAGCCGGGGCGGGCCGGAACGGCGCACCGAGATCGTGGTGCTCGGCTCCGGCTACGAGGAGCGCAACAGCCGCTGGGCCGATTCCAAGCGCCGCTACGATGCGGGCTACGGCATCAAGAGCCTTGACGATCTGCACGCCGTGCTCGCCTTTTTCGAGGAGCGGCGCGGGCGGCTGCATGCCTTCTGCTGGAAGGACTGGAGCGACTACAAGTCCTGCGCGCCCTCCGAAGCACCCGCCGCAACCGACCAGGCGATTGGCTTAGGGGACGGCGCGACGTCCGCGTTCCAGCTCGCCAAGACCTATGGCGCCGCCTATGCGCCGTGGGCGCGCACCATCGCGCTTCCGGTCGCGGGCACCGTGTCCGTCGCGGTCGATGGCGTCGTGCAGGACGCCGAGACTTACGCGCTCGGTACCAATACCGGGCTCGTGACGTTCCTGCCCGGCGCGGTGCCGCCCGCGGACGCGCCCGTCACGGCGGGCTTCGAATTTGACGTGCCTGTGCGCTTCGACACGGACCGGCTCGAGATCGACCTCAGCGATTTCGAGGCGGGCTCGATCCCGCAAATTCCGATTGTGGAGGTGCGCCTATGAGGGCGATCTCGTCCGCGCTTCAGGACCATCTCGACAGCGGCGCCACGACGCTGTGCTGGTGCTGGCGCATCACGCGCAATGACTCCGTCTCGTTCGGCTTCACCGATCACGACCGCGATCTCGATTTCGGCGGAACCTTGTACGAGGCCGCGAGCGGCTTCACCGGCTCGGAGATCGCGAGCGCCGTGGGGCTCAACGTGGACACGCTCGACGTGGACGGCGCCCTGAAGTCCGACCGGCTGAACGAGGCGGACCTCGCGGCCGGCCTGTTCGACAATGCGGCGATCGAGATCTATCGCGTGAACTGGGCCGACCCGGACCAGCGTGTGCTCATGCGCGGAGGCAATCTCGGGGAGGTGTCGCGCGGGGCGCATCATTTCCGCTGCGAGGTGCGCGGGCTCGCCCACGCGCTGCAGCAGCCCAAGGGCCGCATCATCCAATATGGTTGCGATGCGGATCTCGGAGACGCGCGTGCAAGATCGATCTGGACCAGGCGGCGTTTTCGGCGGACGGCACGGGTGGCGAGCCTCGAGGCCTCGCCCCGGCGCTTCACGGCGTCGGGTCTCAACGGCTATGCCTCCAACTGGTTCACGCGCGGGCTGCTGATTTGGACGTCCGGCGCGAATGACGGGTGCACGAGCGAAGTGAAGCTGCACGCCAAGGCCTCGAGCGGCGTAACCATCGAGCTCTGGCAGGCGGCGTCCGAGGCGATCGCGGCCGGGGACGGGTTCATAGTGCAGGCCGGCTGCGACAAGCAATTCGGCACCTGCCGGGCCAAGTTTTCGAACACGGCCAACTTCCGCGGCTTCCCCCACGTGCCCGGCAACGACTTCATGCTCCGCGTGGTCAGCCGCAGCGACAAGAATGATGGAGGACGCGTGCGGTGAGATGCTCTGCCGCGACGGCTGGATGCGGTCCTGCGCCATCACCTTATGCTCGCCGATCCCAAGTTGTGATTGAGTAGAATATCCAATACAACCGATCCAGATGGAGCAATGAAGTTCGGGGGGAGACATGGAGTTCTATCTTTTTCGCCTGTCCTTAAAGGCGAAAGAGGCAGACTTTTTTGTGAAGCGGGCGCCGGATGGATCCCCGCTTACGCGACAGGACTGGCTCCGACTATTCTTCAGTCAAAAGCATGAATTTATTCACTACCGCTCGAAATTCGTATTCAAGCCTGAGACTCGTATTGGCAGTGAGGACCATCCTCATCTCATGTTCGGTTGGATCGCACGTGAGATGCGCCAGTATGAGCGTACTCCTCCGGACGAGGGATTGGAGCCGACAGAGCATATGTCCTGGCAGGCGATCTTCACGATCGTGGACACCCAGAACGACAGTCAACTGATCTCTATGGAGTACAATGCAGATCTGGGAAAGCCGAAGGCGCTACTGGAATCTCTCGTCCGAGAAATGAACCACGAGGAAGGGGCTCCCTTTCAGACGCAGGCATTTCCTTTGGTTTCGGCTGGCTCGTTCTGGCAGTTCGCGGAAGAGCATGGCAATCAGATCGTGTGGCTAAGCTTCGACGTCGCCGCGCCGAACATGTTCGACGATGTTGACGATTTCCAAAAAGAACTTCGGGCTTTGCGCGACAAGGTGAACGTAGCCAACGTTTCGGCGAAGCTCGAAAGTGATACAACGCTAAAAATAGAGGCTGAACGCGTGGGGGGCATAGTTGACTATGTCGAGCGCGGGGCTGGAGAACTGGCGGCAGAAGCTGAGGACGGGTCGAGATACAGCTCAACCAGTCATGAAAAAAAGGTCAACCTAGATATAGATCATCATACGAAAGGTGAGCGTAGATTCTTTCGTGAGATCATGCATGCAATCGGCAGGTTGCTTCCAAAATGAAAACACTGTCGTATATATCGCTAATTTTGTTTGCTGCTGTTTCGGTAGTTCTGGCTGCGGCGAGGCCGAGTTGGGTTAGCGATTCTAACAAATTCCTTGAAGCGTTTGTTGGATCAGATTTTTTGAACATTCTGGGTGTTATTCTTGCCATTACCTTGGCATCTATCGCTAATATTCATCTCGAATTTAACAAGATAGAGGAGCGATATCAGGCAATTGGCCTTGATAAATCACGCGACAACTTGAAGAAAAATGCTGCGTGGCTAATCGGTTTGTTTTGTGTCGGTGTTTTGATCGTAATTGTGAAGCCCCTAGTGTGCGGCGGCGAGGTTGCTGCTGCGGTCGCCAACATGTCAGCGCTAGGTGTGCTGCTGTGGCAAATTCTCATCCTGATTAGCCTGAACCGATTGGTATTCGCGATCCCGCCACATATCCAACAACAGGGAAGCGGTGGAGTCGTCGCCACCCCCCCGATCAAACAACAGGGAAGCGCCGCCTCCGCCGCTTCCGAGACAAGCCCCGGGAACTGATCCAGCTCCATCAACTTGCTGGTTTGCTTAATCTCTCAAATTCATGCCCCAACCCGACGCCATCGTTGCATGCGCGCGCGGCTGGCTCGGCACGCCCTATCACCATCAGGGGAGCGTGCGCGGCGCCGGCTGCGATTGCCTCGGCCTCATCCGCGGGGTGTGGCGCGCGCTGTATGGGCCCGAGCCCGAAGCGATGCCGCCGTATAGCCGCGACTGGGGGAACGCGACTGGATCGGAAACGCTGATCGCCGCCGCCTGCCGGCATCTGGTGCCGCTCGATAGCGTGGCCGTGGCGCAGGCCGGCGACGTGCTCGTGTTCCGCATGCGCGACAAGGGCGTAGCTAAACACGCGGGGATTCTTGTCAACGGCGATCACATGGTTCACGCGCAAGAAGGTCTCGGCGTGGTCGAGATCCCGTTGGGCGTCTGGTGGCGGCGGCGCGCCGTCGCCGCCTTCCGCTTTCCGGACACTCGCTAACCTTGTCATGGCCGGGCTCGACCCGGCCATCCACGTCTTGGAGACGCTGCACAGCCACTCGTGGATGCCCGGATCAAGTCCGGGCATGACGAGGCTGAAATTCTGAGCGCGGCTTCGCTCCCAGTCTTCGTGGAGCGCTATCACTACAGAACGAGAGACATTCTAATGGCGACACTGGTTCTCGGTGCCGTGGGATCCGCCGTGGGCGGCGCGATCTTTCCCGGCAGCGTGCTCGGCACGGCCTTGACCGGCGCCTCTATCGGCGGCGCATTGGGCTCGGTCGGTGGCGCGCTGCTCGACCGCTCCTTGATGGCGCCGCTCGCCGCGAGCTCCGGCGAGACGCAAGTGCTCGAAGGTCCGCGCCTGTCGGATGTGCAGGTGGGCGCGTCCAGCGAGGGCACGCCGCTGCCGCGCGTCTATGGGCGCGCACGTCTGCCCGGCCATCTCATCTGGGCCACGCGCTTCAAGGAAAAGGTGACCGTCACCACCCAGACGACAGGCGGCGGGCAGCAGACGGGCGGCGGCAAGAACGTGTTCGGCGGGGGCGGCTCGGGGCAGGGGAGCCAGGGAAGCGCGCAGCAGACCGTGAAGACTGTCGACTACAGCTATTACGCCAACGCGGCCTATGCGGTGTGCGAAGGGCCGATCACGCGGATCGGGCGCATCTGGGCGGACGGCAAGGAGCTGCGCCAGTCGGACTTCACCATCCGCGTCCATCTCGGCGGCGAGGGCCAAGGCCGCGACGGGCTGATCGCCTCGAAGCAGGGCGGCAGCGATCGCGTGCCCGCCTATCGCGGCACCGCCTATGTGGTGTTCGAGAACTTGGCCTTAGAGCGCTTCGGCAACCGGCTGCCGCAACTCAATTTCGAAGTGTTCCGCGCGGTGGACAATTTCGAAGAGGAAGTGCGGGCGGTCAATCTGATCCCGAGCGCCGGCGAGTTCGTCTACGACACCGACCGCGTGGTGCGCATCGAAAACGGCGCCTCCGTCTCCGAAAATTTGCATACTGCCCTTGGCGGCACGGACTGGGACGTGGCGCTCGATCAGCTCGAGGCGCAACTGCCGAATGTCGCCGACGTGTCGGTTGTGGTGAGCTGGTTTGGCACGGATTTGCGCATCGGCCTGTGCGAGGTGAAGCCAGGAGTCGAGGTCGCGGCCAAGGAGACCTGGCCCTATGAATGGTCCGTCGGCGGACTATCGCGCGCCGAAGCGCATGTGGTGTCCGAAGAGGACGGGCGTCCGGCCTATGGCGGCACGCCGGCGGATGCGGCCGTGGTCGCCGCGATTCAGGACCTGAAGGCGCGTGGGCTCAAAGTCACGTTCTACCCGTTCATCTCCATGGACGTGGCATCCGACAATGCGCTGGCGGACCCGTATTCGGACGCTGCGAGCCAGCCGCCTTATCCCTGGCGCGGGCGCATCACCTGCGACCCGGCGCCGGGTCTCGGCGGCACGGTGGACAAGACGCCCCTCTGTGGGACCCAAGTCGCCGCCTTCGTGGGCGGGGCGGAGCCCGGCGACTTTGCCATCGACGGTGAAAGCGTTTCCTACGCAGGCCCTGAAGAGTGGTCCTTCCGCCGCTTCATTCTGCACTACGCGCATCTGTGCAAGGCGGCGGGGGGCGTCGACGCGTTTCTCATCGGTTCGGAGATGCGCGGTGCGACAAGCTTGCGTGAGAGTGAGAGTAGTTTTCCCTTCGTCGATGCGCTCGTGGATCTCGCCGCCGATGTGAGCGGCGTACTCGGCGGGGCTACGAAGATCACCTACGGTGCGGACTGGACGGAGTATCGCGGCTGCCAGCCCGACGACGGCACGGGCGATGTCTATTTCCATCTCGACCCGCTCTGGAGCTCGCCGCATATCGATGCAGTCGGCATCGATGTCTATTGGCCGCTCGCCGACTGGCGCGACGGCGATGCGCATCTCGACCGGCAGGCGGGCTGGGAGTCGATCTACGATCTCGATTACTTGCGGAGTAACATTCGCGGCGGCGAGGGTTTCGACTGGTACTACCCGGCGCGCGCGACCGGCAACGAGGCGAGCGCGGAACGTCTCGCTCAGACACGGCTGCCCATCACCGACGGCGCGTACGGCAAGCCGTGGATCTACAAGACCAAAGCCATCAAGGAGTGGTGGCAGAACCATCACTACGACCGGCCAGGCGGCGTCGAGGGCGGCGCGCATACGGGCTGGGTGCCGCAGTCCAAGCCCATCTGGTTCACCGAGGTCGGGTGTCCGGCCGTGGACAAGGGGCCGAACCAGCCGAATGTCTTCATCGATCCGAAGAGCTCGGAATCTTTCGCACCGTATTTCTCGCGCGGCGTGCGCGACGATCTCGTGCAGCGCCGCTACATCCAGGCGATCCAGAGCTATTTCGATCCGAGCCACGAAGACTATGTGTCCGGGCAGAACCCGGTCTCGGGCGTCTATGGCGGGCGCATGGTCGATGCCTCGCGCATCTTCGTCTACACCTGGGATGCGCGCCCGTTTCCCGCGTTTCCCTATGCGTCGTCGGTCTGGGCCGATGGCGGCAATTGGGAACGGGGTCACTGGCTGACCGGGCGCGTCGGCGGTGGCGCGTTGGCGGCGGTCGTGCGGGCGATCCTCGAAGACTACGGCTTCTTCCGCTACGACGTGACCAAGCTCTACGGTTTCCTCGACGGGTTCGTGATCGATCGCATCATGTCGGTTCGCGAGGCGCTGCAGCCGCTGGGGCTCGGCTTTCTGTTCGACGCATCGGAGTCGGGCGGGCTCATTCAGTTCGCCCATCGCGGGTTTCTGGGGTCGGTCGCGAATGTCACGCCTGACGGCCTTGTTGAGACCGATCCGGACGCGCCGCTCTATACGCTGACGCGCGGCCAGGAGACGGAGCTGCCGCTGTCTGCGAAGATCACTTACATCGACGGCAATCACGACTACGCGCAAGGCGCGGTCGAGGCGCGGCGGCTCGGCAGTCGCAGCGACCGGGGCGCTGCAGCGGACGTGCCGATCGTGATGGGGCAGGGCAAGGCGCTTGCCATCGCGGAGGGGTGGCTGCGCGATGCATGGGCCGCGCGCGAACGGGGCGCCTTCGCGCTGCCGGCCGAGCCGGCGGCGCTCGCGCCCGGCGACGTGGTCACGCTGTCTTCGGGTAGCCGCGACACGCTCTGGCGGCTGACGGAAACGCGGGACGCCACCTTCAAAGATGTCGAGGCGCGCTCGGTCGAGCCGTTCAATCTCGATTCCGTCGTAGCCCCGGAAAAGGAGCGCGAGTTCGATCCCGTTACCGTATACGGGCCGACCGACGCCGTGTTCATGGATCTGCCGCTGCTGCGGGGCGACGAGCCCCCTTATGCAGCTATGTCGCCGCCAACGCCGATCCCTGGTCCGGGGCCGTCGCCGTATACCGCTCGCCGTCGACCAGCGGCTACGAGTTGAACGCCATCGTGCCGGCGCGCGCCACCATGGGGCGCACGGTGTTCGATACCTATTCGGGACCGCTGTACCGCTACGACAAGAGCAACGTCATTCGGGTCGCCCTGGACTACGGCGAGCTTGAGTCCGTCACCGAGGAAGCGCTGCTCAATGGCGCCAACTTCGCCGCCATCCAGACGCGGACGGTGCCTTCGAGCTGATCCAGTTTCAATTGGCGGCGCTGGTCGAGGCGGGCACCTACGATTTGTCGATCTTGCTGCGCGGCCTGAACGGAACGGAAGGCGCCATGCGCGATCCCGTACCGGCGGGTGCACGCTTCCTCCTGGTCAACAGCTCGGTGACCGCGCTCAATCTGCGCCCCGACGATGTGGGCCTCGCGCTGAACTATAAATACGGGCCCGTGAGCGAAAGCTTCGAGTCCGATACCTACGGCAGCGTGTCCTATGCCGCGCAAGGGCTCGGTCTGCGGCCTCTGTCGCCCGTGCACATTCAGGGCAAGCGCGATGCGGCGACCGGCGATTGGTTCCTCGAGTGGATTCGCCGCACGCGTTTCGGCGGCGACAGCTGGGAAGGCTTGGAGGTGCCGCTGGGTGAGGATGTCGAGCTTTACCGGCTCGACATCCTCGACGAACCCGGCGGTTCGGTGTTGCGGAGTGTGGACAGCAACACGCCGTCCTTCGCGTATTCGGCGGCCATGCAGTCGGACGATTTCGGTGCGCCGCAATGGAACGTGCCGTTGCGCGTGGCGCAGGTCTCGCCCGTCTACGGACCCGGACCCGCTTCAGAGCAATTGATCTGGGACTATCAGCACTGATCTTTGCACTACCGGCCTAGCGGCCTGCTTGAGCGCGGTGTTGTTTCAGCTCTCATCAAACCCGGAAGGCAAACATGGCCGAAGAAAGCGCGAAGCTGCGCATCCCCTATATCGCGGCTGCGCAAGCACAGAAGCATGTCACGCATAACGAGGCGATGACGTTGCTCGACACGCTGGTGCAGCTCAGCGTGCTCGACAAAGATCTGTTGGAGCCGCCCGGCAGTCCGGCGGAAGGCGATTGCTATATCGTCGCGGGCGGCGGCGGTTCGGCCACCGGCGCCTGGGTCGGCTGGGAGAAGCGCATCGCCCGCTACATCGACGGCGAGTGGCGATCCTATCTGCCGGGAGCAGGCAGCGGCTCCGGCTGGATCGCCTGGGTCCGGGACGAAGACGCGATGTACCGGTTCGACGGGGCCGACTGGACGCTGGCGGGGATCGAAGGACCGCAAGGCCCCGAAGGTCCGGCCTATCAGCCGGATGCCGCCGTGGACGAACTCGCCGGCCGCACCGCCTATGACGACGAGGTTACGGCCTTCTCCGTGCTCGTCGTTTCGGACAGCGGCAATGCCGGTCAGCCGACGCTCTACTTCAAGCTCTCGGCGGGAAGCGCCGATTGGTCCGCCGGGATCACCTGGCTGCCGGAGAACGCAGGGCCGGCCTTCACGGCGCGGGCCGCGACGACGTCCGATATCGTCATCGCGAGCGCACTCAATAGCGGCGACGTGATCGATGGCGTCACGCTCGCTTCAGGCGATCTCGTCCTGGTCAAGGATCAGGCGTCGCCCGAGCAGAACGGCATCTATGTCGTCGGCGTATCGCCCGCACGGGTGTTCGGCCTGTCGGCCTACGACCAGCACCCGGGCGCGCTTGTGACGGTGCAAGAGGGCACGCTCAACGTACGGACCGTCTGGCAGTGTACATCCAACCGGGGAGGGACGCTCGACACCGATCCAATCGTCTTCGCGCAACTGGTGCAGGCCGCGTCGGAATCCAATCCTGGTTTGGTCGAACTTGCGACGCCGGCGGAGGTTCTGTCCGGAACGGATACGCAGCGCGCCGTGACGCCGGCGGGGCTCGCCGGCGCCATGAGCCTCGGCACGAACGGTTATGTGCAGCTGCCCGGCGGGCTCATCTTGCAGTGGGGGTATAGCGGATCCGACGGGCCGGTGGTGTATCCGCTGACCTTCCCCACGACCGTCTACTCGGTGACGGTTTCGGCCCGCCTGGCGGACCGACTCTCGGTTCCCGTTTCGGTGACGGCGTCTGGCTTCACGATTGCGACGACCATCGCGAGCTCCGGTTCGGCTTCCGGGGTCGGCGGCTACTGGATGGCGATCGGGAGCTAGCTGACGACATCCTCTGCGCCATGCGCGGATCGACGGAGAGGCACGGTGACGGAGATGACCGTAGGAGACAGCAGCAACGCTCATTGGACGCTGGACCGGCGCGTTCCCGTGGCGCTCATCCTGTCCATCGTGCTCCAGTCGGCCGGGCTCTTCATGTGGGTCGGGGCGCTGACGAGCCGCGTCTCCGAGCTGGAGACAAAGGCCGTCCGGTCCATCGATGCCGGCGACCGGGTCATCAGTCTCGAAGCCGAGATGCGCGAGGTACGTCGCATCCTTCAGCGCATCGAAGCCAAGCTGGACCAGCGCCCCTCCAAGTCCGCTCTTCGTCCCGCTCCATCGCGCCCCTTCTGATCGCAGGTCCCGTAGCGGCACTGGTCCGATCGGTCCGCGCGTTCGCGCAGCCCGGCTTCAACAAATCCAAACGCCACCCACTGACAAAAGGAGACGACACATGACCACTTTCGCTTGGCTGCTGATGGGCGGTTTCGCCAAAGGCCACCGCACGCAGATTCTGGGGATCACGGCTGCTCTCTCGGCCGTAGGGCTCTGGGCCGTCGGAGATCTGACCTTGGCCCAGCTTCTCAGCGAGATTCCGGTGATTCTGGGCGGCTTGGGGCTTGCGGCGCTCGGTGCCAAGGTGGACGATGCTACCGCGAAGAGCGCGCAGCACCCGGACGATCGCGAAACCCGCGGGCCGGCCTAGGCAGCGTTCAGGCGCCGTTCATGGGCGCTGCCATAGGGTGGCGTCCATGATGAGAACTGTGGGGCTGACATGACCTGTCATGGGTTCAAAATGGTCGCGGCCATTGGCATTGCCGCGTTCGCCAGCGTGGCGGCAGTGGCGCCGGCCTATGCGGGATGCATGCCGTTGGGCTCGGCCGGCGGGCTGATTTCGAAGAACGGTCTGATCCCGGGCAAAGCCGCGGTGAACAAGGCCCAGTCCAAGGGCGGCGGCAAGGTGATCAAGATCGTGCTTTGCCAAAACGGCAACAGTTTTGTCTATCGGGCCACCGTCCTCAGCAACAAGGGTGACGTCAAGAACGTCACGGTGAATGCCAAGACGGGGCAGTAGCGCTTTCGTCGAGAGGGCAGGGATGCAGCCGTTCCAAGAATCGCCACGACTCGGATGCACACGTTACTGACATTGCTGCAACGAAGACGCCAAGGGAGGGCAGTTCTTTGAGGCTTCTCGTCGTCGAGGACGATCCAGATCTGAACCGGCAGCTTGCCACCGCACTCGGCGAGGCAGGCTACGCGGTCGATACCGCATTCGATGGCGAGGAAGGTCATTTCCTCGGTGACACGGAGCCATACGACGCCGTCGTCCTGGACATTGGCCTGCCGAAGAAGGACGGGCTCTCCGTGCTCGAAGAATGGCGGCGCGACGACCGGAAGATGCCGGTGCTGATCCTGACCGCCCGCGAACGCTGGAGCGACAAGGTCGCAGGCATGGATGCCGGCGCCGACGACTACGTCGCCAAACCCTTCCACATGGAGGAGGTGCTCGCGCGCTTGCGGGCTCTCTTGCGCCGCTCGGCGGGGCACGCCAGCAACGACCTCACCTGCGGACCGCTCGTTCTCGATACGAAAGCGGCGCGTGTCACGGTCGATGGGCAAGCTATCAAGCTCACCTCGCACGAATATCGCGTACTGCACTATCTCATGATGCAGCGCGACCGGGTCGTGTCCCGTACCGAATTGGTCGAGCACTTGTATGAGCAGGACTTCGACCGGGATTCGAACACCGTCGAAGTTTTCATCGGACGCTTGCGCAAGAAGCTGCCCGTGGATCTGATCAAGACCGTGCGCGCCTCGGCTACCGTCTCACGGACAATCCCGACGGGGCCTAGCCCGATGGGGCCGAAATCACTCGCCTTTCGACTGTTCGTCTCTGCCGCGGCATGGGTGCTCGTGGTGATTCCGATCGCCGCGATATTGCTGACCTCCCTTTACCGCCAGAGCATCGAGCGCAATTTCGACGCGCGGCTCAACGTCTACATGACGAGCCTGATCGCGGCGAGCACGGCCGAAGGCGGCGACACGCCGGAATCGCCCGAAAGTCTGGGCGCCCCGATCTTCGATATCCCGTTCTCGGGTTGGTACTGGCAGATCAGGGCTTTGGACGGTGGACAAGAACGTCCGCTGTTCGTGTCCGGCTCGCTCCTCGATCAAGAACTGGATCTCCCGAGCAAGGACGACGTCCCTGCCGACGAGACGCTGACCCGGCGCAGCTATGTGACCGGTCCGGACGACGAGAACCTGCGCATCGAGGAGCGGGAGATCAGGCCGGGCCACGACGGTGACACAGCCTATTCCTATGCCGTCGGCGGCAATGCGGCGGAGATCGACGACGATCTCGCCCAATTCACGACGATGCTGGTGCTGGCGCTGGTCATTCTCGGCGTGGGCCTCACCGTCGCGACGTTCTTCCAGGTCCGGTTCGGGCTTCTGCCGCTGCGTGCGATCCGCCACGACCTGGCGGCCATCCGCTCGGGCGACGCGGAGAAGCTGGAGGGGGAACTTCCCGACGAGATCAAGCCCCTGCAGACCGAACTCAACGCCCTCATTCAGTCCAATCGTGACGTGGTGGAGCGGGCCAGAACCCATGTAGGCAATCTGGCTCATGCGTTGAAGACGCCGCTCAGCGTCATCAGCAACGAAGCCCGTGCTCATGACGGGGCGCTCTCCGGGAAGGTCATCGAGCAGGCCGAACTCATGCGGACCCAGATCACGCACCATCTCGACCGGGCGCGGGTGGCCGCCCGTTCCGGGGTCGTCGGCGGCGTGACGGAGGTCGAGCCCACGCTGATGGCCCTGAAACGGGCGCTGGACCGTATCTACGGCGAGAAGGGGATTTCTCTGACGGTCTCAATCGATCCCGGGCTCAAATTTCAGGGCGAGAAGCAGGATTTCGAGGAAATGGCCGGCAATCTCATCGACAATGCCTGCAAATGGGCCAAGCGCTCGGTGACCGTCACGGCAAGGCGTTTGAGCGAGGACACACTTTCCGTCATGGTCGACGACGACGGCCCCGGTCTCACGCGGGCCGAGCGTGAGAAGGCCGTACAACGGGGCCAGCGCCTCGACGAGAGCAAGCCGGGGTCGGGTCTCGGCCTGTCCATTGTCGCGGATCTGGCCCATCTCTACAAAGGGCATTTCACGCTGGAGGATGCACGCGACGGCGGGCTCAGCGCGAGGCTAACTCTTCCAGCGGCTTAAGTTTTTTGTCCGGGGGACGGCCAACCTAATTTGGCCCGATTTTCTATTCTTAACACTCCGATGAGAGGTTACACTTATGTATCAGCCTCTCGCAGGGGGACGGTCAGGTCCTTCTGAGCTGGGGAAGGACCGATGAGATCCATTCTTGCAATAGCCTTGTTGCCGCTTGGGCTTGCTGCCTGCGGAACCGGAGGAAATCTTGGCACCGACGCCCTTTGGGGCTCGATGACGGGTAATTCCGGTCCGGGGCTCGATCAGCAGGACCAGCAGCTCGCCGCGGAAGCGCAGCAAAAGGCGTTGGAATTCGGTCAAGCCGGTCAAGCGACGTCGTGGAGCAACCCGGCCAACCAGCACAACGGGCAGATCGTGCCCGGTACGCCCTACAAGAAGGGCAGTTCCTTCTGCCGGCCGTTCACCCACACCATGTTCATCAACGGTGCGCCTCAGACGACCAACGGGACGGCCTGCCGGCAGCCCGACGGGCGCTGGAACCAGGTGGGCTAGGCCTGCCGGCGAAACATTGCCGCGATTTCATCTTTCTGCAGCGCCTTCGCCTTGCTCTGGCAAGCACCCTTGTCCTATGCCTAGCGACCGTTTGAATTCTGAAGGTTAGGGACCTGTTCGTGCTGCTTTGGGTCATCCTGGCGGCTCTCACCGCCGTCGTCTTGTCCTTCTTGCTGTACCCGCTTGTCGGCGGCCGCGAGGACGTGGACGAGCGCGACGCGTTCGATGCCGCGGTCTATCGGGATCAGCTCGATGAGATCGAGGCGGATCGCGCGCGCGGACTGATCGGCGAAGCCGAAGCCGAGGCCGCGCGGCTGGAAGTCGCCCGCCGCCTGCTCGCCGCCGACGAAAAAGCTGCGGCTGGGGCCGAAGCGCAATCGCGCAATGCCTTGCCGCGCGCCGCCCTTGTCGTAGTCGCCGCCTGCCTGCCGCTGGCGGTGCTGGGCGCCTATCTCTTCTACGGTTCACCGCGCCTGCCGGACCAGCCTTTGACCGCGCGGCTCACCGATCCCGCCAAGGAAAAGGACGTCGGCGTTCTCGTCGCACGCGTCGAAGCGCGCCTGCGCGCGCATCCGGAGGAGGGTGCGGGGTGGGATGCGATCGCGCCGATCTATCTCGGTGGCCAGCGCTACGCGGATGCGGCGGAGGCCTATCGTCAGGCAATCCGGCTCTTGGGACCGTCTGCAAAGCGTCTGTCCGGTCTTGGGCAAGCGCTCGTCCTCGAGCAGAAGGGGCTCGTAACCGACCGGCGCGCATTGCGCTTGGCGAGGGCCTTGAAGCGCGATGGAACACTGGTCGAACCGCGCATTCTCCTTGCGATCGCGAAGGAGCAGGAGGGCAACTTCGAAGGCGCGCTGGCCGATTGGCAGGGGCTGATCGAGGTCAGAAAAGACGATGCGCGCTGGACCTCCATGATCGAGGGACGGATCGCCAGCGCCCAAGCCAAGCTCTCCGGTGAGGCGCCCGTCGCCGAGGCCAAGCCTGCGCCACAGCCGGGACCGTCGGCGGCCGATATCGCCGCCGCGCAGAGCATGAGCCCGGACGAGCGCCAGGCCATGGTCGATCAGATGGTCACGCGGCTGGCGGCGCGGCTCGAGGAGAACGGAGACGATTTGCCCGGCTGGCTCCGCCTGGTGCGGGCGTATACGGTCCTCGGGCGAAGCGATGACGCGAAGGAAGCCTTGGCCCGGGCCAAGAAACAGTTCGCGGGCAATGAGCAAGCGATCGAGAAACTCGACACGCTCGCAGCGGATTTAGGATTGACGTCATGACGCGGAAACAGCGCAGAGGTGTTTTGATCGGAACATGCCTTGTGGTCTTGGGTGTGGCCGTGGGGCTTGTGCTGTACGCCATGCGGGACTCGATCGTGTTCTTCTACAGCCCGAGCGACATCGCAAAGATGGAGATCGCACCGGGTCAGCGCATCCGGCTCGGCGGACTCGTGGAGACCGGGAGCGTGCAACGGGACCAGGGCACGACGGTCCATTTCTCCGTGACGGACGGCGCCAAGGTTATGCCCGTGACCTATACCGGCGTGCTGCCGGACCTGTTTCGCGAAGGCCAGGGTGTCGTGACCGAAGGCTGGGTTCAGCCGGATGGAACCTTCAAGGCCGACAACGTGCTCGCTAAGCATGACGAGAACTACATGCCGCCCGAGGTCGCCGCGAAGCTGAAGGAACAAGGTGTCTGGCGGGAGGGCGATGCCGGCGCCGCCGGCGGAAAGGTCACGACGCAATGATCGCGGAGACCGGACATTACGCCCTTATCCTCGCGCTCGGCGTCGCCATCGTTCAGATGGTGCTGCCGATTATCGGCACGCGCGTCAACGATCCGCGCTTAGCCGCGGTCTCCGTTCCCGCAGCACAGATCCAGTTTCTGCTCGTCTGCATCGCCTTCGCGGCCCTGACGGTCGCGTATGTCACGTCGGACTTCTCGGTTCTGAACGTTTGGCAGAATTCGCATTCGGCGAAACCGATGCTCTACAAGATCTCGGGCGTGTGGGGGAACCACGAAGGCTCGATGGTCTTGTGGGTCCTGATCCTGGCCCTGTTCGGTGCCGCGGTCGCCACCTTCGGCTCGAATCTTCCCCGCCGGTTGCAGGCGAACGTGCTCGCGGTGCAGGGCTCGATCGCCGTGGCCTTCCTGCTCTTCATCGTCACGACGTCGAATCCCTTCTTGCGGGTCGATCCCGCGCCGTTCGACGGCAACGGGTTGAACCCTGTACTGCAGGATCCCGCGCTCGCCTTCCATCCGCCGTTCCTCTACGCGGGCTATGTCGGGTTCTCGATGGCGTTCTCGTTTGCGGTCGCCGCGCTCATCGACGGCCGTATCGATGCGGCCTGGGCGCGCTGGGTGCGGCCGTGGACCCTCGCAGCCTGGATGTGTCTGACGCTCGGGATCGCGATGGGTTCGTGGTGGGCGTATTACGAACTCGGCTGGGGCGGGTTCTGGTTCTGGGACCCGGTCGAAAACGCCTCCTTCATGCCGTGGCTTGCCGGCACCGCGCTGCTGCACTCCGCTCTGGTGATGGAGAAGCGTGACGCGCTGAAGGTCTGGACGGTCCTGCTGGCCATCATCACCTTTTCCTTGAGCCTCATGGGGACGTTCCTGGTGCGCTCGGGCGTGCTGACGTCCGTCCACGCCTTCGCGGTGGACCCCGCGCGCGGCGTTTTCATTCTCGGCATCATGGCGATCTTCATCGGCGGGTCGTTCGCGCTGTTCGCCTGGCGCGCGCCGCTTCTGTCGCAAGGCGGATTGTTCGCGCCGATCAGCCGCGAAGGCGCGCTCGTCCTCAACAACCTTCTGCTGACCGTGGCCTGCGCGGCCGTGTTCGTCGGCACGCTCTATCCGCTCGCGTTGGAATCGGTCACCGGCGAGAAGATTTCCGTCGGCGCGCCGTTCTTCAACTTGACCTTCGTGCCGCTGATCGTGCCGCTCCTCATCGCCGTGCCCTTCGGGCCGCTGCTTGCCTGGAAACGCGGCGATCTACTGGCCGCCGCGCAACGGCTCATGGTCGCGGCCGTCGTCAGCGTTGCCGCGATCATCATCGTGCTTGCCATGCACCAAAGCGGGCCGTGGCTGGCCCCGCTCGGGATCGGCCTTGGCCTTTGGCTGATCGTCGGCGCCGCGACCGAAATCGCCACGCGGTCGAAGCTTTTCGAGGCGCGCTGGTCCGAAAGCTGGCGGCGCATGCGCAACCTGCCGCGCGCTGCCTATGGCACGGCGCTCGCTCATGCGGGGCTCGGCGTGATGGTGCTCGGGCTCGTCGCGACGACGGCGTGGCGCAGCGAGCGCATCGAGGCGCTGGCGCCCGGTGACACCGTCGAGATCGCCGGCTATTCGCTCGCCTTTGAGGGCGTCAAGGAACGGCAGGGGCCGAACTATTCGGAACTCGTCGGCGTGTTTCAGGTGACGCGGGGCGGGGAGCCCGTCACGACGCTGATCCCCTCCAAGCGGGCCTACGCGGTCGAGAAGAGCGCGACGACGGAAGCCGGTATCCACAATAGCTGGCGTGGCGATCTCTACCTGGTGCTCGGCGATCCGCTCAAGGACGGCGCCTTCAGCGTGCGCGTCTATTTCAATCCGATGGTTCGGCTGATCTGGCTCGGCTCCTTGTTGATGTTCTTCGGCGGTGGCGTCTCGCTGTCTGACCGCCGCTTGCGCGTCGGGGCTCCCAAACGGGCCAAGACGAAGACAGGGCCGGCCGTGGCGGCGGGCAAGTGACGATGCGCTTCCGTGCCTCTCTGCTCGCCGCGTTCTTCGCCGTTTTCGCTCTGGGCGTGCCGAGCCTCCATGCGGTGCAGCCGGACGAGGTCCTGGACGATCCGGCGCTGGAAGCGCGGGCGCGGGCGCTGTCGGCAGGCTTGCGCTGCCTCGTCTGCCAGAATCAGTCGATCGACGATTCCGATGCGCCCTTGGCCAAGGATCTGCGTGTGCTTGTGCGCGAACGGCTCAAGGCGGGAGACAGCGATGACGAGATCATCGCCTTCGTGGTGTCGCGTTACGGCGAGTTCGTGCTGCTGAAACCCCGGTTCACGCCCCACACCTGGCTGTTGTGGCTGGCGACGCCGTTTGTGCTGCTCCTCGCCATCGTCGGCATCCTCTACGGCTACATCCGCCGGGCCACCACTTCAGCGCCGCCGCCGGACCTGACCAAGAGCGAGCGGGAGCAGTTGGACCGGCTCCTGGATGCGGACGCACCGAAAGCGGCCGATAAGACGTAACCGCCTTGGTTTTCAAGGCCTGTCGGCAGGCCCGTACCTTACGGAAAATTAATGCCGTCGAAACCGCTGCGTAATTGGCGGCTCCCTATATTCCGACTCTCACATGATCGCTTCGGCCTGTCCGAGCATCGCCCGAACACTTTTGCCGTCCCAGGAGAGGGGAAACGAATGACACCTGATACGAACCCAGCAGCGAACGAGAGCAAGCGGCCGCGGAAACTCGCTCGGAGGCCTGTGCTCCTCGCCGCAACCGCGCTGGTCGCCGCAGGGGCGATCGGCCTTTCGTTCAACCCGAGTGTGCCGGTGGCGGTTGCAGAAACCGCCCAGACGCAGCAGACGATCGAGACGCCCTATGGCCGAGCGCCGCTCTCCTTTGCCGATCTCGTGCAGAAGGTGAAGCCCGCCGTTGTCAGCATCAACGTGAAGGGCGAGATCACCACTGCGGAGAACGACGATTCTCCCATTCCCGGCCTTCCGGACGTGCCGGAAGACAATCCCTTGCATGACTTCTTCAATCAGTTCCGCAAGGGCATGCCGAAGCCGCCGTCCAAGCATAGCCCGAGCCTTGCTCAGGGTTCCGGCTTCTTCATTTCCGACGACGGTTTCATCGTCACCAACAATCACGTTGTTGAAGACGCCGACGACATCACCGTCACGATGGAAGACGGCGAAAAGTTCGAAGCGAAGCTGATCGGAACCGATCCGCGCACGGACCTTGCACTCGTCAAGGTGACGGAGGATACGGACAAGAAGTTCCCTTACGTCAATCTGTCCGAGAAGGATCCGCGCGTTGGCGATTGGGTGCTTGCGGTCGGCAATCCGTTTGGCCTTGGCGGCACTGTGACGGCCGGCATTATCTCGGCGCACAACCGCGACATCGGTTCGGGACCGTATGATTACCTCCAGATCGATGCCGCCGTGAACCGCGGCAATTCCGGAGGCCCGAGCTTCGACCTCGATGGCAATGTGATCGGTGTGAACACGGCGATCTTCTCGCCGTCCGGCGGCAATGTTGGTATTGCGTTTGCCGTTCCGGCCGCTCTCGTGAAGCAGGTGGTCCAAGATCTGCAGGACGACGGCAGCGTCGATCGCGGCTGGCTCGGTGTCGTTATTCAGAACGTGAACGACGACATTGCGGACTCGGTCGGACTGACCGAGCCGAAGGGCGCCATGATCACCAAGGTGACCGAGGACGGTCCTGCGTCCAAGGAGGACATCAAGGCCGGCGACGTCATCATCGAAGTGAATGGCAGCGAGGTGAAGGACTCGCGCGACCTTGCCCGCAAGATCGCTGATCTCGAACCCGACTCCAGCGTGAAACTCGCGATTGTCCGCTACGGCGACAAGCGTGAAGTCGACATGACGCTCGGCTCGTTCCCGAGCGCCAAGAAGCTGGCCTCGCTCCAGAAGGAAGAGCCCGCCGATCAGAGCGAGCAGATGGAGAAGCTCGGCCTGTCGCTCGCACCGGCAGCCACCATTCCGGGTGCGGGCAAGGAGGGTGTCGTGATTACGGAGGTCGACTCCGATAGCGATGCCGCCGACAAGGGCTTGAAGCCGGGCGACATCATTCTTCAGGTCGCAGGCGTGGACGTCTCGACGCCGGGCGATGTCGCGAAAGGCCTCGCCAAGGCGACCGAGTCCGCCAAAGGAGACAAGGACAAGGTCAAGGTCCTGATGCAGGTCAAGACCGGCGACCAGTCCCGCTTTGTCGCGCTTACCCAGAAGAAGGGATAACGTCTCCTTCTTCTGTCGGAGGGCGGTGCGGTTTTCCCCCCCAAACTGCGCCGCCCGCCTTTTTTTGAGTATTCTCTCTTAAGTCTTTCCGCGGTGAACAACGAGCTGAGGCGATATGCGGGTCCTGGTTATCGAGGACGACCAAGAAACGGCGGCGTTTCTCAAGCGGGCGCTCAAAGAGTCGGGACATATGGCCGAGCACGCCGCCGATGGCGAGGCCGGCCTCGAGTTCGCCAAAGCCAATGCTTATGACGTGCTCATCGTCGATCGCATGCTGCCGAAACTGGACGGCCTCGATGTCATCAGGGCGTTGCGGACGGACGAGATCCATACGCCGGCTCTGATCCTGTCGGCGCTGGGAGAGGTCGACGACCGGGTCAAAGGATTGCGGGCCGGCGGCGACGACTATCTCACCAAGCCCTATGCCTTCAGCGAGCTCCTGGCCCGCATTGAGGTACTGGCACGGCGCACTTCTCCGGAAGAGGGGGCGACGCGGCTTTCCGTCGGCGATCTCGTTCTGGACCGTCTATCCCACAAGGTGACCCGCGCGGCGAGGCGAATTCTGCTGCAGCCGCGGGAGTTTCGTCTGCTCGAATATTTGATGAAGCACGCGGGGCAGGTGGTCACACGCACCATGCTGCTCGAGAACGTGTGGGACTATCATTTCGACCCACAGACCAATGTCATCGACGTTCACATCTCAAGGCTCCGGTCGAAGATCGATAAGAACTTCGAACAGCCGCTCCTTCATACGGTTCGCGGCGCCGGTTACACGATCCGTGACAGCGCTCACTAAACTCTTCCGCACGACGACATTCCGCCTGTCGCTGACCTATTTCGCGCTGTTCAGTGCGGCCGCCATCATCGCCATCGTCTACCTCTACTGGAACACGACGGTTCTGCTGTCGCGTCAGCTCAACCAGACAATCGATGCTGAGCTCAAGGGACTTGCGGAGCAGTACCGGGCAGGCGGGCGCGATCAGCTTGTCAGGATCGTCGCGCAGCGCAGCCGCACGCCGGGCAATAGCCTCTATCTTGTCGCCGACCGGAACGAGAAGCAGCTCGCCGGCAATCTCAGTGCCGTCTCGCCGCAGCTTTGGGATAGCGTGGGGCCGGTCGAGTTCTTCTACAGCCGGCCCGCGCCAGGCGGCATGGAACAGCGGCTCGCTTTTGCCAATGTCTTCCGGCTTCCTGGCGGCGATCGGCTGATCGTGGGCCGTGACATCGAGGACCGGCGGGAGCTGTCGCGGCTGATCCGCTCGACGATGTTGTGGGGGCTCGGCGTCATGGCGGTGGTGGGCATTGGCGGCGGCTACTGGGTCAGCCGGCGTTTGCTGGCGCGGGTCGACAATCTCTCCGCCACCACCCGCACGATCATGGCGGGCGATCTCTCCCGGCGGTTGCCCGTGAGTGGATCGGGCGACGAGCTGGATCGCTTGGCACAGAGCCTCAACTCGATGCTCGGACGTATCGAGCAGCTCATGGCCGGCATGCGTGAAGTTTCCGACAATATCGCGCACGATCTGAAGACGCCTCTCAACCGGCTGCGCAACCGCGTGGAAGAAGCGCTGCGTGAGCCGCCCGACGAGACTACCTATCGTGCGGCCTTGGAACGAACGATCGAAGAAGCCGACGGCCTTATGAAGACGTTCAACGCGCTGCTCTCCATCGCGCGGCTCGAAGCGGCGCGGGGGGGCGACGATCGCGACAGCCTCGATCTGTCCGCCGTTGTGGGCGACGCGGCCGAGCTGTACGAGCCCGTCGCGGAGGAGCGGGGCATCGCCCTCAAGGTGGATCTTGCGGGCAACGTCCCCGTGCGCGGAAACCGGCAGCTATTGGGGCAGGCCATCGCCAATCTCATCGACAATGCGTTGAAATACGGCCTCGTTCCTCCGTCTCAAGCCAATGGTCACGCCTCGGAAGTCGTCGTCCGCACGTCGGCCCATGACGGGCTCGCGGAAATCGCCGTGTGCGACCGCGGGCCGGGGCGTCCGGAGTCCGAACGGGAACGCGTGTTGAGCCGTTTCGTGCGTCTCGAAGCCAGCCGCTCGGAGCCCGGCAGCGGTCTTGGATTGAGCCTTGTCGCGGCGGTGGCGAGACTGCATGGTGGGACCCTGAGGCTCGAGGACAACGAACCCGGCCTCCGCGTTATTCTCAGCCTTCCGCTGGAGAACGGCGCGCAGGGAGCGAAGACGGCTGATAGACCGTCGCCAGGAGGAGAACTGAGGCCGACGTGACGGCGTTCGCCGAGCGGATTTGCGAAAGCCCGGAAGTCTTCGATGCCGAGCGCGGTGCGACGTCTTGCGTCGGTGCGAAAAGCCTTGGCCGAAGACCCAAGTGCTGCGCGCGCGGTCGAGTTTCTGGACTCGCCGCAGGTTGCTGCGTTTCTCACGGCCGTCTTCTCGGGTTCGCCTTTTCTTGCAGCGCTGTCGGAACGCAACCCGGACCTCCTTGCGGCGTGTCTGACGGAGGACCCGGATGCCCATCTGTCCCGGGCCGGCGCGGACCTCGAGGCCGGAATGGCGGAAGCTGCGTCCGAAGCCGAAGCCTTGGCCCTGCTGCGCGGCTTCAAGAAGCGGAGCGCATTGCTGACGGCGCTCGCCGATCTCGGTGGCGTTTGGACGACCGCCGAGACCCTGACCGGCTTGAGCGATGCCGCCGACATCTCGGTCCGGACCGCCGTCCGCTATCTGTTCCGCAAGGCGCATGAGGCCGGAAAGCTGACATCGGCCGACACCGACGGCTATTTCCTGATCGCCATGGGCAAGCTCGGCGCCATGGAGTTGAACTATTCCTCCGACGTCGACTTCATCGTGTTTTACGACCCCGAGCGGTCGCATCTGACCGAGACAACAGAGCCTTCAGCCTTCTTCGTAAAGCTGACGCGCGACGTGGTGCGCCTGCTGCAGGAACAGACCAAGGACGGCTACGTGTACCGGACGGACCTGCGGCTCCGTCCAGATCCCGGCGCGACGCAGATCGCGCTCTCGATCGACGCAGGGCTAACCTACTACGAGAGCTTCGGCCAGAATTGGGAGCGGGCGGCGCTGATCAAGGCGCGCATTGCTGCCGGAGACGAGACGCTCGGGCAGGACTTTCTCGAGCAGCTCTCGCCGTTCATTTGGCGGAAATATCTGGACTTCGCCGCCGTGGCCGACATCCACGCCATGAAGCGCCGCGTGCATGCGTTCAAAGGGCATGGGGCCATCGCCGTAAGCGGCCACGATATCAAGCTGGGGCGGGGCGGCATCCGGGACATCGAGTTCTTCACCCAGACACAGCAGTTGATCGCGGGCGGGCGCATCCGGAACTGCGGACCGCGGGACATTGCAGACGCTTGCCCGGCTTGCCGAAGGCGCATGGATCGATCCCGTGGCGGCACAGGAACTGTCGGAGGCCTATCTGTTTCTGCGCCGGGTCGAAAACCGCATTCAGATGGTGGGCGATCAGCAGACGCACATCATTCCCGCCGAACCGCAAGAACTCGACCGGCTCGCGCGGCTGTGCGGTTTCGCCGACACGGACGCCTTTGGCGATGCGCTGATCGCGCGGTTCACGTGTGTCGAAACGCATTATGGCGCCTTGTTCGAGAAGCTTCCCCAGCCGCCATCGTCCGTTTCCGGTCTTCTCGTTGGGGACGAGGCCGAACCGGAATCCGTCTCCGCGCTCCAGGAGCTCGGTTTCGAGAATCCGGGCGCCGCCATCGAAGCGATCAAGGCCTGGCAGGCCGGCCGCTATCCGGCCACGCGCAGCGCCAAGGCGCGCGAGCGTCTCACCGACTTTCTCCCCAACCTTCTGGAAGCCTTCAGCCGTACCGCTCAGCCCGATCTCGCCCTGTCGACCTTCGACAAGGTGATGGCCAACATGCCGGCGGGGTTGCAGCTGTTTTCGCTTCTCGCCGCCAATCCGAGCCTGTTGCGTCTCGTCGCCGACATCATGGGGACGGCGCCGCGGCTTGCAAAGATCCTCGCGCGCCGTCCTCTGCTCTTGGACGCGGTGCTCGACCCCGGGTTCTTCGGCGACGTGCCTACAACGGCGCAGCTCAAGGACGTCGTCGGCAGCACGTTGGCACTCGCGACAGACTACGAGGACGCGCTCGACCGCGCGCGGATCGTGGGGCGCGAGCAAAGCTTTCTCATCGGCGTTCGGGTGATCTCCGGCACGATCTCGGCGGAACTCGCGGGCGAGGCCTATGCCGCGCTTGCGGACACGCTGATCCAGGCGCTGTCGGACCGCGTCGGCGAGGAACTCGTCGCGCAGCACGGCCTTTTGCCGGACGGCATGATCGCGGTGCTGGCGATGGGCAAGCTCGGCGGCCAGGAGATGACCGCCGCGTCAGATCTCGATCTCATCACCGTCTACGACTATGCGGGGGACGATGCGAAGTCCGACGGCTCCCGAAGCCTTCCCGGTCCTCAATACTACACGCGGTTCACACAGCGGCTGATCTCGGCGCTTTCGGCCCAGACGGCGGAGGGGGCTCTCTACGAAGTCGACATGCGTTTGCGCCCGTCCGGCAGCCAAGGTCCCGTCTCCACCAAGCTGTCGGGCTTCATCGACTATCAAGAACACTCCGCGTGGGTCTGGGAGCATTTGGCGCTGACCCGTGCCCGTGTGGTGTCAGGGCCCGATTCAATGCGCGAGACGATCGAGACGACGATCCGCGGCGTATTGACGAGACCGCGTGACCGGGCAGCCGTCGCCGGCGAGGTGCACGAGATGCGCCGGAAGATTGCCGCCGAGAAGGGGACGACGGACATCTGGAATTTGAAGCAGGTCCGGGGCGGCATCGTGGATCTGGAGTTCATCACGCAGTTCCTCCAGCTCGTCAGCGCGGCCGAACGGCCCGACGTGCTGGATCAGAACGCCGAGGGAGCCTTGTCCAAGCTTGCGGCCGCGGGGATTCTCGAGCCTGCGGACGCGGAACTGCTCATTCCGGCGGCGCGGCTCTATCAATCGCTTACGCAGATCTTGCGGCTCTGTCTTGATGAGACCTTCACCGCCCACGATGCGCCGCAAGCTTTGCGGGATCTGTTGGCGCGGTCTGCCGACATGCCGGATTTCTCGATGTTGGAAGCGACGCTGAAGGATACGCTGGCGCGGGTGCAAGGCGCGTTCAACCGGCTCGTGTCGTGAGGTCAGCTCAGGCGCTCTGCGCCAGCGGTTCCTCAACATCGGCCGGACGTGGTGTGCGGATCGGCAAAGAACATGTCACCGTCGTGCCGTAGCCTTCGCGACTCTTGATCTCGAGCGTGCCCCCATGGAGCTCCACCAACGCGCGGGAGATGGCGAGGCCCAGGCCGCTGCCTTGATGGCTCTTGGAGAACTGGTTCTCGACCTGCTCGAAGGGCGTGCCGAGTTTCGTGATGTGGGCTTCGGCGATGCCGATCCCCGTATCCTTGATGGCGATCCTCAGCTGGCCGTTACTGCGCGTCAGCTTGACGTCGACGCGTCCGCCGTCGCGCGAGAACTTCACGGCGTTGGACAGCAGGTTGAGGAAGACCTGTTTCAGGTAGCGGCGGTCGGCCTGGATAGGGAAGCGCTCCGGCCCGTGACGTTCGAGCGCGATGTCGCGTTCGGCCGCAGCCTGGCTCACGACCTTCATGCTGTCTTGGACGATCTCGGCGACATCCACATTGCCCAGGTCGAGGGTCATCCGGCCGGCCTCGATCTTCGACATGTCGAGAATGTCGTTGATGACCTCGAGGAGGTAGGCGCCGCTGGAATAGATGTCGCGCGCATACTCCCCATACTTCTCGTGTCCGAGCGGACCGAACAGCGATTGCTGCATGACTTCCGAGAAGCCGATGATCGCGTTCAGCGGAGTCCGCAGTTCGTGGCTGATATTGGCGAGGAATTCGGACTTGGCCCGGTTCGCCGCTTCCGCACGGTTTTTCTCCAATGCGTATTTCTCGGCCAAGTCGACGAGTTGCTGCTTCTGATGCTCGAGTTCGCGGCGCGATAGGCGCAGTTCGGCGACGGAGGCGCGAAGCTGCTGCTCGCTCTCCGCATTCTTCGTTTGGCTCTGCTTAAGGTCGGTGATGTCCGTGCCGACGCTCACATAGCCGCCATCGCGGGTGCGGCGCTCATTGATGCGCAGCCAGCGGCCGTCTTCCAGCTGGGCTTCGTAGGTGCGGGACTGGCGGTCGTTTCTGCCCGCCACGGCATAGCGTTTGGAGACGATGGGCTCTGAGGCCGACGCGATGACCTCGTCGTAGGAACTGCCCGGCTGCACGATGTCGTCGGCCAGGCCGTGGAACTGCTGGTACTTGGTGTTGCACATCACCAGCTTGTTGTGATTGTCCCACAGCACAAAGGCCTCGGAGATGGTCTCGACGGCGTCGCGCAGGCGCGCGTTCGCATCGGCAGCGCCCGGGACGGCGTTCGGATCGGCAAGCACGGCCATGCCCGTGAGGTAAGGCTCGCCGGTTGCCGTATCGCGGGTGATGTGGCCGCGCAGGCGGATCGTTGCCCAGTGGCCGTCGGCATGGCGGAGCCGGAAGCACTGGTCGAACAGGTCGATCCCCTCGCGCATGAGACGGTCGAGTTCGGCGCGCAGGTCATCCTCTCGATGCAGCCGTTCGGCGAGCATCCCGTAGGAGACAATCTCGGACGAAGGCTCCAGGCCTAAGAGCGCATACATCGGCGGGGACCATTCCACGTGGCCGCGCGCCAGGTTCCAGCGCCAGACACCGCAGCCGGGGAGGGCTTGGGTCAGTTCGCGCGTGAGCGAGTCGGAGTCCCGCGTCTTCCCAAACGGGGTCAGATACCAGAACGCACCTGCGAACAGTGCGAGAACCAGTCCGCCACAGACGAGCAGCACTATTTCGATCACGGCGCTGCTGCGCCATCCTGCAAGCGCGCTGGCGACAGGCTGAATGAGGGTCAGTTGCGCATCGGTCCGCGGCACGTTGCGCACGGTCACCAAAGCATCGGTGCCGTCGTTCAGCGTGACGCGCATGACGCCGGCATCGGCGCCCATGATGGTCAGGGCTGTCCGGGGCCGAGAACGGTCAGCAGATTTCCTTGGTAGTCGCTGCCGATGGGCACGCGGGCCTGGATGCTGCCTTCGGCATCGGACAGCAGCACGACGCGGCCCTCGCGCGTGGCGCTGAGGGGCATGCTGCGCGCCAACTCTCCTTGCCAGTCCGCGCTGGATGCCAAGACGTCGGCGCTGAGCTTCAGAGAAGCGACATCGGCGTTTAGGGCCAGCTGCCGCCGGGCCGAGGTCAGGTCCGACTCTTTTCCGGCGCTGATTTGATAATAGAAGCCGAGGGCGGCGACGATCACGAAACCGACGAGGAAAACCGGGACAAGCTGCCTCAACCTCTCCGGCGATGGGAGGTATTGGTCAACGAGCGAGCGGATGTCCTGCCATCGTGGCCCCGCGATGGAATAGATTCCCGCACCTCGCGCAGGACGAGCCCGCGCCATTCGGTCCCCCTCTTCTCCTAATCACCGTCCCGGAGAAGTTGCCGCATCTCCGAATCGCTTCAGTCCATGGAATCGTTGACTGAAGCTTCTGTCTAGTAAAAACCTGTGGAAATTACGTTAACAAGTCGTTGACAGGAGAAGGCTGATTCTAGGCGCTGCCCAGCGTCTTGGTGACGATCTCGTAGGCGTCGGTGGACAGTTCGGCGCTCGACAGCCCCTGAAGGGCTTTCTTGGCATGGGCTTGCCGCCCAGGCTCGAGCGTTTTCCAGCTCTCGAAAGCGCCGAGCAGGCGCGCGGCGACATGCGGGTTGAAGCCATCGATCTTGAGGGCTTGCTGGGCGAGGAACGCGTAGCCCGCGCCGTCGGCCCGGTTGAAGCCGGACGGATTGCCCATGGCGAATGAGCCGATCAGCGCCCGAACGCGGTTCGGGTTCTTCAAAGAGAACTTCGGATGGCCGAGGAGACGGTGCACGGTAGCGACCGAGTCCGGCCTGCCTGCGCGCGCCTGCACCGCGAACCATTTGTCGAGCACAAGCGCATCGCCCTGCCAGCGCGTGTAGAAGTCGTCGAGCGCTTCGTCGCACTCGTCTGAGGGGATATGCGACAGGACCGACAGGGCCATGATGGAGTCGGTCATGTTGGTCGCGTTGCGATAGTGCCGTAGCGCGCGGTCGATGGCTTCTTGCGTGCCCGTGGCCGTCATCAAATCGAGCGCGGCGTTGCGCAGCGCGCGCCGTCCGGCGCTGTCCGGGTCGGGTGAGAAGGCGTCGTCCGTCGCGGTGGCCGCGTAGATTGCCGACAACGTGTCTGCCATGGCCTCGCTGAGAGTCTTCCGCAGCGTGTCGCGGGCCGCCAAGATCGCATCCGTGTCGACGTTGCGCCCAAGCTCGCGGGCAATGTCCGACTCGCTCGGCAGTTTCAACGTTTCCGCGCGATAGGTCGGCGCCAAGGTCTCGTCGCGCAGGCCCGGTTCCAGTGCCTGCGCAAGCCGTGCGGCCTGTGGTCCGCTGACGGGTCCAAGGTCGAGCCCGTCACGCGCCGCCGTGGCAATCAGATCCGTGGCGTAGGTCTGGGCAGCCTGCCAGCGGTTGAACGGATCGGCATCGTGGATCATCAGGAATTCGATCTGCTCAGGCTTCAGGCTGGTGGTCACACGCACGGGCGCGGAGAAATCCCGTAAGATCGAGGGTGTCGGCGGCGCAGGGATGTCCTCGAACTCGAACACCTGTTCCCGTTCGGTGACTTCCAGCAGGCCGCCGGGGACCGTTTCGCCGTTCAGCTTGAGGGGCAGTTCGTCGCCATTGGCGCCGATCAGACCCACTTTGAGCGGGATATGCATCGGCTCCTTGCTGCTTTGGCCCGGCGTCGGCGGGACGACCTGGTTCACTTTCAGCCGCGCCGTCTTGGCGTGCGGATCGTAGTCGAGGCTACACGCGATCTCCGGCGTTCCGCTCTGCGTATACCAGCGCATGAACTGGGTGAGGTCGCGGCCGGAGGCATCGGCCATGGCCGAGACGAAGTCTTCGACGGTCGCCGCGGTGCCGTCATTGCGTTCGAAGTACAACGCGATGCCCTGGCGGAAGGCGTCCTTGCCGATCAGCGTCTGCAGCATGCGGCAGAGTTCTGCGCCCTTCTCGTAGACCGTCGCCGTGTAGAAATTGTTGATCTCGATATACGAGGCGGGACGCACCGGGTGGGCGAGGGGGCCGGCATCCTCCGGGAACTGACGAGCCTTAAGGAGACGCGCGGTGAGAATGCGCATCACAGGTCCCATGCGGACATCGTCCGTGAACTCCTGATCGCGGAACACCGTCAGACCTTCTTTCAGGCAAAGCTGGAACCAGTCCCGGCAGGTGACCCGGTTGCCGGTCCAGTTGTGGAAATACTCGTGCGCGATCACGCTCTCGATGGATGTGTAGTCCGCGTCGCTCGCCGTATCGGGCCGTGCGAGCACAAGCTTGTCGTTGAAGATATTGAGGCCCTTGTTCTCCATCGCGCCCATGTTGAAGTCGGACACGGCGACGATGTTGAACACGTCGAGATCGTATTCGAGGCCGAAGCGTTCCTCGTCCCAGCGCATGGCGCGCTTCAGCGATTCCATCGCCCAGTCGCAGCGATCTTCCTTGCCGGGCTCGACATAGATTCCGAGCGCGACTTCGCGGCCCGAGGCCGTTGTGAAGGTGTCGTGGATCGACGCAAGGTTCCCGCCGACCAGCGCGAAGAGATAGGAGGGCTTCGGATGGGGATCGTGCCAGATGGCGTAGTGCCGCCCGGTCCCTTCGATCTCGCCGGCATCCACGGGGTTGCCGTTCGACAGCAGCACGGGCACGGACTTGCGGTCCGCCTCGAGACGCACGGTGTATGTCGCGAGCACATCGGGACGGTCGATGAAATAGGTGATGCGCCGGAAACCTTCGGGCTCACACTGGGTGCAATAGGTGCCGCTGGACAGGTACAGGCCCGACAGTTCCAAGTTCGCTTCGGGGTTGCAGCGCGTGACGATGTCTAGCGTGAAGGATCCGACGGGCGGGTTGGCGATCGTAAGTTTGCCGGGGGACAGCGTATACCGGCCGGCCTCGAGCTCCTGGCCGTTGAGCGCGATGCTTTCGAGCGTCAGCGCCTCGCCATCCAGGACCAGCGGGGTTCCGGCCACGGTTCCCGCGTTGGGTTCGATGGAGATCCGTGAGGAGACGCGTGCGCCCTTCGGTGCCAGGCTTGCGTCGAGCGCCACGTCCTTGATCAGGTACTCCGGCGGCGCATAGTCCTTGAGGAACTTCGTGGTGCGGCTCTGGTCGTTCATCCTTGGGGCCTCCGGTTACAGGTCAACACGGCGCAGGCGTAGAGCGTTCCCGACGACGGAAACGGACGACAGGCTCATGGCCGCGGCCGCGATCATGGGCGACAGCACGATTCCGGCGACAGGGTAGAGCACGCCGGCCGCGATGGGGACGCCAATCGCGTTGTAGCAGAACGCGAAGAACAGGTTCTGCTTGATATTGCGCATGGTGGCGCGCGCCAGTTTCACGCCGCGGGCGACGCCGCGCAGATCGCTTTTGAGCAGGGTCATATCCGCGCTCTCGACGGCGACGTCCGCGCCCGTGCCCATGGCGATGCCGACGTCGGCCTTGGCGAGCGCAGGTGCGTCGTTGATGCCGTCGCCCGCCATGGCCACGACTGCTCCCTGGTTCTCAAGCTCTTCCACGAGTTCCAGCTTCTCGCCCGGCGTCATGCCGGCATGAACCTCGTCGACCCCAAGCTGGTCGGCGACCGACCTGGCAGTCGTGATGTTGTCTCCGGTCGCCATCACGATGCGCAAGCCCAAGCCGTGGAGGGTGGCGACGGAGTCTTTGGCACTTTCCCGGATAGGATCGGCCACGGCGACAATGCCTGCGAGCCGGTTGTCGACCGCGAGATACACCACGGTCTTTCCCTCCTTGCGGAGCCGCGTCACCGTATCCTTGACGTCGAGGATGTTGATCCGGTGTTCGTCCATCAACTGGCTGTTGCCCAGCCGCGCCGCGTGCCCGCCGATGTTCCCGCCGACGCGGCCGATGACGCCTTGTCCTGTCACCGCCTCGAGTCCCGCGCCTTCTCGACCTTCACGCCTTTGTCGGACGCGCCTTTCAGGATCGCGACGGCGAGAGGGTGTTCGCTGCCGCTCTCGAGCGCGGCGGCAATGCCGAGGACCTTGGCGTCGGTAAAGCCGTTCACGGCCTCGATGTCGGTCAGGGCGGGTTTGCCTTCGGTGAGTGTGCCGGTCTTGTCCACCACGAGCGTGTCGACCTTGGCCAGGCGCTCCAGCCCGGCGGCATTGCGAATGAGGACGCCGGCCTGCGCGCCACGGCCCGTCGCGACCATGATCGAGATCGGCGTCGCAAGACCCAGCGCGCAGGGGCAAGCGATGATCAACACGCTGACCGCGGCCACGAGGGCGTAGGGAAGCTGAGGGGCCGGGCCGACGAGCAGCCAAGCGATGAAGGCGATCACGGCGACGGCAATGACGGCGGGGACGAAGTAGCCCGCGACGCTATCGGCAAGACGCTGGATCGGTGCGCGTGAGCGTTGCGCCTCGGCGACCATGTGCACGACCTGGGACAGCGTCGTTTCGGCGCCCGTTCGGTCCACGCGCATGTCGAACGACCCCGTGCCGTTGAGCGTGCCACCCGTGACCGTGTCGTTCTGCCCCTTGGCGACGGGCACGGGTTCGCCGGTCAACATCGACTCGTCGACTTGGCTGCGCCCATCGATGACGGTGCCGTCGATGGGAACCTGATCCCCGGGACGAACCCGCAAGATGTCACCGACCTGCACGTCGGCGAGCGGGACGGTTTCGGTCTCGCCACCCGCGTGGACGCGCAACGCCGTCTTGGGCGCAAGGTCGAGCAGGGCGCGGATGGCGCCGCCGGTCTTTTCGCGGGCGCGCAGTTCGAGGACCTGTCCCAGCAGGACCAGCGCGACGATGACGGCGGCCGCCTCGAAATAGACGGGCACCAGTCCGTGTTCATCGCGCATGGTTTCCGGGAACAGGCCCGGTGCGACCGTGCCGACGACGCTGTAGAGATAGGCCGCGCCCGTGCCGAGGCCGATCAGGGTGAACATGTTCAGGTGGCCGGTGCGCAAGGACTGCACACCGCGCACGAAGAACGGCCAGCCGCACCACAGCACCACGGGTGTCGCCAGGGCGAACAGGAGCCATTGCTTGGCATGCGGCTCCAGGAACGGCAGCAGGTCGAGCCCGAACAGATGCCCGCTCATCTCGATGGCGGCCACGATCAGCGCGAGCGGCGCCGCGACCCAAAGGCGCCGTGTGAAATCGATGAGTTCCTCGTTGGGCATATCCTCCGTAGGGATCCCCATGGGCTCCAAGGCCATGCCGCAGATGGGCACGCGCCCGGGCCCTCTTGGACAATCTCAGGGTGCATGGGACAGGTGTACAGCGTACCCGGCGGGGCGGGCTCCGGCTCGGGCGCGCCGTTCAGGTAGCGCTCGGGATCGGCGGTAAACTTCGCGAGGCAGCCCTTCGAGCAGAAGTGATAGTCTATGCCGTCATGCGCCGTGCTCGGCTTGCCGGCAGTGAGGTCGACGGTCATGCCGCAGACAGGGTCGACGGCGGTTTCGGAAGGCTGGAGCGTTTTGTCTGTCATGCTTTCAGGATCGTGATCACGTTAGGCTCATATACTCGTTCACGCGCTGCTTCGCATCTGCTACGCGGAAGTGAGGATGCGACACGCTGGTCATTCGGGGTGAGAGGGGACCATTCGGCTTGAGAACAGTTGCATGGGAATTGTGCATCGCCTTGGCGGCGGTTGCGGGGGTTGGCGCAGGGTACCTGCTCACGGAAGGCGGCACCACGGTTCGTTATCCTTCGAACGTGCCGCAAAAGATCGACGCGCTGGACCCGGGGCCCAAGACCGACCTGATCCGGTACGGCCGGGATCTTGTCGAAGACACGCCGCGTTTCATCGGCAAAGATGCACAGAATTCCGCAATGGCCTTTGGCGGCAACAATTTGTCCTGCCAGAGTTGCCATTTGAATGCTGGACTGAAGCCTTTCGCCGCGCCCTTCGTGTCGACGGCGGCGACATTCCCGATGCTTGTGGACAACAAGGTCATCACGCTGCCCGATCGCATCAACTCGTGCATGAGGCTCGGTCTGAACGGGAAGCCGTTGCCGGAAGACAGCCGCGAGATGTTGGCCTTGATCGCCTATCTCGAATTCGTGGGCAAGGACACGCCGGAGGGCGTGCGCCTGCCGGGCTCGGGATTGATGCCGATCGCGGTTCCCCGCGATGTGCCGAGTGCCCGGCGCGGCGAGACGGTTTACGCGCAGCACTGCCTGAGTTGTCACGGCCAGGACGGGCAGGGCGCGCCGAGGCTGCCGCCCGAGGTCGGTTATTACGTGCCGCCGCTTTGGGGCGAGGACAGCTTCAATGGCGGGGCGGGTATGGGCCAGATCGCCTATGCAGCCTCGTACATCCGCGCCAACATGCCCATCGGGGTGGACCATGAGAACCCGGTCCTGAGCGTGCAGGATGCCTGGGACGTCGCGGCCTACATGATCGTGCATCCGCGGCCGATGGCGCCGGCACGGCAGCCCGTCGCGCCGATGATCATCGAAGAACTTCCGATTCCAGCGCCGGCGGATGCCAATGCGGCCCTGCCGGGGCAGGAACTCGTCCCCGACCTCACCGTTCCGCCGCCCCCGCCCCGCGCGCCTTAGCGTTTACGTAGCGGCTCGATGTCGCATACGGCGCGTGGGTAGGCGCAAGACCTTGCGCCTGCGTATACTTCCATTATTCTCGATATATGGATTTTAATCAGAGCTTGATCGCGCTCTCGGCGCTTGGCCAGGAGACGCGGCTGGAAGTCTTTCGGCTTCTGATCCGGGCCGGCGATCGCGGCATGCAAGCCGGAGAAATCAGCGACGCCTTGGATGTCCGGCAAAACACGATGTCGGCCAATTTGAGTGTGCTCGTGCGCGCAGGCCTGATCCGCAACGTGCGCGAGGGCCGAACCATCCGCTATTACGCAAATATCAACGGCATCCGGGGCCTGCTCGCGTTCCTGATGGAAGACTGCTGCGGCGGCAATGCCGAGCTGTGCAAAACCGTTCTCGACGAAATCGCCTGCGAGTGCGGAGAAGGAGAAAGAGCATCGTGACCGCCGTCATCCACCACAATCCCAACTGCGGCACGTCCCGCAACACGCTCAAGATGATCGAAGCGTCTGGCGAGGACGTCCGTGTCATCGAGTATCTCGAAACGGGATGGACGCGGCCGCAGTTGATCGCCTTGTTTGCGGGCGCATCGCTCACGCCGCGCACGGCACTGCGGGTCAGCAAATCTCCGGCCGAAGAGTTGGGGCTTACAGATCCGTCTGTATCCGACGAGGCGATCCTCGATGCCATGCTGGAGCATCCCATCCTGGTCAATCGGCCGATCGTCGTGACGCCCAAGGGCATTCGCCTGTGCCGCCCGAGCGAACTTGTGCTCGATCTCCTGGAGAATCCGCATTTTGGCGTCTTCACCAAGGAAGACGGTGAGCAGATCGATACGGGGAGGGCGTAGGGCTTGGCGGACCAGCAGGACGGACACGATCTTCCCAATATCGACGTCGCGTGCATGCAGCCGGTCGACGTGGCCTACTATGCCGGCCCCGACGATCCGGGCCACAAGCCGCGCATTCTTATCCTCTATGGGTCCTTGCGCGCGCGTTCTTTCTCGAAGCTGTTGGCGTTGGAGGCGGAGCGCCTTTTGAAATGGCATGGCTGCGAAACCCGCATCTTCGATCCACGCGGCTTGCCGTTGCCGGACGCGGAGGAAATCGATCATCCCAAAGTTCAGGAATTGCGGGACCTTGCGGCGTGGTCGGAAGGAATGGTCTGGGTTTCGCCGGAGCGGCACGGTGCGATGTCCGGCATCATGAAAGCGCAGATCGACTGGATTCCGCTGGCGCTCGGCGCGGTGCGTCCGACGCAAGGTAAGACTCTTGCCGTGATGCAGGTCTGCGGCGGTTCGCAAAGCTTCAACACCGTCAACCAGATGCGCGTTCTTGGACGCTGGATGCGGATGGTGACGATCCCGAACCAGTCTTCCGTGGCGAAGGCTTTTCTCGAGTTCGACGACAATGATCGCATGAAGCCCTCGGCCTATTACAATCGGGTCGTGGATGTTATCGAAGAGCTCGTGAAGTTCACCTATATGGTGCGCAGCCGCGCGGCGCCTCTCGTCGATCGCTATTCGGAACGCGTCGAGAGCGCGGAAGAACTGTCAAAACGGGTCAATCAGCGCAGTCTTTAATACGTACTTCGCATGGGCTTGCGCATATACCCGCGCGGTGGCTCATTACCGCCTTGCGATTGCCGCACTGTGCCACCACTTACAAAGGGCTAATCCCAAAGTTGAGCAGATGTCTTTGAAACCAGATTCGCACCGTTTCTGCGTCGCGCCGATGATGGAATGGACCGACCGCCACTGCCGCACGTTTTTGCGGCTGATTTCGGCGCGCGCTTTTCTGTACACCGAGATGGTGACCGCCGATGCGGTGCTCCATGGCGATCGCGTTCGTGTCCTCGGGTTCAATGCTGCCGAACATCCCGTCGGGCTGCAGCTCGGCGGCAGCGATCCCGCAGGTCTCGCCGAGGCCGCGCGGATCGGCGCCGAATGGGGCTATGACGAAATCAATCTCAACATTGGCTGCCCATCGGACCGGGTGCAGTCCGGCCGGTTCGGCGCCTGTCTCATGGCGGAGCCGAAACTTGTCGCGGAGTGCGTCGGCGCGATGACGGACGCCGTCGACGTTCCGGTGACGGTCAAATGCCGTATCGGTATCGACGATCAAGATACGGAAGAAAGCCTCGACCGGTTTGTCGATACGGTCGCGGACGCCGGCTGCATGATGTTCATCGTTCATGCGCGCAAGGCCTGGCTCGACGGATTGAGCCCGAAAGAGAACCGCGACGTGCCCCCTCTGGACTACGACCGTGTCCATCGCCTGAAGACCCGGCGCAGCGATCTTGCCATCGTCATCAATGGCGGTCTTGGCTCGCTGCCGCATGCGGCGCCGCATCTTGTCCACGTGGACGGTGTGATGCTGGGCCGCGCGGCTTACGCGGATCCGTATCTCCTGGCCGCCGTGGACCAGACGCTCTACGGCGAAGCGGAGGTCCCACTTACACGCTTCGAGGTGCTCGATCGCTTTATCGACTATGTCGGGGGCGAGCTCGACCGCGGTGTGCGGTTGAATGCGATGACCCGGCATGTGCTCGGCCTGTTCCATGGACAGCCGCGGGCGCGCGCCTTCCGGCGGCATATCGCCGAGAATGCGCACTTGCCTGGCGCCGGCGTCGAGGTGCTTGAGCAGGCCCGCGACATCGTCAGCGGCACCGTGCCGGAAACGCGGACGGCGGAGAACAGATCCGCCGCTTAGGCGTCCATCGGCCGCTCGTCGCGCTGAGCCACAGCGCTCCTAGACATCCCCAGGTTTTGCGTTCTGAACCTTGTCGTTCGGGCTCGGGGGTTCGGGATCGCGCTGCGTGCGCCAGAGCGAGTAGAGGATCCCGCCGGCGATCAACGCGATTGTCACGCTGAGCGACACCGATGAGGGGAACTTCTCCCAGCCTGCGAGGTCGGCGACGAATATTTTCGAGCCGATGAACACCAAGATCATGGCGAGGGCAGGCTTGAGGTAGGAAAATCGATCGATCACGGCGGCGAGCGCGAAATAGAGCGCGCGCAAGCCAAGGATCGCGAAGATGTTGGACGTATAGACCACGAACGTGTCGGTGGTGATCGCGAAGATGGCGGGAATGCTGTCGAGAGCAAAGATCACGTCGACGATCTCGATCAGGATCATCGCGACGAAGAGAGGCGTGACCCATGTGAGGATCTTGCCGGTCTTGTCGTCGGGCTGCCGGATGAAGAAGCGCTGTCCATGCAGCTTGGGCGTGATGCGCAAGAATCGCCGCATGATTCTCAGAGCGAAGTTCTCTTCGATGTCCGGCTCATCGTCTCCTGGAAGCAGCATCTTGATGCCGGTGAAGATCAGCAGCAGCGCAAAGATGTACAGTACCCAGTGGAAGCTCGCGACGAGCCAGGCGCCCAACGCAATGACGATGCCGCGCAGCAGGATGACGCCGAGAATGCCGTAGAACAGCACCCGGTGCTGATAGATCCGGGGAATTCCGAAGTAGGTGAAAATCAGCGACATGACGAAGATGTTGTCCATGGACAACGTCTTCTCAACGAGGAATCCGGTGAGATACTCCTTGCCGCTGGTGGGCCCGATATTGAGCCAGACCCACGCGCCGAAGGCGAGGCCGATCGTGATGTAGAAGGCGCTGAGAAGCAGGCTTTCCCGGACGCCGATTTCCCTGGCCTTGCGGTGAAACAGTCCAAGATCGACCGCAAGCAGAATGACCACGATGGTCATGAAGATTGCCCACATCCAAGCGGGCTTGCCCATGACCAGGGTGTCGATGAACGCCATGTAAGAAAAACTCCGGAAAATCGTGGTGGTAGCGCCGCTAGGCGACCGACTCCGCCCGTGTCTTAACACGGCTGGGGCCGAATTCATCTTTTACGATGTTCCGGATCAATACGGCGAGATTGTCGAAATTATGTTGTGGGTTCTTTGATTTGCGCCAGAGCATGCCAATGGTCCGGCTCAACCCACGGCTGCCAATGTCGAAGGTCTTGAAACGGGGGTCTTTGCTGACGACGCTGCGGACATAAAGTCCGGGCATTAGGCTCACGCCGAGGCCCGTGGCCATCATTTCACGCAGCGTATCCAGGCTGGTGCCCTCGTAGTCGTAGCGCAGATTCGCGCCGCATTCCGCCGCGAGGTTGACGACCAGTTCGCGGAGCTGGTGGCCCGGTCCAAGGGCCAGGAGGTCGACCCCCTCGAGGTCGGCCGCCTTGATGCTGGACCGGTTGGCCAGCTCGTGGTCGATCGGGACGGCGAGATAAAGCGGTTCCTCGAAAAGGACAGCCTCCTTGGCGTTCTGGTTCACGGGGAGGGGGGCGATGATCACGTCGTGAATGCCCTCGGCCAGTTCCCGGGGAAGGGCGTGAGGCAACTCCTCGCGGGCGTAAAGCTTGAGCTTGGGGTAGGTCGCGTGAAGGGTGGGGTCGACGCGCGGGAGAAGATAGGGCCCGATCGTGGGCGGCAGCCCTAGGCGCACGACGCCGGCGATGCCCGAGCCCACGTTCCCCGTAATATCGACGATGCGCTGGGCGTCCTGAAGCATACGGCGCGCGATCTCGACGACTTCGAAGCCGAGGGGGGTGACCACCACATTCGATCGCGACCGCTCGACAAGCTCGACGCCCAATCGCTGCTCCAGCGTGCGAAGCTGCTCGCTCAGCGTGGGTTGGGTGACATTCACCCGCTCGGCGGCTCGTCCGAAGTGACGGTTGTCGGCGACGGCGACCAAATATTCCAATTGTCTCAGTGTGGGCATGGCAGTTACCCCTTCCATACTGCGATGTAGGGTACTGCGTTTCCTATGCAATAATCATAGGAAATTCCTATCAAAATCATCGATCATTCTATCGAAATGCCCTTCTGGCCATTGGCAACGGGTGCGGGCCTTGCCCCGCGGCCAGTTCGGCCGACGTCATCGCAAATCTCGATGATTTGCCAGCAGGCTTCCAATTGGCCGCCCGGTCGAAGCCTTCCCATGTAGGCATTAGCCGGACAATTCGGCTCTTGGTGAACGTCAACATGAACAGGAGAAACTGACATGATGTGGAAGTCGATCGCGAGTGCCGCCGTAGTGGGTCTGATGCTTGCGGGGACTGCGCAAGCCAGCCAATCGCCCAATCTCTACGAGCGCGCCGAAAGCGAAGGCTCCTTCGAGACATTTGTGGCCGCGGTGAACGCGGCGGGTCTGTCGGACGCGCTAAAGGGTAGCGAGGAATGGACCATCTTCGCCCCGACGGACGAAGCATTCGCAGCGTTGCCTGATGGCACTGTCGAGCGGCTGCTCAAGCCTGAGAACAAGGACGAGTTGGCCGTTGTGCTCAAGAACCACATCATTCCCGGCAAGAACTTCGTGAGCGCGTGGTTCAATGAAAAGGTCGCGATCGAAACGAAGGCCGGTAACGACATCGAGGTGGACGGCATGACGGGCAATCCGTTCCTCGTAGGCGATGCGCAGATCGTCAGGAAGAACATCCCCGCCTCGAACGGCATGATCCATGCGCTCGACGGCGTGCTCATGCCGGCGGACTCGTAGGACTAGTTGGAAGAGTGGTGTGGCGGCCGTTCGCGTAAGCGGGCGGCCGCTTTGTTTACGACGCCGTCTGCCTTAGCCGGTGCGGCGGGACGGCTGCGTCTTCTCGATCAGGTATTGGATGAACCCCGGCAGGTCGAAGAAACGCGCCGTGCGGTTCTTGTACTCGAGATAGGTCGCGCCGTAGCGATCCTCGAGCCATTGCTCCTCGGTCAGCGCCATCAGGACGTAGACGCAGCTGGCCGAGAACGCCAGGGGAACGGTGAGCCAGGAGTCGGCCATGATGACCGTCCCGATCAGACCGAGGATCGATGAAGCATATTGCGGGTTGCGGCTGAAACGGTAGAGGCCGTGGCTAATCAATCCGTCCTCGCCGCAATACGTATTGCCGAGGCCGAGATTGAAGTAGCCGAATACCGTGATGCCGAAGCCAACAAGGAACAGCGGAAGGCCAATGATGAGGCGACTGAGATCGACCAGGCCAGCGCTATTCCAATCCAGAATACCCATGACGAAGGTCAGCACCATGCCGGCGCGGAACAACGTCCAGAAGGTTACACTCTGCCAAGTCCCCGGGCCGGGCGTCGGCCAAACCCGGAAGGGCGGGAAGAACAGGGTCCGCAGCATCAGGAAATTCAGCGTGATGCCGACGATGAGGCCCACAACGAAAACGGCGTGTGTGTAACTGAAATCGATCATGACAAGCGCGGACCAGACCAGACTCGGATTGCAGATTTGCGACAGTCAGCTAACGGTTTTGTTGCGTTGTCGTGCGGTCGTTTTCTAGATCTTCTGATTATATTCGCCTACTTCCGGATGATTGGCGAGTTCCTTGTCGATCTCGGCGAAGATGGCCCGCATGTTGGCCTCCGACGTGGGGCTTTCGACCACGACCACGAGCTCGGGCTTGTTCGACGAAGCGCGCACAAGCCCCCAGGTGCCGTCTTCGAGCACGATGCGAATTCCGTTGACGGTAATCAGTTCACGGATTTTCTGGCCCGCTAGCGTTTCGCCGCGCTCCGCGACATCCTCGAAGTGCTTCACGACCTGGTCGACCACGCCGTATTTGGTCTCGTCGGCGCAGTGCGGCGACATGGTGGGAGACTGCCACGTGCGGGGAAGGGCGTCCTTCAGTTCGGCGAGGGTCTTGCCGGGACTGCGCTCGAGCATGTCGAGCACCGCCATGGCTGAAACCAGCCCGTCGTCGTAGCCGCGGCCGATCGGCTTGTTGAAGAAGAAGTGCCCGGACTTCTCGAAGCCGACCAGGGCGCCGTTCTCGTGGCTGTAGCGCTTGATGTAGGAGTGACCGGTTTTCCAATAGGCCGTATGCGCCCCGTTCTCGATGAGAACCGGGTCCGTCTTGAACAGGCCGGTGGATTTCACGTCGACGACGAAATGGGCGTTCTTGTGGAGCGCAGAAATATCCCGCGCAAGCATCACGCCGACCTTGTCGGCGAAGATGGCCTCGCCTGTATTGTCGACAACACCGCAGCGGTCGCCGTCACCGTCGAAGACGAGGGCGAGATCGGCCTTGTGTTCCAGGACCGCGTCGCGCGTGGCGTTCAGCATCGCGAGGTCTTCGGGATTGGGATTGTGTGCGGGAAAGCTGTGGTCGAGTTCGCAATTGAGCGGGACCACCTCGCAGCCGAGCTTAGACAGCACCTCAGGAGCGAAGGCCGCCGCCGTGCCGTTGCCGCACGAGACGACCACCTTCATTTTGCGCGTGTATTTGGGGTGCTTCAGCAGATCGGCCATGTAGCGCTCGGGCAGATCGGGCACGTAGATGTACCGTCCGCCTCCGTCGTACTCGCCGAATTCGGCATTCATCACGATCTCTTTCAGCCGGGTCATATCATCCGGCGAGAAGGTCAGCGGGCGGTCGATGCCCATCTTGATGCCGGTCCAGCCATTGTCGTTGTGACTGGCGGTGACCATGGCGACGCCTTCCACGTCGAGCTCGAACTGGGCGAAATAGGCCATCGGCGACAGCGCCAAGCCAATGTCGTGAACCTCCGCACCACCGGCCAGAAGCCCTGTGATCAGCGCGGCCTTGATGGCCGACGAATAGGACCTGAAGTCGTGGCCGACGACGATCCGCAGGGGAACGCCGCGTTCGCGCATCAGCGTCGTGAGCCCGAGGCCAACCGCTTCCATGCCGAGGAGATTGATTTCATCCGGAAAGAGCCAGCGGGCGTCATATTCCCGAAAGCCCGTGGCTTTGACGAGGGGAAGGCGCTCGAACGCGGCGGTGTTGGGGACGAGATCCTGGCGTGGCTTCGGGAACATTCTGTCTCCTCGCGGATGATGGGGCTTGGGGGCGCGCGGCTTGGCGACCGGGCCGGTTGGGAACGCAATAGCAGAATTTCCCCTGCATCCACCAGTCCCGAGGGGGCCGGTGCGCGGGAAGGGCCCAAGGCCGTGGGGTCAAGGCTATTGGTTCAGAACCAGTTCGTCGCCGCTCAGGTTGAAGCTCTCCAGGCGCCCCAGAAAGCTCATGCCGAGCAGGTTGACGTCGAGCGCGCCTTTCTCCGCGACGGCGGCAGGGACGTCGCGGAGCGTGATACTTCCGACGCGGATCCGCGACAGGGTCACCGGGGCGACCTTGGCGATGCCGTTGGCCGTGGAAACGCGCGCACTGAAATCGAGGTTGGCCGGCGAGAGGCCGGCGCGCCGGGCATCCTCATAGGTCAGCGCCACGATGGACGCGCCCGTATCGGCCATGAACGTCACGGGCCGTCCATTCACCTTGCCCGTGAAGACGAAGTGACCGCGCCGGTCCGCCTTCAGCCGGACCACGCCCGAGAATCCCGTATCGGTCTTCTCGTCGGGTTCGGATCGCGACGTGAGGATGCTAGGCATCTCGCCATCGGACGCGACGACCAAGGCCTTTATGTCTTCAAAGAAATAGATGCCGACAAAGAGGGCTGCAGCGACCAGGAGCCACTGGGCCGCCTCTTGTAGAAGGTGTTTGTTCGCCGACCGCACAACGCGCCTCGCCGTCTCGGATCTTCGGTCCGGGAGGCTCGTTTGCGGGCCTTGTCAGCCGGTCAAGTCAGCCGCGCAAGGTCAGATAGTCCCCGGAGAATTCATAGGAGCGCAGGCGGCTTAAGAAACTCATACCGAGCAGGCTCTGGGACAGCGCCCCCGGCTGAGCGATGAGCGCCTCGACCCTGGTGCGGTCCAGAGGGCCGACCGAGACATCGTCGAGCCAGACCCGCGCGGCCATGGTGCGGCCATTGGCGGTCAGGACGGGCACCCGGAAGGTCATCTCCTCGACGTCGATGCCCGCGGCCTGGGCATCTTCCGGTCTCAGGACGATCGAGGAGGCGCCGGTGTCCACGATCATGGAAACCGGCTCGCCGTTGATCTCGACATTGGCCGTGAAGTGACCGTTCAGGCGCTTTCTGAGTTTGACCTCGGTGAGACCGCCCGTGCTCGTCTCGACGGTCATGGCGGTACCGGGCAGAAGTTCGCCCACAACGCGCGCGGCGATCGGCGTCAATTCATCCTTGTAGGCATAAATCGTCACGAGACCGAGGCCGAGCGCGAGCCAGGTGACCGCGTCGCGGGCCACTGTCGCCGCCCCGCCGCCATAGCGGCCGAGCAGCCCACCTCCCAGATAGATGAGCAGCGCCAGCAGGAAGACGCCGTAGCCGAACGTGGTCTCGTCGACACCTGCGATCATGCCCGAGTCGTTGCCGACGAGCAGCATGCCGCCGAGTGCAAGGACGAACAGGGCGACCCAGGTGGTCATGACGCGGTCTCGCCCTCCGCGGTCTCACGCTCGAGTTGGCGCATCCGCTCAGGCAGCGCCGCCATGATCGCGCGCCGTTCCGCGGGGCTCATATCGACCCAGCCGGCGATTTCGGCGCCGCTGCGGCCGCAGCCGACGCAAAGGCCCGACGCATCGTCGAGCATGCAGACATTGACGCAAGGCGTTTCCAAGCGACCCTCGCTGTTTTGAAGCACAAGCTTCCTATGTAGTCGCTGGGGTGTGGGAGGGCAATCGGCGCAGGTCGCCGCACCTTTGGGGCTAGCTCGCCCGTTTCTCCCAAAGGGCCTGAGTCTTCGGCTTCTCTTCAGGCTCCTGTTCGCCCGGCTCGGCGAGCCTCGGCAAAGCCTCCATGATGCGGCCCGGGGGCAGCGTGACGGTGACTTCGGTCCCGTAACGCAACTTGCTCTTGAGCTCGAAGCTGCCGCCATGGAGCTCGGTCAGCCCCTTGGTGATGGGTAGACCAAGACCGGTGCCGCCTTCCGCCGTCTGATGCGCCAGCGAGCCTTGCCCGAAACTGCGCAGGACACGGGGTATCTCGTCGTCCGGGATGCCGGGGCCTGTGTCCTTGACGGTGAGGGCCTGCCCGCCCGCGCTCGACCGCCCCACTTTCAGTGTGATGGTCCCGTTGGCAGGCGTGAACTTGATCGCGTTGGAGAGCAGGTTGAGACAGATCTGCCGCATTGCGCGCTCGTCCGCCCAGACATTCGGCAGGTTCTCCTCGAAGGCTTGGTTGATCTGCAGGCCCTTATTGTCGGCGCGGACGCGCATCAAATGGTGGCACTCCTCGGCGATGGCGGTCAGCGAGATGGGAGCTTCGTGGAGCTCGTAGCGGCCCGCTTCGATCCGGCTGATGTCGAGGATTTCGTCGATCAGGGTCAGAAGGTGCTGGCCGCTCTCGTGGATGTCGCTCGCGTACTCTTTATACGTGGGATTGGCATGCGGACCGAAAGCCTCGTCGCGCATGATCTCGGAAAAGCCGAGAATGGCGTTGAGAGGTGTTCTCAGTTCATGGCTCATCGTGGCCAGGAAGCGCGACTTGGCGAGGTTGGCTTCCTCCGCTCGCAATCGTGCTTCGTCGGAAATCGACTTCGATTGCTCGAGTTCGCCGATCAACGCGTCTTTTTCCGCGCGGAACTCCAGCATGGAGACCACGGTGCTGTTGAAGCCGTTCATCAGCCACAGGAAGTAGAGGTGGACAGCCACGGCCATCATGGCCATGGCCCAGTAGAACGAATCGTTGAGCAGCGCGAAGCGGATGACGATCGCCGCCGTCATCGGCAACGTGCCTGCGTAGACAATGGGCATGACGGTCGAGGCGAACAGCATGCGCATCGAGATCACGACCAGCACGGCCGCGAAGATGAACGTGTAGCCGGCGACATCTTCCGTCAGTGGGCTGACGAAAACCACCGATGCCACGTGACCCCGTACAGGAACTCAGCGGCGGTGATTTTCGACCGCCACGATGCGACGTTCATCCCGTCGCGCGATTCCTTGGAGAATTGCCGGCAGATCCCTACGAGGATGCCCTTGGTGACGAAGATGCAGCACAGCCAAAGGAGCAGCTGGCGGGGTGAAGACCAGAACATCGCGCCCATGGCGACGACGACGGCAAGCAGCGGCGTGGTGATGGCGGCCGATAGTTCGTTCCTGACGAACATCATCAGGAGTTCGTAGTCGAACTCGGGCTTGCCGGCGGATTTATAGGAGAGTTTTTCGCGAGCCTCTTGGACGCTGCGGAATGCGCGCCGCTTCTGTCCGCTCAACGAGCTAGGACCAGCCACTGGGGCTTCCGCTGACGCACCACTCAACATTTCTTCAGGAACCCGCACCCTGACCGCAAACAAGAACACACACGGGGGTCCCGTGGATGCGCGACCGCATCCACCCCGTCCCCCGACGTTAGGCTTAACAAGAAGTATCTAGCGAAAATCCTAATGAGCCGTTTACCCGCGCGCCGCCCTGGCACCGGTCTTGAAGTGGAGGATTGAGAGACCACATGAAACCGATACCCCAGGCTGGGGGAGGGGGAGCAAATGGGAACACGATGCAACTGACCGTCGTCGGGTGCGGCGATGCGTTTGGCGCCGGAAACCGGCTGCAAACCTGTTATTTTGTCCGCTCGGAAACGTCGACCTTTCTGATCGATTGTGGCGCGACGACACTGATCGGCCTGAGCCGGCTGGGCTTGTCGCCGAACGATATTGACACAGTGTTTGTGTCACATCTGCACGGCGATCACATCGGCGGACTCCCGTGGCTCTTGATCCATGCCAAGTATATCGGTTTGAGGACACGGCCCCTGGTGATCGTCGGCCCCAAGACGACCGAAGAGCGTTTCATCACCCTGACCGAGGCCGTCTATCCCGGCACGCTGGCCAGTGGTGTCAACTTCGATCTCGTTTTCGTCGAGCATCAAGAACAAGTCCCTCTCGAAATGAATGGCGTCTCGGTCACGCCGTTCGAAGTGCACCATCCCTCCGGTGCGCCGCCCTACGCGATGCGGTTCGGCATCGACGGCAAGACCGTGTCCTTCACCGGCGATACAGGGTGGGTCGATGTCTTGCCCGAGGTCTCGCGGGGAGCCGACCTCTTCATCTCGGAGTGCTTCCAATACGACCTCGAGATGGCGATGCATCTCGACTACAAGACTATCGACGCCAACTACGAGAGCCTCGCGGCGAAGCGCGTCTTGTTGACCCATATGGGCCAAGAGATGCTCGATGCTCGCGGCAAGGTGGATCTTGCGCGCTACGAGCTCGCCGAAGACGGTATGGTGATCGACCTCTGACCACCGCGGCGCTCGCGAGTGAGCCGCGTGGCTTTGCGTCTCTCGGTCCCTAATTGCGTCTTGGTGCCCGATGTCGGACTTCAATGCGATCCTGAGTGCGATCCGGCACTGCCGTATCTGCGTGGAGACGCCACGCGGCCGGCCATTGCCGCATGAGCCGCGCCCCGTTCTGCGGGCCAGCACGACAGCGCGCCTGGCCATTTGCGGTCAAGCGCCGGGGACGCGCGTGCACCGCTCCGGCAAACCCTTCACCGACCCCTCCGGCGACCGCTTGCGCTCCTGGCTGAACATGACGCCCGAGACGTTCTACGACGAAGCCCGGGTCGCCATTGTGCCCATGGGCTTCTGCTTTCCGGGGCTCGACGCCAAAGGAGGCGATCTGCCCCCGCGGCGAGAGTGCGCGGCGCGTTGGCATCCCGAGCTCTTCTCAGCGCTGCCGAACGTCGAGCTGATCCTGGCGGTCGGGGCGTACGCCCAGGCGTTCCATCTGGGGTCGGCGCGGGGAAAGACGTTGCAGGAAACGATGCTCAACTGGCGCGCGCATCTCAAAGAGCCAAGGAGCCCACGTGTGTTCCCGCTGCCGCATCCGTCCTGGCGGAACAATGCCTGGCTGAAGAAGAACCCGTGGTTCGAGGACGAACTGCTTCCGATCCTGCGCCGCGAGGTCAGCAAGGTCGTGTGAGCCTGCTTGCGGACCGTGGAATATTTATCTACGGTATCGGCCTATTCTGGTGAAAATTAGAACTGTGTTTCTAATCGGCCTGAATATCCCGCCTATTTTCTCGGATGGCTTCGATGCTGGATCGGATGGACCGCAAGATCCTGGAAATCTTGCAGGAGGATTGCACGTTGCCGGTCGCCGAGATCGGCAAGCGGATCGGGCTGTCCACGACCCCGTGCTGGCGGCGCATCCAAAAGCTCGAAGAGCAAGGGGTGATCGAACGGCGTGTGGCACTGCTGGACGCCAAGAAAGTCAATGCGGGCGTGACGGTGTTCGTGTCCATCACGACCAGCAACCACACCAAGGAATGGCTCGAGCGTTTTCATGCCGCACTCGCCGACTTTCCGGAGGTTGTCGAGTTCTACCGCATGAGCGGGCAGATCGACTATCTCTTGCGCGTGGTGGTGCCGGACATCGAACGCTACGACGCGTTCTACAAGCGCCTGATCGCCAAGATCGAACTCTCCGATGTGAGTTCGGCCTTCGCCATGGAGCAGATCAAGTTCACGACGTCCTTGCCGCTCAGCTATGCCGCGGAAGAAAAGCGCACCTAAGCGGCGCTAGGACGGCTTCGTCTCGTCACGGCTGAGCCGTGCGATCAGGCTGGATGTGTCCCAGCGCCGCCCGCCCATTTCCTGGATATCGGCATAGAACTGATCGACGAGCGCGGTGACGGGCAGGCTCGCGCCGTTGCGGCGGGCTTCGTCGAAGCAGATCCCGAAGTCCTTACGGACCCAATCGACGGCAAAGCCGAACTCGAACTCGCCCGCGATCATGGTCTTCCAGCGATTTTCCATCTGCCAGGACTGCGCGGCGCCCTTGGAGATGGTGGCGATGACCTTCTCCATGTCGAGCCCGGCGCGCATGCCGAAATTGAGCGCTTCGGCGAGCCCCTGGATGAGCCCGGCGATGCAGATCTGATTGACCATCTTGGTGAGCTGTCCGGCGCCGGACGGCCCGATGAGATTGACGGCGTGGGCGAACGCGGCGATTGCGGCTTGCGCCTTCGCGAAGTCCGTCTCGTCGCCGCCCACCATCACCGTGAGCTTGCCGTTCTCGGCACCAGCCTGTCCGCCGGAGACTGGTGCGTCCAGCGCGCCGGCGCCGCGGCTCTTCGCGGCCTCATAGAGTTCGCGGGCAATCTCGGCAGACGCGGTGGTGTGGTCCACATGGACCGCGCCGGATTTCATTGCTTCGATAGAGCCGTCAGGGCCAAGGGTCACCGCGCGCAGATCATCGTCATTGCCGACGCAAGTGAAGACGATATCGGCGTCCGCCGCTGCCGCCGCCGGTGTGGCTCCGAACGATCCGCCGTGCTCGGCGACCCATTTCTCGGCCTTTTCGCGCGTGCGGTTGAACACGGTCACATCGTGTCCGCTCGCGCGAGATGGCCGGCCATCGGGTATCCCATCACGCCAAGACCGATCCACGCGACTTTGCTCATAGAGCCCCCGTCTTTCTTGCCTTCGTCCGTATCGCGGCAACCATAAAGGAAATGGCCGGGACGAACCCGGCCATTCTCTCATTCTTCAAGTCTCGCGGCCGACGGCCTGCGCGTCGGGGCCGTCAGTCGATCGGCGCCTCGGGGAACGCGAGCTGTTCGCGTGCGCGCCACTCGTCGGTCACGTAGTTGATGATCAGCGACTTGCGGACGCCTTTGATCGGACGCCTCTCGAAGCCGTGGTAGGTGTTGTCGCCGGGCACGAAGACAAAAGCGAGGTTCGGCGCGAAGGGTGAGCGCGCCACGTGGCTCTTGTCCGCGTCGTAGACATCGGTGCCGAGATTGTCATGTCCGTCCTCGTCGGAGAGGTAGAGGAGCATGGTGAAAGACTTCACGCCCAGATCCGTATGCGGCTCGAGCCAGAAACCATCCGTATCTTGCGCGAATTCGATGCGCAGATAGGTGCCGCTGAGGTCGGTGCCGAAGGTCTTCTCGATCATGTCGGTGATGCGCTTGTCCTGGAACGCCTCGGACACGGCACTCACGGAAGCGAACTTGTCCCGGTTCTCAACGTCGAAATATCTGCGCGTGGCGTTGTGGAGTTCGCGCTTGCCGGAAACGCCGTCGAGCGACGGGGCCGGGAAGGGGAGGCCGAGAATGTCCTCGATCGTATCGTCGGGGAAACACTTCTTCAGCACCCAGTGCGGATACGGAGCGTCGCTGTGATCCCCGTTCGCCACGCTTTCGGTGAAGGTGCGAATGACGTCGTCCGCCGTACTCTTCGCGGCGACATCCGCCTGCTGCAAGGCTGCGCTTTCCCTCATGGTGTCGGTCAACTCCTAAAGATTGGGACATAAAATGCTGGTTTCTCCAGCGCCCAGTCGATCCCATCCAGCTGCTCAGTTAGCACCCTAAAGCCCATGCGTGCAAATGAGCCAATTTCCTTGATTGTCCTAGAGTCGGCGTTACTTGATGCTCGCAAGGTCCCCGATGCCGCTCCGAACCTCCGGCGAATACGGTCTGCCGGCGTTGATGCGGCTCAAATCCCTTCCAAAACCAGCAGCGCCAGGGACGCGAGACGCGCGCGAGAACGCGCGCGAGAACGCGCGGGCGCTCAGGCTAGTTTATTGAGATGCCGGTGATATCCCCAAAATCCGCGAAATCGTCGTCGGTCGCGACCTGCTCGTTCCGCAGGCACCTGGCCAGCAGTTCCAAGAGCGAGGCATGAAGCTCGCACTCACCTTCGAGTTGCGGAGGGTTTTCGGCAAGAAAAGCCAGTATTTCGGCGTAGTTCGGCATTGGAATCCCCTGTGCCCCCAATTTTCTGAAATTGGAGGACGCCTGTGTCAAAACTGAGGCTGGGGGCCCGAGCGCAGGGGCTCGCGGGAGGTCATCCCGCGAGGCTGTAGCGGCCGAGGAGCCGGACCGGCGTCCCTTGAGTCTGCCCGGAAGCGTGGCCATTCGCCTCCTCCGGGGTGCTCCCGATCAGCGAGAGCCCGTCTACGCAGACGCCGTCGGCACAGAGGTCCGCAATGAGAGGCCGTAGGGCGACGGAGACCAGCTCGATCTGCCGCTCATCGAGCGGTCCGGTCAGCCTGAGGGCGAAACGGTACTCACTCATCACGTTCGGCTGGCCGAAGCTCCTGAGGAGCAGACGCTGATAGCGGCTGAGATGCGGATGCTCGTCATCGGCAGTGTCCGCCATCTCGGCGTACGAGTCGAAAGCGTTGAAGCACTGCAGCGCGAGCCAATCGAGTTCGGGGCGTGGTTCGGCCGGTTGAAGTACGAGCGACCGGCGCATGCGCGTCAGTTTCAGAGGACCGGTCTCGATCGGCTTGCGGTTTGCGGCAAACTGCTCGAGATGCGTGCGGACTTCGTCAAGGCCAGCGTCTCCCCGAAGCGGTGCGGGCGCGAAGAAGGGTGCGTGTAGTCCGAAGTAGCGGCCCGGTGTCGGCGTGATGCCGGCCGGCGCGTCGCCGCCAAGGCCGGACGCGGAGAATGCTTGGAGTGTGGTGCCGTCATTCGCCCGGCCAAACCACGAGCGGCCGAACTGTGCGAGCGCACTGCCGGGGCGCGGCGTGTAGCAAACCGAAAAATGTGTTGGCGCGGACGGGACGGCTCCGAAGCTCGGTTCCCTGTGTTGTGCGCGCTGTGTCGAATGTAGCATTGCCGTCTCCCTCAAGCCGGTCTCCCCCCTCATTGAGCTGCAAGATCCTGTCTACCGTTGCGCTGTGACCTTGACGCGACCGGTTTCGGGCGATAGGGCGGCGAAGCCATGAAGACTTGGTGAATCTCGTCTCCAATTTCGCACAGTGTGAGCGACTCTAAGGAATCCGAACGCGTGATCGACCTCTACACATGGATGACTCCGAACGGACAGAAGGCCTCGATCATGCTCGAGGAGACGGGGCTGCCCTACCGGGTGCACCGCATCGACATCGAGAACGACGCTCAGTTCGATCCCGAGTTCCTCAAGATCTCCCCCAACAACAAGATCCCCGCCATTGTCGATCACGACACGGGGCTGAGCCTGATGGAGTCGGGCGCGATCCTACTTTATCTCGCGGACAAGACGGGCATCCTGTTGCCCCAGGACTTCGACGCGAAATGGCGGACGATCGAATGGCTGATGTGGCAGATGGGCGGGGCCGGACCATTCCTCGGACAAGTTCATCACTTCGTGTCCTATCATCCCGGCAAGAGCGCCTACGCCGAAGAGCGCTACACGAAAGAGGCGCGCCGCCTCTGGAAGGTGCTCGACACCCGGCTCGGCGATGTGGAGTATGTGGCCGGCGACTACTCCATCGCGGACATCGCGATCTGGCCGTGGATTGCGCGCTACCCGATCCAGCCCGTGGATGTGGACGACTATCCCAACATCAAGCGGTGGTACCGTGCGATCGCCGCGCGTCCGGCCGTGCAGCGCGGATGGGACGTGGTCGATGCGGGGCGTAAGTTGCCGTTGCCGTAAGCGGTGACAGGCAGGAGACGAGGGACAATGCGGAGGGTCTTTCTAGTCGGGCTCGCGTTGATCGCGGCAGCTGGCATTGCGTTCTATCTTCTGACGATGCCCGTCACGTTCTCGGCGGACGACCTGCCCGATCACACGCCGGATGTCGCAAACGGCAAGACGATGTTCATCGCCGGCGGGTGTGCGGAGTGCCATGCCGTGCCGGTCAAGGCATGCGACAGTCTCGATACCGAGGACGAAACACTGCTCGCCGGTGGCCGCTGCCTCAAGACGGATGTGGGAACCTTTCACGTGCCCAACATCTCACCCGATCCCGAGAGCGGTATCGGGGGCTGGTCGACGCTCGATTTCGTCAACGCGATGAAGCGTGGCGTCGGGCCCGGCGGCGTGCATCTGTATCCGGCCTTTCCCTACACGTCGTATCAGCGCATGCGTTTCGAGGACCTCATCGATCTCAAGGCCTATCTCGACACGCTACCGCCGGTGCGCAGCAACGTGCCTCCGAACGACCTCCGCTTCCCCTACAACATTCGCCGGGGCGTGGGCCTGTTCCAACGTCTGTACGTCGATGGCGAGACATTCGTGCCGGACCCGGACGCGAGCGAGGAAGTGAATCGCGGCGGCTACCTGGTCATGGGGCCCGGGCACTGTACCGAGTGCCACAGTCCCCGGAATGCGCTCGGCGGCATTATCGCGAGCCAAGCCTTCGCGGGTGCCAAGAGTCCGGAGGGAGGCGGCGATGCGCCGGATATCACGCCGGGTCCGGACGGCATCGGCGGTTGGGCCCACGAAGACATCGCCTATTTTCTAGAGACAGGATCGACGCCGGACTTCGACGTCGTCGGCGAGTCCATGGTGCCCGTGCAGGAAAACATGGCGCGGCTACCCGCGAGCGATCGCGAGGCCATCGCCGCGTTCCTCAAAACCCTGCCGCTAGGGCCGGATCCGGCGAACACTCCTTGAAGACTCCTTCAACACGCCTTGAAGACTTGGGTCCCGCGCTCTAGCGTGGAGCGCGCACCATGGTCTTGAGGATTGCAATGGCGGGGAGCTTTCAAAGCCGCTTGCGGCTGATTTTGGGGTTTGCCTTCGCCGCAGGGGGCGGGCTCGCTCTGTCGGCGGGCGCCCAGGCCGCACCGGGCGCGCGTGACGCCGCAATCGTCGTAGCGGCTACGACCATCGCGGAGGTGGCGGACGAAACCCAGTCTCCCGAGGTTCCGGCTGCCGAAGGCGCGCCGGACGCCGCCACCCATCCGGAAACCGACGCCAGCACCGCCAAGGCCGAATCCGAGAGCGCCGCCGCCTCGACATCGACTGCTTGCCGAAGGATCTGCTCGAGAGACTGCGCGCCGCGCACGGGCCGAGCGTGACGGCAAGGGAGTGCAGCCCCGGCTGCTTGCCGGCGCCATCGGGACTCAATCAGAAGCAGCTCGACGATCTCTATGGCCGCTACGGGGTCGTGTGGTGCCGCTCCTGCGTCCAGATTGGCGGCCATCTTTCGCTGAAGGACGTCCGGCGCATCGAGGATGCGGGCAATCTCGAACTATGCAGTACGCCGCCGCGCCAGATGCCGCGGCCCGGCAGCGCCAACGGGAATGTCGTGAAGTCGTTCAGCCGCATTCGCGAGCTGTATCGGGCGTCGCCGACATTGCCTGAGGACGAGAACGCGATCGCGGTGATCATCGGCAACACGACCTACGACAATCTGCCGGAGGCGCGCACGGCCCGGAACGATGCCGGCGCCATGTACTTCTTCCTCACCGAGCATATGGGCGTCCGGCAGGATCAGGTGATCGATCTGCGCAATGCCGCGCGCGCTGACCTGGAGCGGGTCTTCGGTCCGGTGCCCGGCTCCGACGGAGAGCTGAAGCGCTTGGTCGAAGCGCGGCCCAACGCCAAGGTGTTCGTCTATTATTCCGGTCACGGTGCCGTAAACGCGGCGCAGGACGAGACGTATCTGCTGCCAGTGGACGCGGAGCCCTATCGCGAGGAGCGGCGCGGCTATCCGCTGTCGACCCTGTATGCCAACCTCGCGGGGCTCGGCGCCGATCAGGTCGTGGTCATGCTCGAGAGTTCCTTCGGCCGCGATCACGGCAACTATATCCTGCCGCCCAATATTCCGGAGACGAAGCGCAGCGCGCTGCCGGAGAAGGCCAAGGCGCCGCTGACGGTTCTCGTGGCCGCCGATCGCGGCCAGCGCGCGCTGATCGATACGGAATACGACGTAGGGCTCTTCACGCGCTATCTGATCGAAGGCCTGGCCGGCGACGCGGACCTTGCACCCGTCGGCAACGGGGACGGGGACGTGGATAGTGCCGAGCTCTACGCCTACACGGCGGCGATGGTTCGGCTCGGCGCGCGCAAGACATTTGGCTTGCTTCAGAGCCCCCGATTGTCGGGCGCCGGCACCGCCGTATTGAAGGCGCCGAAGGGCGCGTCCAAGGACTCCCAGCAGGGCTAAGCCAGAGCCATGCAAGAGGCTGCTGAATCAGCTTTACAAGACACGCCGAACCCCATACGGAGGGCTGCTTCGCGCGGCAGCTGACCAAGTCGATTCCGCGCGTATGTCCGTGAGGATCGCCGGGTCCGGCCGGTAGTCTCGTGCCGGCGTCGCATGGGATGAGAGTTTTCGGATGAACGTTTTTCCCAACGCGGCGGAGTATCTCCGCCATCATCGGCCGGAGCGGCCTGTCCTGGCCTTGCGGCCCCATACAGTGGCGCGCGCGGCGGAATGGTTTTTGGCGAACTTCCCCGGCCGCGTTCTGTACGCGACCAAGGCCAATGACACGCAGGCCGTTCTCGACGTGCTGGCCGGGGCCGGCATTCGCAGCTTCGATGTCGCCTCGCTGGCGGAGATCGAGCGCGTCAGGGCCATCGATGGGGCCGAACTCTTTTTCATGAACCCGATCAAGTCGCGCGGCGCCATTGCGCGCGCCTATCGCGACTACGGCGTGCGGTGCTTTGCCTTCGACTCCCATGACGAACTGGGCAAGGTTTTGGCGGAGACGGACGAGGCCGACGATCTGACCCTGTTCCTGCGGATCGCCTGTCCCAACACGCACAGCCTTATCCCCCTTGAAGGAAAGTACGGCGCGAGCGTCGAAGAGGCGCCAGCACTGCTCTTGCGGGCGCGCCAGCACGCAACCCGCCTCGGGATCACCTTCCACGTGGGATCGCAGGCCGTGGTCCCGGCAGCCTTCGGCGAGGCGTTGACCCAGGTTGGACAACTCATCGTGTCGTCCGGCGTGCTGGTGGATGCGATCGACATCGGCGGCGGCTTTCCGGCCCGCTACCCGCACTCGGACCCGCCGGGCCTCGATCTATACATGGAGGAAATCGTCCGGGCGGCCGATGCGCTGGCGGTCAAGCATTCCTGCGAGCTTCTATGCGAGCCGGGCCGGGGCCTCGTCGCGGAGGCGGAGTCGGTGATCGTGCGCGTCGATGCGCGTCGCGGCACTGCGCTGTACGTCAATGACGGCGCTTTCGGTTCGCTGTTCGATGCGGCGTTTTCCGGTTTTCGCTTCCCGGCGCGCTGCGTGACACCCGGCCGCGAGGACCTTGGGGGCGGCGAGACCGCGTATGTGCTCTATGGCCCCACGTGCGACAGCGCCGACTATCTGCCGGGTCCGTTCGTCTTGCCCGACGCGATCGGGGAGGGGGATTATCTGGAAATCGGCCAGGTCGGCGCCTATGGCCGCGTTCTGGGGAACCGCTTCAACGGTTTCGGCGATTTCGAAGAAATCACGCTGACGGATGAGCCCATGCTGTCGATGTTTGCCGGCACGGAAGCTCAAGCGGCGGACGATCCGCGCTCTATCAGCATCTAGCTTTTTGCAGGTGGTGTACGGAAACGCGGCGCCTATGAAGAGAGGGCCGCGCTCTTCGTGTAAGCGGGCCCTCTAGGTGCCTTGAGTAGTCTCTTGGCCGTCAATGCTCACGTGACTGCCGCGCATCGCGGATGGCCGCATCGTGATACGAGCCGCTCCCGTAGTCGACGTAGGCTACGCCCATTGACGTCAGGAGATCATCGGCCGCGTGTGCGCCGTATTGGCTGCCACTCAGTCCCGAGCGGCCACCTTTCGGAAACGGAATGACTTTCGCCGTCTCCTCATGTGCATTTGCCGTCATATAGTCCTCCATTGTCATGTGTGCGTTACAACTGAATCGGAGCAACGCACCTGGAGTCACCTATATAGAAACGCAGCAGCCCCTTGCACAAAAAAATCGCGGAATGGCGTACATTTGAGCAGCAATTCTTCTGCTGCATTGCTCAGCAAGATTGGACTGCCTTCGGATTGACCAACCGCGCGCAGATTGATCGCATATCGGGCGCGCGGTCCTCGTTTTCCCTAAGACGCTAAAATTGTTACGGAAAAATGTACGTGCCTGCAGGGGGGTATGCTGACGAAGCTCGCCTTCTGCGCCCGGCCCGCCCGCTTTCTTCGCACTGGCACAAAAACTGCTTTCAGGAGGTATTGGCCGCCAGCCTCTCGCGGCTAGGTGGGATTCATCCGTACAGTCGTTTAAAACCCAGAAGGACTCACAATGACCAAGTATAAGCTCGAGTACATTTGGCTCGACGGTTACACGCCCGTGCCGAACCTGCGTGGCAAGACCCTCATCAAAGAGTACGATAGCTTTCCGACGCTCGAAGAACTTCCGGATTGGGGCTTCGATGGAAGCTCGACCATGCAGGCCGACGGCAGCAACTCCGACTGCGTTCTGAAGCCGATCCGCGTTTTCGTAGACCCTGCTCGCACGAATGGCGCTCTCGTCCTCTGCGAAGTGATGCTGCCCGATGGCACGCCGCATCCGACGAACAAGCGCGCGACCATCCTGGACGACGACGGTACGTGGTTCGGTTTCGAGCAAGAGTATTTCTTCTATAAGGACGGCCGCCCGCTGGGCTTCCCGGAGCACGGTTATCCGGAGCCGCAAGGCAAGTACTACACCGGTGTTGGCTACAAGCAGGTCGGTTCGATCGCCCGTCAGATCGTCGAGGAACATCTCGACCTGTGTCTGGATTGCGGCATCAACCACGAAGGCATCAACGCCGAAGTGGCCAAGGGCCAGTGGGAGTTCCAGATCTTCGGCAAGGGCTCCAAGAAGGCCGCCGACGAAATGTGGATGGCCCGCTACCTGCTGGAGCGTCTGACTGAGAAATACGGCGTCGACATCGAGTATCACTGTAAGCCGCTCGGCGACACGGACTGGAACGGCTCCGGCATGCACGCCAACTTCTCCACCGAGTATCTCCGTGAAGTCGGTGGCGAGGAGTACTTCAAGGCGCTGATGGCCCAGTTCGAGAAGAACCTCGAGGACCACATCGCTGTCTATGGCCCGGACAACCACATGCGTCTGACCGGCAAGCACGAGACGGCGCCGTGGAACAAGTTCAGCTACGGCGTTGCAGACCGCGGCGCGTCGGTCCGCGTGCCGAACAGCTTCCCGAAGAACGGCTACAAGGGCTACCTGGAAGACCGTCGCCCGAACTCGCAAGGCGACCCCTACCAGATCGCTTCGCAGATCCTGAAGACCATTTCCGAGGTCCCGACTGCCGCGAGCGCAGCTGCGTAGGGACACTGGTCCCGTAAACGGCACGGGCAACACGCTCTAGAAAGTGCAAAGGGGAGCCCTTCAAGGCTCCCCTTTTTCGTGGCCGATTTGCCACTTCCTTGCAGGCTCGTAACATGACGGGTCTGGTTCGGCAGGCTAAGCTCCCCACCGACTCACGACTGAATTGGGAGGGAACGCCGACATGGCCGATCGACTGCAAACCGACTGGGCGCCGCGCATCTTGAGTATCGTGCGCATCGTTGCCGCGCTGATCTTCATGGAGCACGGCACATCCAAGCTGCTCGGATTTCCAGAGGGCGGGTTCTCGCCCGAGGCATTTTCCCTGCCGTGGATTGCCGGCATTCTCGAGATCGTCGGCGGCGCGCTGCTCGTCGTCGGGCTGTTCACGCGGCCGACCGCCTTCGTGCTTTCCGGCTTGATGGCCTTCGCCTATTGGCTGGCCCATGCGCCGAAGAGCCCCTATCCGCTGTTGAATGGCGGCGATGCGGCGATCCTCTTCTGCTTCATCTTTCTATACATCGCCTTCGCGGGCGGCGGGCCTTGGAGCGTCGATGAGATGCTCAGAAAAAAGTCCTGAGGACCGCGCCGTAGCGTAAACCGATTATTAAGCAAGTCTCTAAACTCGCCGTTCATCGCCGCCGAATCACACTCGGCGGCGATGAGCGTATGTCGGCATATCACGATGGCCGTCTTGGCTATCACGGTGACTGGTCTGCTCGGAACCAACGCGGCCAAACAGGTCGCGCCCGGATCCAGCGCGGAGCAGTTCGACAACGCGTTCTGGATCAAGACGAAATTGCCGGATGATCTGTTGGCCGGACGGCTCAATGTGACGACTGTCGCCAAGTCCACGGCAGGAATTCCGCTTCCCACCAAACCGCGTCATCGCAAGAAGGCACGGACCGCGCAGCTGCTGCGCTGAGACACACCGGTATTGGGCTTCCGTCAAAGCAGCGGCGGCCGCCTCGCGAAGAACACTCTGCCGACAATTGAAAACGGGCCCCAGCCGTCGTGGGCCGGGACCCGCATTGGTCGCCGCCGAACAATCTTAGTTTGGCATCACCACGGTATCGATCACGTGGATCACGCCGTTCGAGGCGTCGATATCAGCCTTCACGACTTTGGCTTTGTCCACCTTTACGCCGTCCGTCGCATCGACATTCAGCGTGTCGCCCTGGACTGTCTTCACCTCTGTCGCCTTGCCGGAGATGTCGCCGGACATGATCTTCCCGGGAACGACATGGTAGGTGAGGATGGCCACGAGCTTATCCTTGTTCTCGGGCTTCAGCAGGTCATCGACCGTGCCATCGGGAAGCTTGGCGAACGCCTCGTCTGTCGGTGCAAACACAGTGAACGGGCCGTCTCCCTTCAGCGTATCGACCAGCCCCGCAGCCTTCACCGCGGCGACGAGAGTCTTGAACTGTCCAGCACCCGCCGCGGTGTCGACGATGTCCTTGGACATGGCGTTCGCGGCAGAGACAGTGAAGAGCATCAAAACCAGGGTTGAGAATAAGCGCAGTACTTTCATTGAGACCTCCGTTTTGGGGGGGAAGAGTTATCAACGAAAGCAACTACGCAGCCGTCGCATGGTGTAGATCACCGCCAGGCGGTCACGTGTCCGTGAGCGGGGGGCTTACGCGCCGAACCATTACACGTCCTCAACGAGGACCACTTGCGCAAACAGGGGGGCAGGCGGTGGCGGCCGCACCGCCCGGCGTCTCTTCGCAATGTGCCTGAGATGATCGTCGTCCTCACAAAGGACGCCCCGGCGCGGGGGCACCGGGGCGGATGGAGGCACCGAACTGGGGATGCGTCAGGGGGGCGAGACGAAACCCAGCCAGATACCAAAACTACGTAGGCTCAAGGCCCTTGGATCACATGCCATTTGAGAAAAGCAGAACCCCCAGCCTGGGAGGGAAGACCGGGGGCTCTGCGTCCGAACGCATCGCTTAGCGATCGAAATTCGTCTGGTAGGGGTTCGGGAAGCCGTCGGCCAGAACAGGTGCGCCAGTGGCTGCGAGAAGCGTCAGTGCGAGCATGATCGCCTTCATGATGTATCTCCTTGATCGATGGCCCTTTGCGGAATTGCTGTCGGGCTTGTCATGGTCAAAAGGTAGATACGGGCGCTGGGCATTACCAATCACGCTCAGTCAGAACGAAGTGCGCTGAACCTCGCGCAAGTTCACGCGGCCGTGTCGATCAGTTTAGTGCGGCGCTGTGCCGGCGCATGCGGCGCGCGGCTCAGATGGTCGCGAAGAAGACGGTGACCAAACCCACTGCGCCGGCCCATGCGCGACCAGAACGACGCTGGTCGCGAGTAGTTTGAAGGAACTCATGTCGCCACCTCATGCTGCTGCCTTGGCCCCGCCTCGAAGGGGGGTGAGCGTGGAGCGCCCTGACGCTCCGCGCCCGATTGCCAAGGAGAGGCTTACGCTCGCCAGTTCAGGGCCTGACCTTGCGCAGAGTGCGCGCGGCCGCTTGAACCCGTCCTGAACCGGACGTGCAGGTGACGTTCATCTTTGGGGAGGACAAAAAACCAGGACGCCGCTCATGGCGCGCGGAGGCGAAGGCGCGCCGGTGCGCACCTTCGCTTGGGTGTTTGGATGCTTTAAGGCTAGCGGCGTACGCTTGCGCTGGGTTTGGCTACCAGGCGTTCCCTACCAATAGTAGGCGCGGCGTGCGCGACGGCGCCAACGGCGCTTATAGCGGCGGGGAGCGTAATAGGGCCGTGCGCGGTAATAGGGGCGCCGGGCGTAGCGATAAGGCCGATAGTAGCGAGGTCCGATGCCGACGCCGACCCTGACGCCGGGAGCTCTGACATAGACGCCTGCGTTTGCTTGTGTCGGTGCAAATGCGACGACGCCAACCACCAACGCGCAAGCCATGCCACAGGCCATCATGAATTTCGTCATGGCGAACTCCTTCGACTTCAACTTCGACTTGACGTGCACCCTCGCAGACAAATGCGGCATCTGCCAGGCGAGAGCGGTCCGAAGCTTAACAAATGGGTGTGCGGCGGGATCCGTCCTGATGCCTGTCCGCGGGGCCGAAGCCGGCTTCATAAGTGCGCTGGTCCCAACGCGCTCTGACCCGAAACAGACGAACCGTCAGCAGGATGCGGTCCGCTAGCGCCGTTCTTAGAGCGTCTCGTGGTGCGGCGCCGCGTCAGATTCTCCATCGCCATCGTGGCCATGCAGATGCGCCCATCCCGAGTAGATCATGAAGAGGCCGATCAGTCCGATGAAGGTGGCCGAGATATAGGGTGCTTTCTTCAGGATCGCGTCGAAACGGGATGAGCCCTTTTTACTGACATAGCGCATGCCAACTGCGGCGACGACGCCGATCGCGACCAGCGTTACGGCCAGCCCGATGCTGAAGGACGCGACCAAGCCAATCCCGAGCATGAACTGACCGAGCTGAATGCAGAGCAAGAGAACGGTGATTGCCGCCGGGCAGGGGATCAGCCCGCCCGACAGCCCAAACAGAATGGTCTGCCATGTCGACGTGCGCCCGGAACCGATGCGCGCTTCAATCTCGCGGGCATGTGCCATGGCATGGGCGTCCATGAACTCCGGCTTCTCCCGGGCGGGACGGTCGTGATCGTGCGTCCCGCCGAGGATGTGAGTGTGATCGTGATGAGAATTGCCGTGCTCATGCGGATGGACGTGATCGTGTTGGTGGTTGTGGGCATGAGAATGGGGTCTATGGCCATGCGCATGGTCGTGGTGATGCCCCGCCGCTCGGGCCTGCATGGATTGGCGGAATATCCACAAGCCAATGCATGCGATGATCACACCGGAGGCGATCATGAAGTATGGCTCCATCTGTTCGCCGATCAGTTCATCCCCGTACAGAAGCCCGAGAATGGCAAGGACCCACACAATAAGGGAGTGTGAGATCGCGGCCGACACACCGAGCAGGATTGCCTGAGGGATCGTGCCGCGGATGGCGATGATATAGGCGGCCATCATCGTCTTGCTATGGCCCGGCTCCAGTCCGTGAAACGCACCGAGCAGGAAGGCCATGGCGATGAGGAGGAGCGGGTTGGCGCCGCCCCCGGCGATGAGGTCCGTCAATGTCATGAGAAGCGATGCCTTACAGGTACTTGGAGATTTCCTTGAACTCGACGATCAGTGACTTGCGGTGCGCGCTCTTACCGATGCTGTCGTTCAAGCAGTGATCGATATGATCGTGGATGAAGATCTTCTTGGCCTGTTCGATCGCTTTCGAGACGGCATGAAGCTGTTGGGCGACTTCCGGACAAGGACGTCCGGTCTCGATCATTGAGATTGTGTGTTGCAAGTGACCGGCTGCACGCTTGAGCCGCCGCAGCACGTCGTCGTGGGTTTGATGTATCATCGCTTATCCTATCCCCTAGGAGGGGATAAGATAGGCTAGATCTCACCCCATGGAAAGAGGCTCGGCACCTCGCATCTTTAGGTGGGTCGAATTTGTCCTTCTGCAAGACGGACCGTGCGTGACGCAATGCGCTCGCGAAATTGCGCGTCATGCGACACAACGATCATCGCCTGCGGAAGCGTGCGCAATATCTCGGTCAGCCTGGCCTCGTTGTCTTCGTCGAGGGCGTTGGTCGGCTCGTCGAGAAGAAGAACCTCCGGTTCCATGGCCAGAACGGTGGCGAGCGTCACCAAGCGCTTCTCTCCGCCCGAGAGCTTGTGGGTCACCCGGTCCTTGAACCGGGTGAGATCCAATTCCGCCAGCACGCGATCGACGATGGCCATGGCTTCCTCGCGGGTTTTGCCAAGGTTGAGGGGGCCGAAAGCCATATCCTCGGCCACTGTCGGGCAGAACAGTTGATCGTCGGGATCCTGGAACACCAGCCCGGCAAGGCGCCGTACCTCGAGGAAGTCGTCTTCGGCGCGGCGCTCCCGGCCGAAGGCTACGACACGGCCGCGGCTGGGCCGCAGCAGGCCGACGATGATGCGCAAGAGCGTGCTCTTGCCGGAACCGTTGTGCCCGACGACGCATAGACGCTCTTTGCTACCGAGCCGGATGTCTGCGCCATTGAGCACGGGCGGGTAGCCCGGATAGGCGAAATGAATGTCGGTAAGCTCGATCAGGGATGTCATCTACGACCCCGCCGCCTCAACGCAGAAACTGGAGCGCGACGAGCGCTGCAAGGATGCCGCCGAAGGCGAACGCGAAGCCGGCATCCGATCGCGCATAGGCGAGGTCGCCCGATAGCGGTATGCGCCCGGAGAACCCACGGCACTTCATGGCGCCGAGAATCCGTTCCGACCTCTCCACCGCACGGACGAGCATCATGCCGATCAAGTAACCCAGAGATTGGTAGGTGTGCCTGTTGTTTCCCGGGCGGAACCCGCGCGCCTTCATGGCTACGCGCAGGCGCAGATACTCTTGTTGAAGCACGTCGACATACCGGACCATGAACATGAGCAGGTAGACGAGTCCCTCGGGCATTTTCAGGCGGTAGAGGGCCTGCCCCAACCTGGCGGGCTCCATGGAGCCGACCAGCGCCATCAGCGTCAGAATGATCGCATTGGCTTTCAAGCCGATCTCGATCGCCTGCCGCAACCCTTGCCATGTCGCGGGCAGACCGAAGACCGTGAACATGGCGTCGCCCGGCACGGTAAACGGCAAGAGCAGGAGCATGAAGATGATGAAGCCATCCATTGTGAGCATGCGCTTGAGCGTCGCGCGCGGCGGCAGCCGGGCCATGAGCATCAGCGTGAGCGCAACGACGAGGGCTGCGGCTAGGGCACGGAGGTCATGAAGGTTGACCACGACGATCGCGAACGCCACCGCCGCCAGGATCCGGGCCCGTGGATCGGTCTCGCTAATATAGGTCTTGGCCGTGGTGGCGCCGGTGTCCAGGAGCGCCGGACGCCGGCCTCGACCACATGTCCCACGCCCTCAGGCCCCCGTCATTTTGCGGCGCGCGGCGATGTAGTAGCCGAGCCCGAACAGGCCGAAGATGTAACCGATGCCGCCGAGAACGTTCTGAATGTTGTTCTTTTCCTTATAGGCATCGATGTCGCGGCGAAGCGGGATGATCTGCTTTTGCACGGCCTGCGCGATCAACTTCAACTGTGCCTGCGTCAGCGTCTCGTCCGCGGCGCCCTCTTGAGCGGCGGACGCTGAGTCTGTCTTGGTCTCAGCTGCCGTCGCTGTATCCGCTGCGGCGGGCTCGGCGCCGGCTATGTCCGGTAGTTCGTCGGCTTCCATGCGGACAGTGGCGACGTGGCCCGAGCCGAGATTGGACTTGAATACGTGCGCAACGGGCTTGGTCGGACGGAAGGTGAAGAAGCCGTCCTCGTCCGTCTTGGTTTCGCCGAGCTTGTTGCCGTCCTCGTCGAAGACCTCGACAAGCTCATTGGGCGCCATATCTCCGTTGGAGAAGCCGATCTCGCCCTCGATCACGTCGCCACTGGCGTAGACCGAAGCGATGACCTTATGCGCAAGCGCAGAGTGAACCGGCATCAGGAAAAGTAGAATGAGCGCAAGGCGAAGGGACCTCATGACGAAACTCCTTCCGATGGGGACACCGTGAACCTCTCGAACAGTTCAGGCTTTACCTTTCGTGCAAGGTAGATGGCCGCGGCTGTGATCAGCGCTTCGATGATCATGATGGGGATGTGCGCGAAGAATGTGAGCTTGGCCGCCGCCAGAAATTCGTCCCCCGTGAGCGCCAACGAGAGAGCCACGCAGCCCGTCGTCAAGGCAATCGCAAGGCCCCCGCCGATACCGCCCCAGATTGCGGCGACGGTGGGAGAGCCCGACGCGATACCCCGCCGGCAGATGTAGTAGACGAGCACCGCGGGCAGGGCGATGTTGACGGTGTTGACGCCCAGCACAGTCAGCCCGCCGAACCCGAAGAAAACGGCTTGCAGCAGTAGGGCGACGAAAAGGGCCGGAAAGGCGGCCCAGCCGAGCACCAACCCGGCCAGACCGTTCATGATCAGATGGACGCTGGAGGGTCCGATTGGCACATGAACCAGGGACGCCACGAAAAACGTTGCGCTTAGAACCCCGGCGGCGGGCATCTTCTCCGCCGGCAGCGATTTCAGGCCCAACGCGATGCCGCCGGCAGCGAGAACCGCGCCGCCGATCAAGACTTCATTCGATAGAGCACCGTCGACAATGTGCATCTTTCCCTCCAGGTCCTAGGCTGGCCTATTTCACGTCGAAAGCGCGGACCCAGATGACCGCGTCTTGAGAAAGCTCCTTGCCCTCATGCTCCTTGGTGTTGCCCGAGCCGAGCGCGGCAAAGCCCCAGAAGCCGGCCTTCGGAATGCCGAAGGTGAAGTAGCCGTTGTCATCGCTGACGGCGACGAGCGCGCCGCCCGGCATCGGCGAAGCGGTCGGGTCTTTCGGCTTGTTCTCGTCCATGGACGGCTCGGCCGCCATGTACTCGACCTCGATCTCCGCGCCGGGTACGGGCTTGCCGTCGGCCATCACCCGGCCGGTGAAGGTCGAACCGGCCACGATGTTGGTGGGCTTGTTGAGGGGGATGATCTCGGTGGGTAGGCCCTGCGGCTCCATCCAATCCGTCGGGACTTCATTCAGGTTCAGATAGCTCTTTGCGATCTGCTGGATGTAGACGTCCTCGCTCTCCTCGTAATAGGGCGAGGGAACAGCGACGAGCACGTAGTCTCCCGATCGCTTGAGTGGGACGGAGGCATCGTAAGCCGTGGCAGTGTTCTCCGAGCCCTCGAACTTGATCTGCTTCAGCGTGTCCTTGAGGTCGATCTTCTTGCCGCGGTTGACGGCGTAGAAGTCGATGACCTCACCCATGTCCATCACGTGGCCGTTCTCGAAGGGGTGCCAGAAGATCAGCTTGACGGGCACGTCTCCCGCCTTGGTCAGATTGACCTCCGGCGTATAGACGAGCTGGAAATGGGCGGCCGCGGCGAGCGGCGCGAGAAGCGCGGCAACGCCAATGGCAGCGGATAGTCCGTTACGAAGTTTCATAGGTCGTCTCTCCCAAGTGACCCGCGCGGGACGAACCGCATCGGGCATGAGGAAAGGACGATCGGGGAAGTGGCGGTGTCATGAGCGGGAACGGAAGATAGGCCACCGGACACCCACTCAACCGCCAGACGCTCACCCCGGCGTCCGGTTACGGTTTAGGCACCGGGCAAAAGCCGGTGCCGGATGTCAGCGGCAGGTCTCCTGACTCACGGATCGTCGCGTCGGCCTTGCCTTCCCAGGGTTATGAAGTTCCCCAGTGGCGTCGTTCAGCCGTGCTCACCGTTCACAGTTGCGGGGGCAGCCACGGGATTGTCGTCTCGATGACGCGAGACAGGACGCACCGTGTTCCCTCTTAGTCTCGACCAGCAATGATCGAGAACCGTCGACCCCTAGAAAGGGCCGCAGATTCTCCACAGTGTCAATAGCGATACGGCGTTTGCTACTGCGACGGAATGTTTCTCGCCGCCAGCGACGGTCTGCGCGGAATGAAGTCGTCGTCTGTTTTCGGTGACGTGATGGTGGGCGGTACTGGACTTGAACCAGTGACCCCTGCGATGTGAACACAGTGCTCTACCAGCTGAGCTAACCGCCCGTGCGGGGCGCGTTAGGTCTTGATCGCGCCCGGCTCCGTTCGCGTCCTCGCCTCAAGTGATGAGGGGGTGCGACGGCAAGCGCGCATTTAGCGAACGGCCCCTCGCGAAGTCAAGCAGGCCGTCCCGCGAAACGGCGCAGATTTCCTAAAAAGTCTACTGGGCCGCCGCGTCTTCCGCCGGGGCCGGAGCCGGAGCGGGCGCCGGCTTCAGCATGCCCTTGACCTTGGTCATGGTGGTCTTGGCCTTGCCGTAATCCCCGTCGGTGCAGGCCGCGTCCGCCTCGTCGAGAAGCATGTTCACCTCTTCGACGTCGCCTTCGTCGAGCACCTTCGCGTTGACCGTCTGGTCCACGAGGCTTTCGGTTTCGGCAAGCTGGCTGACACAGTCTTCCCCTGCGTCTTGGGCGAAAGCGGTTCCGCTCATCATCAATGCGATGCAAGCGCTCATCACAATACGTCCGCGCATTCCAGTTCTCCTTGGAGCAAAAAGCTCAGTTCCCGTACCTAGCGCGCAATTGTGGCTGTTGGTTGCAGCCCATGGGGCGATTGAGGCGAAATTCCAGCGCGTCCACCCGGGCGCTATTAGGAACGGGTCGGGTCGTGGTCTGTCAAGCGTTTGAGCAGGATTTCGGCCTGGGATTCCAGGGCGTCGAAGCTGTCGATGGTAGCGCTAGGGTGAGGACCGTCCGGCGACGGAGGGGAATAGCCGAATGTCACCAGGATCGAGGGAATTCCGGCTCGGTGCGCGGCCTGGATGTCGACGGCGCTGTCGCCCACCATGACGGCGCGGGCCGGATTGCCGCCGCCGGCGGCAATGGCGCCCAGAAGGTGGCCCGGATGGGGCTTGGACGTCTCGAACGTATCGCGGCCCGCGATTGCTGCGAAATGATGGTCGAGCTCCAGCGCTTCGAGGAGAAGATTGGCCAGGCGCGCCCGCTTGTTGGTGCAGACGGCAAGGCGCGCGCCGCGGTCCGCGAGCCGCTCCAGCAGCGCGACGGCGCCGGGGAAGGGGCGGCTCTCCACCGCGATATTGGCCTCGTAGTGGATGAGGAAGTCCGCGAGGATCGCCTCCGTGCCGGTTTCGATGCCCAGCGCCTCGTAGATCATGGCCGGCGCGCCGCGCCCCACCGCCTCGCGGACGAGCGCGGGCTCCACGGTGCGGTGTCCATGCAGATTCAGGGCGTGGTTGAGGGCATTCGTAAGGTCCGGCGCGGTGTCGACCAGCGTGCCGTCGAGATCGAAAACAATTGTCGCACCCTCGAACATGGGCCTCTCTCACACGTGACTTGCCGTTGCGCAAGCGGCGGCGTAGAGAGCGGGCCATGCAACTCAAGACACCGACCCTCATCAAGGACCAATGCCTGATCGGCGGTGCCTGGACAGGCACGCCGGTGGACGACATCACCAATCCGGCGTCCGGCGCGGTCGTCGGCCGCGTGCCCAATCTCGGCGCGCACGAGACCCGCGAGGCCATCGAGGCCGCGGATCGCGCCTTTCGGGCCTGGAGCGGCTTGCTGGCGGGCGAGCGCGCGAAAGTCCTGCGCCGTTGGTATGAGCTCCAGCAGGAGCACGCAGAGGACCTCGCCCGTCTCATGACCGCCGAGCAGGGCAAGCCTTTGGCCGAGGCGCGCGCGGAGGTGGACTACGGGTCGTCCTTCACGGAGTTCTACGCGGAAGAGGCAAGGCGCGTGCTGGGCGAGATCATCCCGACGCCCAAGCACAGCGGCCGTGTGCTCGTCATGAAGCAGCCGGTCGGCGTGGTCGGGGCTATCACCCCGTGGAACTTTCCGTTCGCGATGATCACGCGCAAGATCTCGCCTGCGCTCGCCGCAGGGTGCACCGTGGTCGTGAAGCCGGCGCCCGAGACGCCGCTCACCGCGTTAGCCCTGGCGGAGCTGGCTTGCCAGGCCGGATTCCCGCCGGGCGTTCTCAATGTCATCACCGGCAATGCCGAGGCCATCGGCGGCGAACTGACCTCCAACCGGCTCGTGCGCATGATCACCTTCACCGGATCTACCGAGGTCGGGAAGCTCCTCATGCGCCAGAGCGCCGACACGGTGAAAAAGCTCTCCTTGGAGCTCGGCGGCAATGCGCCGTTCATCGTTTTCGACGACGCCGAACTCGATGCGGCTGTCGCCGGCGCGATCGCGTCGAAGTTCCGGAATTCGGGGCAAACATGCGTCAGCGCCAACCGAATTCTGGTTCAGAGCGGCATCTATGATCGCTTCGCGGAAAGGCTCACCGAGGCCGTTTCGGACCTCAAGGTGGGCGACGGCACCGAGCAGGGCGTGGCGCAAGGCCCGCTCATCAACGACGCCGGGCTCGAAAAGGTCGAGGCCCATGTGCGGGACGCGGTCGCCCATGGCGCCAAGGTTCTGACCGGCGGCGTGCGGCACGAGCTTGGGCGGACATTCTTTGCGCCCACCGTGTTGACCGACGTGACGCCGGAGATGCGCATCGCTCACGAAGAGACCTTCGGCCCGGTCGCGGCGCTGTTCCGCTTCCGCGACGATCAGGAGGCGATTGCGCTCGCGAACGACACGCCGTTCGGCCTTGCGGCGTATTTCTTCACGGAGAATATTTCGCGCGCCTGGCGGGTGGCCGAGGCGCTCGAATATGGCATGATCGGCGTCAACGAAGGGATGATCTCTTCGGCATTGGCGCCGTTCGGCGGCGTGAAGGAGTCGGGCCAGGGCCGCGAAGGCTCCCACCACGGCATCGAAGAATTCCTGGAGCTGAAATACGTCATGATGGGGGGCCTCGATAACGGGAGCCCCCGCTAGCGAGAGACTTCACGAGGGGGAGACCTGACGGCCGATGTCGGAAAGCGCAAGGACGATCGAAGGGTACAAGGCCGCCGCGGCGAGGGCGGCTATCGAGCTGGTGCAGCCCGGTATGCGGCTTGGGCTCGGCACGGGCTCCACGGCCGCGCCTTTCGTCGAAGAGGTCGGCGCGCGCGTGCGCGATGGTCTCAACGTCATTTGCGTGCCGACGTCGGAGGCGACTCGTGCCCATGCCGAGGCTTTGGGCATTCCGCTGACGACGTGGACGAAACCCCGCACCTCGATTCCGACGGTGCCGACGAGATCGACGATCAGCATCCGGCTGATCAAAGGCGGCGGCGGGGCTTTTGTTGCGGGAGAAGATCGTCGCGACGCGTCCGAGCGCATGGTCGTCATCGCGGACACCGGAAGCTTCGCGACGCTCGGGTCCCATCCGCTGCCGATCGAAGTGGTACGCTTCGGTTTGAAGGCGACCGTGCAGCTGATCCAGGCACTTTCCGCGGAGGCTGGGTGCGAGGGCGAGATCCGGCTCCGGCCCGGCGAGGGAGGCCGCCCCTTCGTTACCGATCAGGGCAATCTGATCGTGGACTGCGCATTTCCCAAAATCGCCGAGCCCGAGGTTCTGGCTTTCGCCCTGACGCGCGTGCCCGGCGTGGTCGAGCACGGTCTTTTTCTCGGACTTTGCGATATGGCAATTGTCGCAGGGGCAAATGGCGTACAAGTCCTGAAGCATCCGAGCGCATAAGGTCACAAGCGCCAAGTTGTCATCTGACAAAATCTCATCCGACCCGTCATCATCCGACGCATCATCTGAAAAAGTCATCCGGAGTACCGATCCAAAGTGTCTGACTACGACTACGATTTGTTTGTCATCGGGGCAGGGTCCGGCGGCGTTCGCGCGGCCAGGCTCGCGGCCCAGCTCGGCAAGCGCGTCGCCATCGCCGAGGAATACCGTGTCGGCGGTACCTGCGTCATTCGCGGCTGCGTGCCGAAGAAGCTGTTGGTCTACGGCAGCCGCTACGGCGCCGAAATCGAAGATGCCAAGCCATTCGGCTGGTCTTACAGCGACCTTGGGTTCGATTGGTCCACGCTGATCCACAACGTGCAGCGTGAGGTCGACCGGCTCAACGGCGTTTATACGCGCACCCTCGAGAACAACCGGGTCGAACGCTTCCTGGCGCGGGCGACGGTGGATGGGCCTCATAGCGTGCGTCTCGCCGATCGCGATGCGCCCGTGTCGGCCAAATACATCCTGGTTGCGACGGGATCGGCGCCGGCCTTTCCATCCATACCGGGTGCGGAGCATCTCATCAGCTCGAACGAGTGCTTCAAGTTCGAGGCGCTGCCGCAGAGCATTGTCATTCTGGGCGCGGGCTATATCGGCATGGAGTTCGCCTCGATCTTCGCCGGCTTCGGTGTCGACGTTACCGTGGTCCATCGCGGCGAACAGATCCTGCGCGGCTTCGACCACGATCTATGCGACATGGTCGCCGAGGCGCTGCGCGATCGCGGTGTCGACTTGCGGATGTGCACGAATATCACGTCGGTCGAGAAGGACGGCGAGGGATACCGGGTCGCGCTGACGGATGGCGATTGCCTTCATGCGTCGTCCGTCATGGCCGCGACCGGCCGCACACCGAACACCAAAGGACTGGGGCTCGAGGCCGCCGGCGTCGAGCTCGGCGACAACGGCAAAGTGGTCGTGAACGCCTACTCCAAGTCGTCCGTCGACAGCATCTATGCGGTGGGCGATGTCACGGATCGCGCCAATCTCACGCCGGTGGCGATCCGCGAGGGGACGGCCTTCGTCGAGACGGTGTTCGAAGACCGTCCCAAGGCGATGGACTACAGTTTCATCCCGACGGCGGTCTTCACCGAGCCGGAGATCGGAACCGTGGGCCTCACGGAAGAAGACGCGCGCAAGAACCATGCGGTCGATGTCTACAAGACGAGCTTCCGGCCCATGCGTGCCACCATCAGCGGGCGCGGCGAGCAGGTCTTCATGAAGCTGATCGTGGACGTCGAGACCGACAAGGTGCTCGGCCTGCACATGGTCGGACCCGACGCGGCCGAGATCGTTCAAATGGCGGCGATCCCCTTGCGGCTCGGTGCGACCAAGGCCGATTTCGACGCCACCATGGCGCTTCACCCCAGCATGGCGGAAGAGTTCGTAACCCTGCGGCAGAAGTGGGAGCCGCCAACACCGATCAAGGGATCAGATGCGGCGGCTTGAGGAAAAGATTGCGCTCGTAACGGGCGGAGGCGCAGGCATCGGCCGCGCCATCAGCGAGACCTTCGCGCGCGAAGGGGCGCATGTGATCGTTGCCGATATCGACGGCGATGCGGCCAAGGAGACGGCCGATCAAATCGTCAAGTCGAACGGTGCCGCCGAGGCGCAGGCGGTCGACATCACCGACACGGCCGAAGTGCAGGCGTGATGGCGACCATCAAGGACGCCCATGGTCGGCTGGATGTCCTCGTCAACAATGCGGGCGTCGGCGCGCGTGCGGACTTTCGTCATCTCACGGACGAGGATTGGGAGAAGGTCTGGTCCGTCAATCTCGATGGGACGGTGAAATGCGCGCGCGAGGCATTCGACTTGATGCGCGCGTCGGGCAAGGCTTCGATCGTCAATCTGTCTTCGGTGATGTCGGCCAAGCATACGCGGCAGATGGCGGTCTACTCGGCCACCAAGGGCGCGGTGTCGGCGTTGTCACGTAGTCTTGCGGTCGAATACGCCCCCTACGGCATTCGGGTGAACACCCTGCTGCCGGGCTATGTGGAGACGGCGCTGATCGGCCGCTATTTGAAGAACCCCGGTATCGCGAAGGCGCTCTTGACCCAGACGCCGCTCCGGCGGTTCGGGACGCCCGAGGACATCGCCAATGCCGCATTGTTCTTGGCTTCGGACGAGGCGGCGTACATCACGGGCGCCGCGCTCAACGTCGATGGCGGGATGCAGACGACGCTCTAGGTGGATAGACCAGTTGCACAGTCGCCAGGCAGGCGGACGCTCAGCCCCGTGTCGGTAAAATATGCTTCCTTCAATGCCGACGGAGCTTTTACTGTCTTGTCGCCTCTGAGCACAGAGAGCAGCGATTCCGGGTCCGCGGTGTTCCCCATCAATTCGTCGGAATCGGGCGGCGAGGCCGAGAGCACTTTCGCTCGATAGACTTCAACCTGCTTGATGCCGGACTCTATGGCGAAGCGGCATACGCCCCGGATGTACAGCTTGTTGAATTCGTTCTCTGCGGTTTGCTGAGCGGCATAGGCAATGTTGACGTACTGCCAGTAGAGCCCGTCACCGCGTTTCTGGCGTTTGCGATCAAGGGCCACAGCCTCTTCGATCAGCCGTTGCGCGAGCCAGTCGTCGTTGTGGTGTGTTGCAGCTTCGCGGAGGTCGTCCACGCAGACCGTGAGGTCGCCCCGTTGGGGAGGAAACTCTTCGTCTAGAGTGCTTCGCTGGAGGGTTGCATCTTCCATTTCTTCTTTGGTGAGTCTTATCCGGGGCGTTTCGAGATCCAACTCCGACGTCATGCATTGGCGTACACGTCGGCAAAGGTTTTGATAGCGGAGCCCCATCTGCGAGCCTCATCCTGATGCGAATCGTTCGTATCGTCGGAGGCTGCAACTAACAATTTGTAAAATCGATTAGTTGGGTCTTAGACAGTCCGCGTGTGACAATTTCCCCATACATTCCAGTACGTTATACCTTTGCTCGGATAACGTGTAGTTGTGTGTCTCCGCACTCTATATACACAGTACACGGACGATCTGAACCGGCGCTCAACGCCGGTGGCGGGATGCAGGCGACGCTCTAGCGAATGCGGCCGTGAAGGAATCCGGTCTTAGGCGTTCTCGCCTTCCAGGACAGCTTTGGTGCTGGCGCCGGGGAGGGCGGCGGTCTCCGCCACGAGTTCGTCGACAACGGCAATCAGGGCTTCGTGCTGGGACGCACCGGCGCTGGCCATCTCGTAGCATTTGAGCTGGCGATCCGCGCTGGTGCCGCGCTGCAGGATCGTACGGGCATGGGCGACTTCGCGCGTGCAGCCGAAATAGGCTGCATCCTCGGCAACGAGTTCGAACAGTTCCTCGATCAGATGCGAGAAGGGCACCATGCGCCGCGGCCGAAGGTCGACCATGCCTTCCTCGATGCCATAGCGCTGGGCGCGCCAGCGGTTCTCGCGGATGAGAAACGGCGGGTAGTGGCGCCAGCGTTGGTTCTGCCGTCGCAGCCGATACAGCAGGCGAAGGATGCACTGGAACAGGGCGGCGATGGCGATGGCGTCCTCGACCAACGGACAGACGTCGGTGACGCGCATCTCGAGAGTCGGGAAGCGTGCCGACGGGCGCAGGTCCCACCAGATCTTGGTGGCGTCCTCGATCAGGCCGGCGCTGACCATGAGCTCGATGGTGCGCTCGTACTCGCTATAGCTGGAGAACGTGTGCGGGATGCCCGTGCGCGGCAATTCGTCGAACACGGACAGCCGGTAGGATTTGAGGCCCGTCGCCTCGCCCTGCCAGAAAGGCGACGAGGTCGACAGCGCCAGGAGGTGCGGCAGGAAATAGGGGGCTTGGCTGAGGAGATCGATCCGAAGATCGTCGTCGTCGATGCCCACATGCACGTGCATGCCGCAGATCACCAGCCGGCGGACCACGTATTGAAGGTCCTGGGCGAGCAGGTTGTAGCGTTCCTTATTGGTGTGATGCTGACTATCCCAATGCGCGAAGGGGTGCGTCGAAGCGGCGATAGGGGCCAGCCCGAACTCAGCGGCGGTTGCGCCCACGGTCGAACGAAGTTCGACGAGCTGGTCACGTGCCTCCTGGACCGATCGGCAGACATGGGTGCCGACCTCGATCTGAGACCGTAGGAATTCGGGGCTGACCTGGCCGCCCGAGGCTTCTTCGGCCTTGGCGAGCAACTCGGCCGGCGGTTCGGGGGCGAGGTCGCGGGTCTCCTTGTCGACGAGGAGATATTCCTCCTCGATGCCGATGCTGAATGTCGGTTCTTTGGTCGCCATAAGGATCGGCCCGGTGTGTCAGCGTGTAAGCGACGTTCGATTCGCTCTTTCGGCGATTTTTGCACGATCCCCCGGAATGGCGAAAGTGAAAGGCGCTCAGGCAAGTCCTTTCAGCGCGGCCCCGATGACATAGGCAACGGTCGCGGCCGCCATGCCGATGACGAAGGTCTCAAGTCCCGCGAGCCACCACGGCTTCGGCGACCAGCGGCTCCGGATCGAGCCGATGGCGAAGAATGTTGCCCCGGTCATGATGGCAGACGGCCATTCCGGATGATCGAGCCGGAAGAGATAGGGCAGGAGCGGAATGCTGCCGCACAGCACGAAGGCGACGAACGTGAAGAACGCGGCGCGCGTCGGCGAGTGCACGGCGGCAGCCAGGCCATACTCCTCGCGCATCATGGTCTCGATCCAGCTCTTCCGATGCTTCGTGAGGACCGCGACGACGGTTTCGAGCTCTTGGCCTTCGAAGCCCTTCGCCCGGAAGATCTGCCGGATTTCTTCCCTCTCGCCCTCGGGCGCGAGCTCGATATGGCGCTCTTCCGTACGGCGAAGCTGTTCGTACTCGTCACTCTCCGCTTTGGTGCCGGTGTAGTTGCTGGCGGCCATCGAAAAGCCGTCGGCGAAGAGGTTGGCGAGGCCCAGGATGATGACGATCGTCGCGGAGAGGTCGGCGCCGACCACGCCCGCCATGATGGCGAAGGTGGTCACCGTGCCGTCGATCCCCCCATAGACCCAATCGCGCAAATAGCTGACCTTGGGTCCCTGGGCGAGCCGCTTGGCGATATCGCGCGGCTTATGGCTATGCTCCAGCAAAGGCACGGCTTTTGGTTCCTTCCCGCGTCATTATCGGTTATTTGGCAGGCCCCGCGATAGACGCGATAGAGAAGTGATCGCGATCCCCTGCTAGCCACAGTCATTTCAAGTGCTTATATAGCGGGGACTTAACTGGAGAATGAGAATGGCACCGCGTTGGAGCCCCGATAGCTGGCGTTCAAAGCCGATTGAGCAGGTTCCGGACTACCCGGATCCCGCAGCCCTGTCCGAAGTCGAGCAGCAGCTCGCCACGTTCCCGCCGCTGGTTTTTGCAGGCGAGGCGCGGGAGTTGAAGGCCAAGCTCGCCCGCGTCGCGCAAGGCGAGGCCTTCCTGCTGCAAGGCGGCGACTGCGCGGAGAGCTTCGCGGAGCACGGTCCGGATACGATTCGCGACTTCTTCCGCGTTTTTCTGCAGATGGCGGTGGTGCTCACCTATGCGGGCGGGTCGCCCGTGGTGAAGGTCGGCCGCATCGCCGGCCAGTTCGCCAACCCGCGTTCGTCGTCCACCGAGACCTCGGATGGGGTCTCGCTGCCGAGCTATCGCGGCGACATCATCAACGGCATCGATTTTTCGGAGCTGGATCGCAATCCTGATCCGCAGCGCATGCACATGGCCTATCGTCAGGCCGCGGCGACGCTCAATCTGCTTCGCGCGTTCTCGCAAGGCGGCTACGCGAATCTCGAGCACGTGCATCAGTGGAATCTCGGTTTTGTCGAGGACAGCCCGGCGTGCCACCGCTATCGGGAGCTCTCCGATCACATCGCCGAAACGCTGCGCTTCATGCGCGCGATCGGGCTGACGCCCGAGAACACGCCGCAGCTGCGGTCCACGAGCCTGTACACGAGCCACGAAGCGCTGCTGCTCGGTTACGAGCAGGCGCTGACCCGGATCGATTCCACATCGGGCGATTGGTACGCCACGTCGGGCCACTTCCTGTGGGCCGGCGACCGGACGCGCCAGCTTGACCATGCGCATCTGGAATTCCTGCGCGGGGTCAAGAATCCGATCGGCGTGAAATGCGGACCGAGCGTCGATTCGGACGAACTGCTGCGGCTGATCGATCTGCTCAGCCCGCAGAACGAGCCCGGACGCTTGACGCTGATCTGCCGTTTTGGCGCGGACAAGGTGGGCGACCATCTCCCGGCGCTGATCCGAGCGGTGGAACGCGAAGGGAAGTCGGTTGTGTGGACCTGCGATCCGATGCACGGCAACACGATCAAGGCCGGCAGCGGATACAAGACGCGGCCTTTCGATCTGATCGTCAAGGAGGTGGAAGCCTTCTTCGACGTGCATCGCGCCGAGGGAACCCATGCGGGCGGGATCCACGTGGAGATGACCGGCAACAACGTCACCGAATGTGTCGGCGGCGCGAAGGCGGTCACCGAAACCGATCTGTCGGACCGGTATCACACCCACTGCGATCCCCGGCTCAATGCCGATCAGTCGATCGAGTTGGCCTTCATTGTGGCGGCGCGTCTGCGCCGCGAGCGGGAAGGCCGGCCCGTGCCTCAAGTCTCCGTCGCGGCTGGCGAGTAGCAGAATGCTGGGGGCGGGCTTTGCGCACGCCCCGTTTCGGGGGCAGCCCGGCTTCGGTCACCGCAATTCATCCATTTGAGTTGACTCCATGGGTAGTGAAACCAAGGACTCATTCAAGCTCGCGCTCGCGCAGGCCAACCCGGTCGTCGGCGATCTCGAAGGTAATCTCGAGATCGCGTTGCGCTTGCGGGAGGGTTTTGCCGCGTCCGGCGCGGACCTTGTGGTCTTCTCCGAGCTCTTCCTGACCGGCTATCCGCTCGAGGATCTTGTATTGAAGCCGGCCTTGCAGCGCGCGGCGCGCGCCGCATGCGAGGACTTGGCGGCACGCACCAAGGATGGCGGTCCGGCCATGCTCATGGGTTTGCCATGGGCGGAAGACGACGACGTTTACAACGCGGTGGCACTGCTGGACGTAGGCCGCGTTGCCGCGGTGCGTTACAAGCATGTCCTGCCGAATTACGGCGTGTTCGACGAGAAACGGGTGTTTGCGCCGGGGCCGATTCCGGAGCCGATTGCGTTCAGGGGGCTGAAGCTGGGTGTCCCCATCTGCGAGGACATCTGGGAGGCGGGCATTTGCGCGTCCCTGGCCGAGGCCGGGGCCGATCTCCTGATCGCTCCCAATGGGTCGCCCTATTGGATGGGCAAGCAGGCGATCCGTTACGGCATGGCGGAGGCGCGCGTGGCCGAAGCGAAGCGACCGCTCGTCTATCTCAACCAATTCGGGGGACAGGACGAGCTCGTGTTCGACGGCGCCTCCTTCGTGCTCAACGCGGACGGGACCTGCGCGGTGCAAGTGCCGGCTTGGGAAGATGCGGCGGTCGTCACCGATTGGCACCGCGACGCGGACGGCTGGCGCTGCGCGCAAGGCGAGATCGCAGGCATCGAGACCGGCGAGGCGGCCAACTATCTCGCCTGCGTCACGGGCCTGCGCGACTACATCAACAAGAATGGCTTTCCCGGCGTGGTCCTAGGCCTCTCGGGCGGCATCGACTCGGCGCTGTGCGCGGTCATGGCCGTCGATGCGCTGGGCGCGGATCGCGTTCACTGCATCATGCTGCCGTACGAATACACTAGCAGCGAGAGCCTGACCGACGCGGAGCAGATCGCGAAGGCGCTGGGTGTCCGCTACGACATTGTGCCGATCCATGACGGCGTCGAGGGCCTGGGCGTTTGCCTCGCGGAGTTGCTCGGCGGCACGCCGGACGGCTTCACGGCGGAGAACCTGCAGTCGCGCACGCGCGGCACGCTCCTGATGGCGGTGTCGAACAAGCTCGGGCCGCTCGTGCTGACGACCGGAAATAAGTCAGAGGTTTCCGTTGGTTACGCGACCTTGTATGGCGATATGAACGGCGGGTTCAATCCCATCAAGGACCTGTACAAGGGGCAGGTCTATGCGCTGTCGCGTTACCGCAATCAGAACCGGCCGAAGGGATGCCTCGGGCCCGACGGCGTGATCATTCCGGAGAACGTCCTGACCAAGGACCCGTCGGCGGAACTGAAACCCGATCAGCGGGACGTAGATTCCCTGCCGCCTTATCCGGTGCTGGACGACATTCTCAATTGCCTCGTGGAGCAGGAGCTTTCCGTGCCTGAAATCGTCGCGCGCGGCCACGATATCGACACCGTGAAAAAGGTCGAGCGCATGCTCTATCTCGCCGAATACAAGCGCCGCCAGGCCGCGCCTGGGGTCAAGATCACCGAGCGCAATTTCGGCCGCGACCGGCGCTATCCGATCACCAACAAATTCCGCGAGACGACCTAGATGAGTGTCACCGTCCGCTTCGCGCCGAGCCCCACGGGGCGGCTGCACGCCGGCAATATCCGCACCGCGATCATCAATGCGCTTTTCGCCCGGAAGGCCGGCGGCTCGTTCATTCTGCGCCTCGACGACACGGACAAGGAGCGTTCGACGGAAGCCTTCGCGCGCGGCATCGAAGAGGATATCGCCTGGCTGGGCCTCGAGTGGTCCGACAAGGTCAGGCAGTCGGACCGGCTCGCGCGGTACGATGCGGCTGTCGAGAAGCTGAAAGCGCTGGGCCGCCTCTATCCTGCCTACGAGACACCCGAAGAGCTGGAGCTCAAGCGCAAGCGCCAGCTCGCGCGCGGGAAGCCCCCCGTCTACGACCGGGCGGCGCTCGAACTGACCGATGACGAGAGGGCGGCGTTCGAGGCCGAGGGACGCAAGCCCCATTGGCGCTTCAAGCTGGAGCCGCGCGACGTGGTCTGGGAGGATCTCGTGCGGGGCCGGCAGCATGTGGATGCGGGCTCCCTGTCCGATCCCGTCCTGATCCGCGGCGACGGCACGTTTCTCTACACGCTGCCGAGCGTGGTCGACGATGTCGATCTTGGTATCACCCACGTCATTCGCGGCGAGGACCACGTGGCCAACACGGCGCCGCAGATCCAGCTGTTCGAGGCGCTGGGCGCGGTCGCGCCCGATTTCGGGCATCACAACCTTCTTGTGGGCGCCGAGGGGCAGGCCTTGTCGAAGCGCGACAAGTCCCTGTCCATCCAGGGCATGCGCGAGGAGGGGCTCGAACCGCTCGCCGTGGTCAGCTATGCGGCGACGATCGGCACCAGCGACCCGATCGCGCCCCACGATAGCTTGGACGAACTGGCCGAGGCCTTCGACTTCGGCAAGCTGTCGCGGGCGCCTGCCCGCTTCGATGTGCACGAGCTGCGCCTGCTGAACGCCAAGCTGCTGCATGCCTTGCCGTTCTCCGCCGTTGCCGCGCGTCTCGAGGAACAGGGCGTGACCGGCGGGGAGGCGTTCTGGGACGCTGTGCGGGGCAATCTCGACGTGCTGGACGACGCCAAGGGCTGGTGGGCCGTGGTCACGGGCCCGGTCGAGCCGGTCGTGAAGGACCCGGACTTCTGCGCTGTGGCGGCGGACTTGCTGCCGCCCGAGCCGTGGGCCGAGGAGACCTGGGGGGCGTGGACCGCTGCCGTGAAGGCGGAGACGGGCGCCAAGGGAAAGGCGCTGTTCCAGCCGCTGCGGCTGGCGCTGACCGGACAGCCCCATGGGCCGGAACTGAAGCAGTTGCTGCCGCTGATCGGCCGGGAGCGGGCGCTTAAGCGCCTTCGCGGCGAGGCCGCATAGGCACGCTCGCTAGTTGGGGGTCGGTGCGGATTCTTGACGAACGAGGACTGACCCTGGGGCGGGGCTTCGGACGAAGCTTGGGGCGCGGGTTGCGCCGGCGCTTGGGCCGCGGGCGGCGGTGGCTGGAATCCCGGGGGCACGGGGACCTGCAAGGTCGGTGCGCCGTTTTGGGCCGCCTGTGGCGGCGGCGTGATCTGCAGTTCGGACGGGGAGGTCTGTCCAATATCCAGATTGAGCTGCGGCGGCGGTCCGCTCGGTTCGGGCTGCGCTTCAGGCGTGGCCGGTGCCTGCGGTGCTGCTGGCGCGGCGGAAGCCTGGGTCGCGCCGTCGGCCGGCATCCCTTGCGCCCTCTTGTTCGCCGCCTCGATCTCCATGGGGTTGTACTCGGCTTTCTTGCACGAGCAGCCCTTCACGAACTCCTTGCGGTAGCGCAGGGCCACCGGCAGATCCATGTAGGGCGAGCCGCTCAGAGAGATCGCCTGTTCGATTTCCTGGCCGGGATTCCGGTAGACGTAGAGCTCGGCCGGCGCGGCGCAGCTGGCCTGGCACTTCTGCGCGTCTTGGCCGGCCTGGCTGCCGTAGGTGGAGTAGTGGATCGGGAAATAGAAGCCGTCGCAGAGGCGCACGCACACGGTCCGATAGCGGCCGTTGGGATTGATGCTGCGATAGATCGGCGTCTGGTATTCCTGGCGGGGGCCGCCGAAGAAGTCGAAGATTCCGCCGCCCGACTGGGGGGCGCCGCTACAGCCGTTCTGCTGCATGGCGCGCTGGAGCTCCTGCTGCCGGCGCCGGTTGCCGCCGCCCCCTAGGGAGGCGCGCTGCGCCTGCAGACGTTCGACATGGCGCCGCGCATCCTCGACGCGAGCATTGAGGCTGAGACAGCGCGGCGTCCGCTTCAGGGCCCGCCCAAAGATGAGCATGCGTTCGTAGCAGCCGGCCCGGTCCATTTCCGACTTCACGGCCCGGTGCGCCTGCGTTGCTTGGTTGATTTCCTGATTGAGCGAGATCAGTTCGGGATTGTTGCCGCCGCCGCCGCTGGCCGCATCCAGTTCCTGCTGCAGCTGCATGCAGCGGATATCCTGCTCGGACTGGGCGAAGCCGTGGCCAGCGAGCGTCAGGCAGCCGAGCGCCAGCGCGCCCAGGCCGGCAATAGCCCGCGCTGCAAAGGGCGCCGGATGCGCCGCGCTTGGCGCGAAAACACGCCGAAAACCGCGATGGACCCTCACGACGGTCAATCCAATCCTTGGGGAAACCTCAATTGCACATTATGCGCGCAAAGAATCTTCGGTCAATGCGGCATGAATAAGATGGTTTGCTTGACGATTTGGCGGTTTGCCGCCATAAGCGGGACCAAGATGATGTACCCGCAATCGAACCTTAGCATTTCTGGCTGCATTATTCCGCGCTAGCAAAATAGCTCGCACGGGTCGTCCTCTTTTTACTTATCCATCCATCTCCGACGAACATCCGGCGGGCCTCAAGCCGAAGGGCCTAGTCAGTGTCGCTTACGATTTACAATACGCTCACCCGCCGCAAAGAGGACTTCACGCCTCTCGATCCGGGCAATGTGCGCCTCTATGTCTGCGGGCCGACCGTCTACGACTACGCGCATATCGGCAATGCGCGCCCCGTCATCGTGTTCGATGTGCTGTTCCGCTTGCTGCGGCACCTCTACGGGCCCGATCATGTGACCTATGTCCGCAACATCACGGACGTGGACGACAAGATCAACGCGCGCGCGGCCCGCGACTACCCTGACCTGCCGCTGAACGAAGCGATCCGCAAGGTCACCGAGCAGACCGAGGCGCAGTTCCACGCGGACATGCGCGCGCTCGGGGCGCTCGACCCCCACGGTCGAGCGCGCGCGACCGAGCATATCGAGCAGATGCGCACCATGATCGACCGCCTGATCGCCAAGGGCAGCGCCTATGTTGCCGAGGGCCACGTGCTCTTCAGCGTCTCTTCGATGCCGGATTACGGGAAGCTCTCCGGCCGGTCCTTGGACGAGATGATCGCGGGCGCGCGGGTCGAGGTCGCGCCCTTCAAGAAGGACCCCATGGATTTCGTGTTGTGGAAGCCGTCGAAGCCTGGCGAACCGTCCTGGCCGTCGCCGGGGGGCATCGAGACGCCCGGACGACCAGGTTGGCACATCGAGTGCTCGGCCATGTCCGCCGCGCATCTCGGCGAGGTATTCGATATCCATGGCGGCGGGATTGATCTCGCCTTTCCGCACCACGAGAACGAGATCGCCCAGTCGCGCTGCGCCCACGGCACCGACATCATGGCGCAGGTGTGGATGCATAACGGCTTCCTGCAGGTGGAAGGCGAGAAGATGTCGAAGAGCCTCGGCAACTTCGTCACGGTGCACGAGCTGCTGACCGGATGGCAGGGCTATGCCTGGCCGGGCGAGGCGCTCCGGTTCAACATGTTCCGCACCCATTATCGCCAGCCGCTCGACTGGACGTTTGTCAGTCTCGACGAGTCCCACAAGACGCTGTGGGATTGGTATGGGGACGTCGAGGCCCACGAGCCGGCGTCCGAAATCCCGCAGGCGGTTGTCGATGCGCTGTCGGACGATTTGAACACGCCGAAGGTCATCGCCGAGTTGCACAAGCTTCATGGCGCCAAAGAGTTTGCGGCGCTTCGGGCCGCACTCGGTTTCCTCGGCTTCTCCGGGACGCGTGCCAATGTTGCACGGCATGCTGTAGCTGCTGGCGAAGCGCATGGTGGCTCCGAGGCGACAGCCGTAGGTGCCGCTGATCGGAAAGCAAAGGTCGATGCGCTAGTCGCAGGCCGGCTCGAAGCCCGCAAAGCAAAAGACTTCGCCGAAGCCGACCGCATTCGCGACGAGCTTCAGGCCATGGGCATCGTCTTGATGGACGCGAAGGACCCGGAGACGGGCGAGCTGAAAACGACCTGGGAGGTGGCGCGATGAGTGCCGAAGCCAATCCGCAACTCGCGCTGCGGCCCATGTTGCCCGGCGAGGCGCCGTTGCTCGCAGAGATCTTTCGCGCGAGCATCATGGAGCTGACCCAGGACGAGTACGAGGTCGAGCAGCAGGAAGCCTGGATCGCCGCCGCGAACAACGAGGAGGCCTTCGCCAAGACCTTGGCCGACCACACGACGATCGTCGCGACCATGGGCGGATCGCCGGTAGGCTTTGCCTCGCTCGAGACGGACAGCAAGGTCGGGTTCCTTTATGTGCATCCCGCGGCGGTGGAACGCGGCGTTGGCACGTTGCTGGCCGACGCGCTGGAGAAGATCGCGGCGGGCCGCGGTGCCAAGGATCTGAGCGTGGACGCCAGCGACAGCGCCTCGATTTCTTCAACAAGCGCGGCTATGCCGCCCAGCAGCGCAACAGCGTCCGGTGTGGCGATGAGTGGCTGTCCAACACGACGATGAAGAAGACCCTGCCAGGGCCGGAGACCGTGCAATGAGCAACTTCCTCAAAGACACCCCGTTCAAGGGCTCGAAGGGTGTCTATCTCGCGATCAAACTGGCGGTGCTGGTGTTGGCGGTGCTGCTTGCCCTGCGCTTCGTGTTCGGTGTGGTTTAGGCCATGGCACGCGAAACCCTCTCCCTGTACGACACGACCTTGCGGGACGGCGCCCAGACACATGGCGTCGACTTTTCGCTCGAGGACAAGTTGCTGATCGCCGAGCAGCTCGACCGGCTCGGTCTCGACTATGTCGAGGCCGGCTATCCGGGCGCGAACCCTATCGATACGGAACTCTTCTCCAAGGACCGCGAAGTCGGCACCAAGGTCACCGCCTTCGGCATGACGAAGCGGCCGGGCCGGTCGATCTCCAACGATCCCGGCTTCCAGGCGCTTCTTGCCGCCGAGGCGGATGCGATCTGCCTTGTGGGCAAGACGTGGGACTTCCATGTGGATGTCGCGCTCGGGATCACGCTCGAGGAGAATCTCGCGGGCATCAAGGAGTCCGTCGAGGCGGTCGTCGCGTCGGGACGCGAAGCGCTGCTGGACTGCGAGCATTTCTTCGACGGCTACAAAGCCAATGCGCCTTACGCACTTGAATGCGCCAAGACTGCTTATGACGCGGGCGCGCGTTGGGTCGTGCTCTGCGACACCAATGGCGGCACCTTGCCGGAAGAGGTCGAGGCGATCGTGGCGGACGTCGTCGCGAACATCCCGGGCGATCATGTCGGCATCCATGTGCACAACGACACCGACAACGGCGTTGCCAATTCGCTGGCGGCGGTGCGCGCCGGCGCGCGGCAGATCCAGGGCACGCTGAACGGTGTCGGCGAGCGCTGCGGCAACGCCAACCTGACGTCGATCATTCCCACGCTGCTGCTCAAGAGCGGGTATGCGGACCGTTTCGAAACGAACATCTCACCCGAGAAGCTCAGCACCCTGACTCACGCCTCGCGCGTTCTCGATGAGATGCTGAATCAGGCTCCCGACCGGCACGCGCCGTATGTGGGCGAGGCGGCGTTCGCGCACAAAGGCGGCATTCACGTCTCGGCGGTGAAGAAGGATCCGCGCACCTATGAGCATGTGCCGCCGGAGAGCGTCGGCAATGTGCGCAAGCTGCTGGTGTCCAACCAGGGCGGCCGGTCTAACATTCTGGCGCAGCTTGAGAGCATCGGCCTGACCGTGTCCAAGGACGATCCGCGGGTCGGCCGGCTTGTGGAACTGGTGAAGGAACGCGAAGCGGTCGGATACGCCTATGAAGCGGCGGAGGCCTCGTTCGAACTCCTGGCGCGGCGCATGCTGGAGACCGTGCCCCAGTTCTTCGATATCGACTCGTTCCGCGTCATGGTCGAGCGCCGCCACAACGCCCTCGGCGAGTTGGTGACGATCTCGGAAGCGACGGTGAAGGCGCGCGTCGACGGCAACTCGGTGATGTCGGTGGGCGAGGGCAACGGTCCTATCAATGCCCTCGACAATGCTCTCCGCAAGGATCTCGGGCCGTATCAGAGCTACATCGACGATCTGAAGCTCGTAGACTACAAGGTCCGTATCCTGACGGGTGGCACGGACGCGGTCACGCGTGTTCTGGTCGAGAGCCGCGACGGCGAGGGGCGCCGCTGGTTCACGGTCGGTGTCTCGCCCAATATCGTCGATGCGTCCTTCGAGGCACTGCTCGACTCGATCAACTACAAACTGATCCGCGACGGCGCGCCGGCACCTTCCTAGAACTCTTTGCCTAGAGCTTTTCGACCACGCGATAACCGGGCTCGGGCTCTTCTTCCATCTCCGCGAGCAAGCGGTGGATGACGGGCAGGACATCCTCCGCGCTGTCGGCCACGCTCATCTTGAGCTCGAAGCCGGAGCGGATGAAGTTGTGCTCCATCATCCGGTCGAAGAGGTCCAGCAACGGATCCCAGAAGCCGTGAATATTCACCAGCACGATCGGCTTCTTGTGCTGTCCGAGCTGCGACCAGGTCAGCTGCTCGACGAACTCCTCGAGCGTGCCGATGCCGCCGGGCAGGGCGACGAACGCGTCGGACTTCTCATACATGAGATGTTTGCGCTCGTGCATGGTGTCGACGATGTGCAACTCGTGCACGTCGACGAGCATGCGTTCGCGGTCGTGAAGGAATTCGGGCATGATGCCGGTCACGTGGCCGCCACTGTCGATGACGGAGCGGGCCACAATGCCCATGAGCCCCAAGTCTCCGCCGCCATAGACGAGGTTGGTCCCGGCTTCCGCAAGCGCTTCTCCGAGCGCGCGGGCGGCTTCGCTAAAGGCCGGATTCTGTCCCGCGCCGGACCCGCAATAAACGCAGATGGTCTCAACTTTTCCGCGATGTTGGGTCATGAAAGCTCCTGCGGGATGCCCCTCTAGGGTGGCCGGTTGTTTGCCGGCATCTGGCATCGGCTCGGGTGAATCGTCAAGAATCCGAGAGGCATATGCTTCTTGCCAATCGGTGTGGCAGTGGCGTGAACGATTGGATAGGGTTCAGCCCGGCAAGGCGGCTTGTGGCGCGGGAACCGCGACAGTGCCGCCGCAACAACTGACCGAAACGGTTGAGCGAACGAGGAAACATGTAAAATGAATGCGTTCAGAATACTCGCAGGTGTGGCCGCGATGGCCGCCACGGTGTGTCTCTTCCAGGGCACCGGGGCCCTCGCGGAGGACGCCGCGCCGGACGCCGACGTGGTCGGGTCCGCGTCGTCGGCCTCTCACAAGGCGCCGATCAAGGTGGATGTCGTCGACTACAAGCGCGGAGAGGATGGTCCGGACGTGAGATGTCAGGCAAGGCCATTCCGGGCCTCGATCTGCACATCTTCGTGGACGCCGGCCGTTCGCGCTGGTCAAGGTGCCAGAAGGCGAGAGCACGTGGAGCACCGAGGATCAGATCCAGTTGGATGACAACGTGCATTTGGTGCGCGTCCAGCAGTTCGACGAGAAGACCCAAATGCCGGCCGCGACCGCGATGTTCCGGCTGAAGCTCACCCCGCCGAATCCGGAGGACTTGGCTGCACCGCCGCCCCGTCCTGAGTAACGGGTATCGCAGCGGGCTTGGGTGAGCGGGCTTGGCGCTGGGCCGCACGCGGGCTATATCGATAGGCATGGAGGGGGCGGCCGTGAAGGCTGCCCCTTTTCCGATGCGCGACCGATCCCGCCCAGTTTAGGGGCCGCGGCCTCGCGCCTTGAGCATCCGACCGGTACAAGCGAGAGCGCGGCGCGACAGCCCGTTGAAAGTAAAGCCGTTTTATGAGAGACCGACTGCCGCAATCGACCAGCGACGCCCTGCTTTCGGGCAAGGCCAGCCAGACGTCCGTCTTAGGCGAGCTGCTGCCCTATGTCTGGCAGAAGGGGCGGCGCGATCTGCATACGCGCGTGGTACTGGCGTTCATCGCGCTTGTGCTGGCCAAGCTGGTCACGCTGGCGGTCCCGATCGCCTACAAGAACGCGGTCGACTACCTGACCGGCGCCGAGCAGAGCTCGGGTGTCGCGGCGGGCACGGGCTTCCTGGGTCTCGCGATCGTCCCGGCCATGCTGATCGTGGCCTATGGCGTTGGGCGCATCCTCATGGTGCTGTTTGCCCAGCTCCGCGACGTGATCTTCACGGTCGTGACCCAGAATGCGGTTCGCCAGCTCGCGAACCGGACCTTCCGCCATCTTCACAGCCTGTCCCTCAAGTTCCACCTGGAACGGCGCACGGGCGGGCTGAACCGCGTGATCGAGCGCGGTGTGAACGGCGTCGACACAATTCTGCGGATGGCGATCCTGAACATGATCCCGACGGCGGTGGAACTCGTCATGATCGCGGGGCTTGTCGCCTGGTATTTCGGCTGGGTGTATGTCGCCGTGCTGTTCGTAATGGTCGTGGCCTATGTGTGGTTCACCTTCTTCGCCACCGAGAAGCGTCTCGCCATTCGCCGGGACATGAACGAGAGCGACACGGAGGCCAACTCCAAGGCCGTCGATAGCCTGCTCAATTTCGAGACCGTCAAATATTTCGGCAACGAGGATCTCGAGGCCCGGCGCTTCGATGCGTCCATGGCGCGCTACGAGAAGGCGGCGGTCCGCACCTTCACCACGCTCGGGTTTTTGAACTCCGGACAGGCCATCATCTTCAGTACCGGCATGGTCGTGTGCATGCTGCTCGCCGCGCGCGACGTCTCCCAGGGCATCCTGACCGTAGGCGACTTCGTGATGATCAACGCCATTCTCATCCAGCTCTTCATGCCGCTGAATTTCATGGGCATGGTCTATCGCGAGATCAAGCAGGGGCTGGTGGACATGGAGACCATGTTCGCGCTTCTGAAGGAGCCCGCCGAGATCGTCGACCGTCCGGACGCGAAGCCGCTGCGCGTCGACAACGGCGCGATCGCTTTCAAGAACGTCTCCTTCGCCTACGAGCCGGGCCGTCCCATTCTCAAAGACATTTCCTTCGAGGTGCCTCCGGGAAAGATGGTCGCCATCGTGGGGCCCTCCGGCGCGGGCAAGTCGACCATCTCGCGCATTCTGTTCCGCTTCTACGAGGTGAACCAGGGCGAGGTCACGATCGACGGACAGAACATCCAGGACGTGACCCAACGCTCGCTGCGCGCGGCGATCGGCATGGTTCCGCAGGATACGGTGCTGTTCAACGACACGATCGAATACAACATCCGCTACGGGCGCCCTGATGCGACCGAGGCCGAGGTTCACGAGGCGGCCCGGCTGGCGCAGATCGATGGATTCATCCTGGCGCTGCCGCAAGGCTATGCCGCGCTTGTCGGCGAGCGCGGCCTGAAACTGTCCGGCGGCGAGAAGCAGCGCGTGGCTATCGCCCGGACGATTTTGAAGGCACCGCCCATTCTGATGCTGGACGAGGCGACGTCTGCGCTCGACAGCCACACTGAGAAAGAGATCCAGGATGCGCTCGAGCAGGTGGCGCGCGATCGCACGAGCCTCGTCATCGCGCACCGGCTCTCGACAGTAGTCCACGCTGACAACATCATTGTGCTCGACCAGGGGCGGATCGTGGAGCAGGGGCGGCATGCCGAGCTTCTGGCGAAGGACGGTCTTTACGCGAGCCTGTGGGCCCGGCAGCGCGAGGCGGACGAGGCCCGCGAGATTTTGGCGCATGCGCGCGAGCCGACGACGGCGAGGAGCAGCGCGATGGACGGCTGGACACGGGTTCGCCGGATGAGCCTATTGACGGCGATCGGCTTGAAGAGGACGAGTTGCTGGCGTCGAGCTAGCCACGGTAACGGGAGAGTTTATGGACGACCGGCACAGCCTGCTTGATACAATTGCGAACGCCTTCGTGCCCATCCACCCGGATGGCTACAAGTTCGTGGCCATCGGTGCGATCGCGACGCTGGTCCTATTTCTATTCGCGCCAGCGCTCGGCTGGCTCTGCGCGCTACTGACCGTGTTCTGCGTCTATTTCTTCCGCGACCCGGAACGGGTGACGCCGGACCGGCCGGGGCTCGTGGTGAGCTCGGCGGACGGCAAAGTGTCGGCCGTGGTCGAAGACGTCATGGCGCCGCGGGAGCTCGCGCTGGGGACGGCAGAGCTGACGCGCGTCTCCGTCTTTCTGTCCGTGTTCGACGTACACATCATCCGCGCGCCGGTCGGCGGCAAGATCATCCACAGCACGTATGTGCACGGCGCCTTTTTCAATGCCGAGCTCGACAAGGCGAGCGAGGAGAACGAGCGCCAGGCCTTCGTGATCGAAACCAAGTCCGGAACCAAGATCGGCGTCGTCCTCATTGCCGGGCTGGTGGCGCGGCGTATCGTCCCCTTTGTGGGCGATGGTGATAGTCTGGAGGCGGGACAGCGGATCGGCTTGATCCGTTTCGGAAGCCGTGTGGATCTGTATCTGCCGCAGGACAGCGACGTCTTGGGCGAGGTGGGTCAGACGGCCATCGCCGCCGAGACGGTACTTGCCGTCTTGCCGGGCGAGGCCAAGGGAAGGGCTTAAGCGCCGATGTTTCCTCCTTTCGATCCGGATCGGGACGACCGAAAGCTGCGGCAGCGGCTGCTGGTGCGCGGCGAGGTCCCTATCCGTGTTCTCATCCCAAATATCTTCACGCTCGTCGGGCTCTGCGCGGGGCTGACCGCGATCCGTATGGGGATCGAGCATCGCTGGGACATGGCGGTGGCGGCGCTGGTCTTCGCGGCCTTTCTGGACGGGATCGACGGACATGTGGCGCGCCTCCTGAAAGCCTCGACGCGCTTCGGCGCGGAACTGGACAGCCTGGCCACTTTCGTCAATTTCGGCGTGGCGCCGGCGATCATCCTCTTCGCCTGGTCCTTGGAGGATCTGCGCAGTCTAGGCTGGGTCGCGGTCCTGATCTTTGCGGTCTGTTCGGCCTTGCGGCTGGCCCGTTTCAACGTCTCGCTCAGCCAGACCGATCAGCCCATCTGGAAGAAATCGTTCTTTGTGGGGGTGCCCGCGCCGGCCGGCGCCATCATCGTCCTGCTGCCGATCTACGCTCAGGATCTGGGGCTTCATTGGCCCAGCCTCACGCCCCTGGTGCTGCTCTACACGATTGGCGTGGCGCTGCTGATGGTGTCGAACGTGCCGACGTTCTCGATCAAGATGGTGGGGCAGCGGATCCACCGCGAATATGTGCCGCCCCTTTTTGTTCTGGCGGCTCTTTTTATTGCCTTGCTCTTGACCTATCCAGCCCAGACCCTGTTTGTGGGCTCCCTGGTCTATCTGGCGCTGCTGCCCGTCAGCGCGTACCGCTACCTCATCGCAAAACGGAAAGCGGAAGCATTTGCCAAGGCACAGAACGGTGCGGGCACGGAACGAGACATTGGCTCGGACAAGGAGCCTGAGACGACACGTATGAGTACGGATTTATGAAGCAGGTTCTTTCGTCCTATCTCCGCCAGCTCGAGGCGGAAAGCATCTACATCATGCGCGAGGTTGCCGCGGAGTTTCGCAACCCGGTGATGCTGTATTCCATTGGCAAGGACTCGGCGGTGCTGCTGCACCTGGCGATGAAGGCCTTCTATCCCGGCAAGCCGCCCTTTCCGTTGCTCCACGTCGATACGACCTGGAAGTTCCGGGAGATGATCACGTTCCGGGATGCGGAAGCGAAGCGCCTCGGGGTGGACCTCACGGTCCACATCAACGAGGAGGGCGTTCGCAACGCCATCTCGCCGATCACCCACGGAAGTGCTCTGCACACGGACATCATGAAGACCGAAGCCTTGAAGCAGGCCTTCGCCAAGTACGGCTTCGATGCGGCTTTCGGCGGTGCGCGCCGCGACGAAGAGAAGTCGCGCGCGAAGGAACGCGTCTACTCGTTCCGGAACGCGTCGCACAACTGGGATCCGAAACGTCAGCGGCCCGAGCTTTGGCACCTCGCCAACACCAAGGTGAATCCCGGCGAGAGCATGCGCGTGTTCCCCTTGTCCAACTGGACCGAACTCGACGTGTGGACGTACATCTACCTGGAAGACATTCCCGTAGTGCCGCTGTATTTCGCGAAGGAACGTCCCGTGGTCGAGCGCGACGGTACGCTGATCATGGTGGACGACGACCGGCTGCCGCTCGAGGAGGGCGAGACGCCGCAGATGCGCAAAGTGCGCTTCCGCACGCTGGGCTGCTATCCGCTCACCGGCGCCATCGAATCCGAAGCGACGACATTGCCCGAGATCATTGAAGAACTGATCGCTTCCCGCCATTCGGAACGGCAGGGACGCGTCATCGATCACGACCAGGTCGGCTCGATGGAGAAGAAAAAGCAGGAGGGCTACTTCTAATGGCACGTCTCAGTGTGGTTGGCGGCACGAACGACGGTGCCAGCGACCGGCTCGCTGCGCGTCTCGTCGCCGAGGAAGATCGCGGCCTCTTGCGGTTCCTGACATGCGGGAGCGTGGATGACGGCAAGAGCACGCTGATCGGCCGACTTCTGTACGACTCCCAGCTCGTCTTCGAAGATCAGCTGAAGGCCGTGCACAGGGAGTCGAAGCGGCCCAATTCGACCATGGGTGCGGAGATCGATTTGTCTCTCCTTGTCGACGGTCTCCAGGCCGAGCGCGAGCAGGGCATCACGATCGACGTGGCATATCGCTATTTCTCGACGCCCCAGCGGAAGTTCATTGTTGCCGATACGCCGGGCCATGTGCAGTACACACGGAACATGGCGACCGGCGCGTCGAACTGCGACTTCGGCGTGCTCCTGATCGATGCGCGCCAAGGCGTGCTGACCCAGACGCGTCGCCACGCCTGCATCCTGTCTCTGCTGGGCATCAAGAAGGTCGCGCTGGCCGTCAACAAGATGGACCTGATCGATTTCGACCAGGAGCAGTTCCAGGCGATCGTGGACGACTTCACGGCTTTCGCCGAGCCTCTGGGTTTCGAGTCCATCGAGGCCATCCCGGTCTCGGCCTTGAAGGGCGACAACGTCACGGCCCCCAGCGCTCATATGCACTGGTATCACGGCCCGACGCTGCTCGGACATTTGGAGACGGTCGAGGTCAGCCGCAGCCGAGACAAGGATCCGTTCCGGTTCCCGGTGCAGTGGGTGAACCGGCCGCATCTGGATTTCCGCGGGGTCTCGGGCACCGTAGCCGGTGGCCGCATCGCGCCGGGCGACGAGGTTGTCATCCATCCGTCCGGCAAGCGCGTGCATGTCGCGCGGATCGTGACGGCCGATGGTGATCTGGATGCCGCGCAGGAAGGGGATGCAGTGACGCTGACCTTCGCGGAGGAGGTCGACGCAAGCCGTGGCGATGTGATCACGACACCCGACTCCGAACCGTCCGTCGCGGATCAGCTTGCCGCGAGGATCATCTGGTTCGACGAAGAGGCCATGCTGCCGGGGCGCAACTACACGATCCGGTGTGGCACCCAAAGCGCCACGGCCACCGTGTCGTCGCTCAAGTACAAGCTCAATGTCGACAATCTGGATCATGTCGCGGGCAAGACCTTGGAGATGAACGAGGTGGGGCTGTGCAATCTCAGCATGACCAAGCCTCTCGTCTTCGATCCCTATGGCGACAATCCCGAGACCGGCAGTTTCATCCTGATCGATCGCTTCACGAACGCGACGGTCGCGGCCGGTATGGTCGAGTTCGGTCTTCGCCGCGCCACGAACGTGAAGTGGCAGGAACTGTCCGTCGACAAATCATCCCGTGCGGGTCTCAAGGGACAAAAGCCTTGCGTGCTGTGGTTCACCGGTCTGTCCGGGTCCGGCAAGTCGACGATCGCCAACGCGCTCGAGAAGAGGCTGCATTCGCTCGGCCGCCACACCTACATGCTCGACGGCGACAACATTCGCCACGGGCTCAACAAGGACCTCGGCTTCACGGATGCGGATCGGGTTGAGAACATCCGGCGCGTTGCGGAAGCGGCTCGGCTGTTCGTCGATGCCGGTCTTATCGTGATGGTGTCGTTCATCTCACCGTTCCGCTCGGAGCGGCGCATGGCGCGCGACATGGTCGGTGAAGGCGAGTTCATCGAGATCTATGTCGATACGCCACTCGAGGTCTGCGAAGCCCGGGATCCGAAGGGCCTGTACCGCAAGGCGCGCGCCGGCCTGATCAAGAACTTCACCGGCATCGACTCGAGCTACGAACGGCCGGAGTCGCCGGAACTCGATCTGAATACGAGCGAATTGACGCCGGAAGTCTTGGCCGAGCGGGTTCTAGTCGAGCTCAGACGCCGGGACGTCGTCTAGCACGCGCCGCACCGCACTGCCGCCGCGCCTGCTGGAGGCAGGCGCGGCGGCGTCCGGTGTTACGCCGCGAGTGCAAATACAAGCGCGATCGTCAGGACAGTCAGCGTCACCGCCGAGGCGACCGAGCCCGCGACAATCAGACCGGCTCTGCGCTGCCGTTCCTTGAAGTCCCGGATCAGCCCCCGAAGTTGAGGGTCGGCCGCTTGGGTCGATCGGGCCCGCGTGCCGCGACGATGCGGAGTGGAGGCCGCTTTGCCATCATCGCGTTCGCCTGCGTGAGGGCTTTCCGGGACGTCCTCCTGTGTCTCGCCGGCCTGACGGCCGAGATAGGCCTCGACGAAGTCGAGATTGGCCGGCGGGGAGACGAAGTCGACGGCCATATCGGCGTCGACGAACACTTCGGCCGCGGGTGGTGCAGACAGGCGGTGGATGCCGCGGACCTCGCCGAACTCCTGGGTGAAGGTGGCGCGCCGGGACTCGTGCAGCGCTTCCTGGAGCAACGCCGTCGCCCGATGGACGGGATGCGTGACGGGGTTGCGAGACGGACCCGTCGGCAATGGCAGGCTGAATTCAGGCATCGAAGAAGTTCCCTCTTTTGGCGGCAGCGTCCCGAGTTTGAAAGCCGGTCCGTACGCGCCTCACGCCCCCGTTCCCCAGACCGTCGGCCCCAATGCGCGGCAGCCAAGACCTCTTTTGGTGCCGCGCTGGGGCCCGCTGACAGCCCGTGAGGACGCCGCCTCGGCCTTGCCGAGTGGCGGCGCTCCTTGAGACCCAATGCGCGAACGGGAAGTTCAGTTCCCGACAATTGTAGGGGTATTGAAATTTAGTGGATCGGCGCTCGGGTACGCCTCGTTACGCCTTTCCGGGCGACCCGCGATGCGGGCGAGACAGCGCCACCAGCATCCGCCGGTAGAGCGCGTAGGCCAGCCGGTCGAGGCCGAACCTGGCCGCAAGCGCGGCCGGCAGGACGTAGCGGGCATAGAGGCGGAGCAGGGCCTTCTCGGGATCATCCGCGTTTACGCGAAGCCGTTTGAGAAGACGCGGCGCGAGGTCGTAATAACGTGTGATCTCCGCGGAGCCCCCGGCGCGGGCGGCAAGGACATCGTCGCGATAGCGGCGGAGGGTTCGGAGCTCGAAACAGTCGTCGGCCAGACCCAGAACCTCGCAGCAGGCCGTGGTGATGAAACAGCCTTCCGCCGAGGCGCATTGCTTGTTGTCGCGTTCGGTCGCCAGCGCGTCGCGCCGTGCGGTCGCCCAGTCGAGAGCCTGCCGCAAAATCTTGCAGTCGAGCGTGAAGCGGCAGTCCGCGTCGTGGCGCGCAAGGTGCAGTGTGATGTCCATCCGGTCTGCGTCACGGAGCAAGGGCGCCGTTGCGAGCGGCAGAACGATGCCGACCGTGTTGTCGTAGATGTCGGTGCAGTTGCCGCAGAGCGGCGTATCCACGACCACGTCGCTGCCGGGCGCCGTGGCCTTGAACCGGCTGTCCGGGTCCAGGAGCAGAGTTTCCGGCAACGCTGTCCCCTCGGCGCTGCCTTCGAGAAAAATGCGTCCGGCGAACTCCGAATTGACCTCGGCGCTCAGCAGAACAGTGCAGGTCTTGGGATCGACCGCGGCGATATTGTTCTGAATTGCACCGGCGCTGATATCGCTGGCCTGCCCCGTCCAGCCGCCGAAGGTCTTGGTGTCGACGCAGTCCGGTTCGGACGCGGTCTCGTCGTCAGGCTCTTGGTCTTCCGGCTTTTCGTCCTGTGCTCTGGCCGGCAAGGGAAGCGCCAGCAAGCGGGAGCCGGCAAGTGTGCCCAGGAGAATGCCGAGCGCGCGGCGGCGGGTCTGTGTCAACATCAGGCTGTCTTTTGGGGCGGTTGGTGACTCTGGTGGATGCGATCCTAGCAAGGCCAGGGGCTTAACGGCAGGCGGGCAGCAAGTCCATCCTCCCAGCATGGTCTTGCCGGATGGTGATATCAGGGCCGGAATCGGGCGTGGTGCGATAGACTGGTGGCGGGACGACGGGGAATCAAAGAGGGCAATCCAGTGAGGCGGCATGGGCCGGGGCGGGCAATCCGATATCTTGCCTTCTTCGCAGCAACTGTTCTCGTTTGCGCCGCGCCGTCTTTCGCCCTGGCGCAGGAAGCCCTCGACTATCCTATCCCGTCGAATGCCGGCGAGGCCCTGAGCCCGATTCGCGAAGGCTTCACGGTGCCGCTGCACCCGCGGGATGATCTGCGGGGGCCCGCGCCTATGGTGGACCCGCGCGACTTGCGTCTCGAGGCGGCGCGGCAGACGCGTTGGCCCAACTTGCCGGCCTTTATCCGCGACAGTTCTATGCGCCTCGACAACCGTACGTATTGGTTCGACGAACATGATTTCGGGTACAGCACACCGAAAGCCTTCACGACGGGCGGTTCGATCTCCCTCGAGTCCGGTTATCTCGCCGACTTTTTCCAGCTGCGGAGTGTCCTTTACACAACGCAGCCGCTCTACGCGAACGCGGCTGCCGGGAGTCGCTCAATCTGTCATGGGACGGCAATCAGATCACGACACTGGGCCAGCTCAATGGCCGCTTACGGTTTGCCGGTCAGCAAGTGACCGTCGGACGTCAGATCGTCCGCACGCCCTACGTAAACCCTTACGACTCGCGGATGATCCCGATCACCTTCGAGGGCATCGTTCTGGTGCCGGACGACCAGGGGCCCGACCAGACCGTCGACTACATCGCCTCCTATCTCACCCGATACAAGCCGCGGAACCAGGCGAACTTCATCCCGTTCAGCGAAGGGCTCGGCGTCCCGCAAGACGAGGGGGTTCTCATCACCGGTGCGAGCTACCACAAGAACGGCTTCAACATCGGCGGCACCAATTATTGGATCGCCGACACGCTCAACACGGCCTATGGCGAGATCGACTATCTTCTGCCGTTCGGCGAGGGCAATGGCGGGCGCGGCCCGCAATTGCGCGTGGGCGCGAATATTCTGGATCAGCGCACGGTGGGCGCATCGATGATCGCCGGTGCGCCGTATGAGACGTATCAGGCCTCGGCGCGTTTCGTCGCGAGCTACCGGGGCCTCGTGCTCGAAGGGGCGGTGTCCAAGACCGGTGACGAAGCCAGTATTCAGAAGCCGTTCGGTTACAGCGCCTCCTACGCCGGGATGCTGGTGACGAATTTCGAGCAGGCCGGTGTCGACGCCTTTCTCCTGTCCTTATCCTACGATTTCGCGCGGCTCGGCTTGGACGGCGTCAAGTTCAAGGCAGCCTTCGGTAAGGGCTGGGGGATCGAAGATCCTGTGACGAATGGAGACTTCTCCAACCAGCAGGAACTCGATCTGCGCTTTGTTTACGAGCCGCCGCGCGGGGCGCTGCAGGGCCTGCGCGTCGAGGTCGAATATATCGATTGGACGTCTTCGACGACGCCTTGCCGAGCGATGATCTCACCCAGTTCCGGACAATCGTGAACTACACCGTGCCGTTGCTGTAGATGCCGAAGCCAAGGTCCCGCTCAGCGCATGAGCACGACCGGCACTTTGCAGGAGCGGATCATCTCGGTGGTGGTCGAGCCGATCACCAATGTCCGGATGCGCGAATGGCCGTAGGCGCCCATCACCAGAAGATCAATGCTTTCATGTTCGACGAAGTCGCCCAGCGCCGTGCTGGGTTGGCCCTTCAGCACGCGCGTCTCCGCCTTGTGGCCCCAGGCGGTCAGCGTCGCGCCGGCCTCGTCGAGGTCGGTGTGTCGCGCTTCGCCGTTCTCATCGCCGACCGTCGCGACGACGACGTCAAGCCCTGTAAAGAGCGGGTCGCGGGCGACATACTCCACGGCCTTCATCGATGACGCGCCGCCGTCATAGGCTATCAGCACACGGCGTATCGCTTGGAAGGCGCGGTTTGCGACGAATACCGGCTTGTAGCTGGCGCGTACGATCCGCTCGAAGTTCGAACCCAGATGGGGATTGTCGAGGCCGGCCGCTTCGCCGCGCTTGCCGATCAAAATCATATCGGCCTCGCCTTCTTTGGCGGTGACGGTTGCGACGATGTCGTCATAGCGCAGGCGTGTGACGACGTCGGAGACTCCTTGCGCCTCGATCAGCGCTTTGGCGTCGTCGAGGATCGCGCGCCCTTGCGCCTGGGCGAGCTTGCCGTGCTGCTCGTCCAACGTGCTGAGTTTTTCCAGGAGGTCCGTACGGGCACCAAGCGCGATGGAGCCGGAGAGATCGCGCTTGCCGAGGGCATGACGCGGGTCGAGCACATGGTAAAGCTGCACCTGCGCGCCCGTGCGGGAGGCGATCCAGGCGGCATAGCGGCACAGGCTTTCGGAATAGGCCGATCCGTCGACCAGCGCCATCAGGATTGCGGACATGGATTCCCCCTAGTGCTCCATCAGCCTGTCCATCGCGCCTGGCTTGTCGTGCACCGCCAGGCTGTCGACGATCGTCTCGGAAGCTTTGTTCATACCGACTATTTTCACCTCGGCACCTTCGCGGCGAAACTTCAACACCGCCATGTCTAGGGCCGCGACCGACGAGACGTCCCAGATATGAGCGCGGCTGACGTCGATGGTGACACGCTCCAGCGCCTCCTTGAAGTCGAATGCGGCCATGAAGTCCTCCGCCGAGGCGAAGAAGAGTTGTCCTTCGATGACGTAGGTCCGCTCTCGCCCGTCGGGCGAAATCTCGGATGTGACGCGGAAGAGCTGGGCGATCTTGCCTGCGAAGAAAATGCCGGACAGCAAGACGCCCGTCAGCACCCCAATGGCGAGATTGTGCGTGTAGACGGTTGCCACCACGGTCGCGAGCATCACGATCGAGGAGGAGCGGGGATGATCGCGCAAATTCTTGATCGACGACCAGGAGAAGGTGCCGATCGAGACCATGATCATGATGGCCACGAGGGCCGGCATCGGAATCTGGCCCACGATATCGCCGAGCACCACGATCATGAACAGGAGCATCGCGCCCGCCGTAAACGTCGAAAGCCGGCCCCGGCCGCCGGACTTCACGTTGATCATCGACTGTCCGATCATGGCGCAGCCCGCCATGCCGCCGATGAAGCCGGTGCAGGTGTTGGCGATTCCCTGGCCGATACATTCCTGATTGCGGTCGCTGGGCGTGTCGGTCAGATCATCGATGATGGTTTGGGTCATCAGGCTCTCGAGCAGGCCGACGGCGGCTATGGCAAGCGAATAGGGCAGGATGATCTGCAGCGTCTCGAGAGTGAGCGGGATGTCGGGGATCAGAAACACGGGCAGCGTGTCGGGTAGATCCCCCATATCGGAGACCGTGCGCACGTCGAGATCCAGCGCCATGGAGACGGCGGAGAGGACAATGATGGTGATGAGCGGCGAGGGGATCGCCTTGGTCAGCATGGGAAACAGATAGATGATGGCGAGCCCGGCGGCGACCATGACATAGGTCACCCAGGTCACGTTTGTCAGTTCGGGAAGCTGCGCCAGGAAGATCAGTATCGCCAGCGCATTGACGAACCCGGTGATCACCGACCGTGAGACGAAGCGCATGAGATAGCCGAGCTTCGCAAAGCCGGCGCAGATCTGAATGACGCCCGCCAATACGGTCGCGGCCAGCAAATACTGGAGGCCGTGCTCCTTCACCAAAGTCACCATGACGACAGCCGTCGCCGCCGTGGCGGCGGAGATCATGGCCGGCCGGCCGCCGGTGATTGCGACAATCACCGCGATGGCGAAGGACGCATAAAGACCGACTTTCGGGTCGACTCCGGCGATGATCGAGAACGCGATGGCCTCGGGGATCAACGCCAACGCCACGACGAGCCCGGCGAGAATGTCGCCGCGGACGTTTCCGACCCATTGGTCGCGATAGGCGTAAAGTGCGTTCATGCTCACCCCGAGATAAGGCCGTCGCTTCGGCCATTCGGACGGGACATGCGGCAGCTAGACGATGGTCAGGAAGATTGGCGGTCGGCGGAATTCCCGGCAGAGGCCAGGGCCCGGCAACACAGGTGCTTGATATCGGAGATCGCGGCGAGGACAAACGCGCGAATGCGCGCAGGGGTGCCCGTGGCGGGTGTGCCTCGATCCGGGAATGAACGGCTGGAAAGCTGCTGAAGACTGAAGATTTGGCTGGGAGACTAGGATTCGAACCTAGATTGACGGAGTCAGAGTCCGCTGTCCTACCATTAGACGATCTCCCACCAAGCCTGGCGGTGCTGGCCCGTCTAGGGGCCAGGTCGCGATCCGAAGCACGGAATTGGGCGTTTCTTCTAGTCGCTGGGGAGGGCGCTTGGCAAGTCCGTCTGTGCGGCAAAGTCCTCATCGAGCAGGTTTTGCCGCCTGTCCGCGCCGGGGCGCTGGAGGGCCCAGCAGGGCCCCAGTAACACATTGTCCAGAAACTCACTCTATCCTGCCGCGCATGAACGAGGTTTCACCATCGGCGAATCGCATCTCCGCGGCGCTCCGGGCCCTGCGGCAGGTCTATGCCGACAGCGCAACGGACAAGGCCGTGCTGGGGCTGAAATGCCTGCAGGCCGTGATGGTGGAACTGGCCGCGGACGGCGTGCCGGCCGACGATCTCAAGCCGCTCGTGGACCTCGAAACGGTGGTCGCGGCGTCCGCGCCTGCGGCGGCGACGTCTACTCCTACTCCTACTCCTACTCCTGCGCCCGCTCTGGCTGAACGTCAGCGTGACCGGCGCCGAAAAGCCCCTCCAAGTAATGCGCTGCTTGCCAGATCGGCGGCCGTGATCGACCTCCTGGTCAAGGACGGCCAAGGCGAGGAGGGGGCCGCGCAGACGGTTATGCGGCATTTGCTCGTGGCGGGTGTGCCTGCGCCCGAGCGGGGCGGCGACTCTCGCGGCTGGCGCCGGCTCCTCGAGTTTCGCAACACGCTGGTTCACGGTGGCGGGCCGGAAGAAGCGCGCGTGGAATATGCCGCTTTCGCCCGCGAGCTCGAAGAGATTCCGCCGGCGCAGCGCGTCCATACCGCGCTGAGCGAAAAGCTTTGGGACCGCCGGCGTCAGGCCAGGCGGCAGGCAGGCTAGCATCTCCGGTTAAACCTGATCCGCAGACGGACACGTGCGGGCGCGACGCCCTGCCGAGGCCGTCTCGGGCGAAAGGGCTGCAGACGGACCCAAAAGGATTTGAACTTGAACGGACAATCAACGCGTTCTGAGGAGCCATCGGTGGCGTCGCGCCGCGCCGCGCTGTTCCGGCAGAAGCACACGACCGCACTCTACCGCTGGGTGATCGGCACCGCGTGGGCGCTGCGGCCGAAGCGGATCGCCAATTTCGTAACGACCGCCCGGGTCATGCTTTCCCATGTCCTTCAGCCAAGCCGGCCCCTGCCGGACCCCACGACGCTCCCTGCCGATCAGGAGATCATTGGCATAGCGACCGACCTGTCGCCGGGTGTCCTGAGGGATGCCTATCTGCGCGGGCTCTCTCCGGCCGGACACCTTCCCCCGCCCAAATGGATGTACCCGCGGGAGCGTGCCGTGGTGCGGCCGCACGACTTTCACATTTCCAGCCGGCTGCGTGGCATGATGCGGAAGAACCGCTACCGGATCACTTTCGACACGGATTTCGAGGGCGTGATTGCAGCCTGCGCCGAACCGCGCCGGGGCTGGCTCAGCCTCACCTGGATCACGCCGCGCATCATGGCGGCCTATGCCAAACTGTTCGACGAAGGCCATGTGCATTCCTTCGAGGTTTGGAACAGCGATGGCGAGCTAGCGGGCGGCGGCTACGGCGTGGCCGTGGGCCGCGTCTTCGTGATCGAGTCGCAGTTCTTCCGGGAGTCGAATGCCTCGAAGATCGGCTTTGCGGTGCTGGCGTGGCATCTGGCGAAGTGGGGCTTCGTCCTCATGGACAACAAGTGGCTCACGCCTGCGACGGAACGCGCGGGCTTCAAGGACATCCCCCGCAAAGAGTATCTCGCTCAGTTGCCGGAGCGCTGGGACCCGCCCATTCATCCCGGCCGCTGGCAGTCCGAAGCCGATTCGAAGACCGTCGCTGCCGGACCTCCGGAGCCGACGCCAGCCCGCTGACAGGTCCGCTGAGCGGCGCGCCGGCCCCGCCCGTCCGGCCCCCGCTCGCTCTCGGGCTTTACCTGCCTGAACAGATTGGTAGATTGGTCTCATAGGACCAATGCTGTGGCCGCTGGGAACGGGCGAGGAAGCGCCCTCTGGCAGGCTCGAGAGGTTGAAATTGTGACTGGGCCGAGCGGAATTGCCCGCACGGCTGCCGGGAATCCGCGCCGCGAGGATTTGGCGCGAAATCCCGATGTTTCGCGTGACGCCGGCGCGCTGCCTTGCGCCACTGCCATGCGGAACGATGCCGGCGAGAGCGGCGCTGTGAGTGCCGCGGCGCCAGGGATGTCCGCGCCTGCGGGCGTTTCAGTGGCAAGCCCTGCCGGGGCAGCCAGCGATGTGGGCGGCGGCGTGCGCAACGCGCGCGGATCCGCACGTCTCGGCCAAGCCGTTTACGGCGCCCTTGATCTCGGAACCAACAATTGCCGTCTGCTGGTCGCGAAGCCGTCGCGCCGGGGGTTCGTGGTGGTCGATGCGTTCTCGCGAATCATCCGTTTGGGCGAGGGCGTGCAGGCCACGGGCGAACTTGCGGAGAGCGCGCAAAAGCGCACTATCGCGGCCTTGCGCATCTGCGCGGACAAGATGCGCCGCCGTGGCGTCACGCGCTCGCGGCTGATCGCGACCGAAGCCTGCCGGATCGCCACCAACGGGGCCTCCTTCATCGACCGTGTCGAGAACGAGACGGGGCTCGCCTTGGAGATTGTCGGGCGCGAAACGGAAGCCAAGCTCGCCGTTTCGGGATGCGCTTCCCTACTGGACAGCGGATGCGACTGGGCGCTCGTGTTCGACATCGGTGGCGGCAGTTCGGAACTGATCTGGCTCGACCTTCGCAAGCTCGGGAAGGACTGGAAGCAGTCCGTGCAGAGCCGCGCGGCCATCCAAGACGCGATCGCGGCCTGGACCTCCTTGCCGCTCGGCGTCGTGAACCTGGCCGAGCGCCATGGAGGCCACGAAGTCACGGCCGACAGCTACGAAGCCATGGTCGAAGACGTGGCGGGCGCGCTCGCGGGTTTCGAGTCCCAGTACCGGTTTGGCGAGCGGGTCGCCCACGACAGGGCGCATTTTCTCGGCACGTCAGGCACGGTGACGACGATTTCCGGCATACACCTCGGCCTGCCTCGCTACGACCGGTCGCGCGTGGACGGCTGCTGGCTCAAGGCCACCGATGTGCGGCGGGTCTCGGGCGATCTGATCGGCATGAGCTACGCCGAGCGTATCGCTCAGCCTTGCATCGGTCACGAACGGGCCGATCTCGTCTTGGCGGGCTGCGCGATCCTCGAAGCCTTGCTTCGCACTTGGCCTTGCCAGCGGTTGCGCGTGGCTGACCGGGGATTGCGCGAAGGCATCCTCACGACGCTGATGGCCGAGGATGGACATGACCGCAAGACGCCGCGCCGGCGCCGTCGGAAGGGGCGAGGGCGTGGCAAGTCTGCAAGCGGCAAGTCCGCCAACAGCAACGTCCAAACGCGAAACGCCTAATCTTCAGGGACGAGTTCGGGCTGCTTGTCCGGTTCACCGAGCTGGTGAGCCTTGCGCGAGAGGCTTGCGCCCGCGTCTTTCGGCAGGCGCGTGAAGACGAGCGCGGAGCTTGCGCAGATCGCGCCGACGATCAGGAAAGCCAACGTGAAATCGCTGGCTAGAACCTCGTGGCTCTCCCGGCCCGCGCGTTGGAATTCGAGCACGAGCGCGCCGACGGCGACGCCGGCCGACATGGAGAGTTGCTGCGACACGCTGGCGAAACTCGTCGCCTTGCTCATCTCGTGCTCGTCGATATCCGCGTAAGCAATCGTGTTGATCGCGGTGAATTCCAGGGAACGGAAAAAACCTCCCACAAGCAGTGTGGCGAGGATCACCGCATGCGGCGTGGCGACCGTGAAGAGGGCATACGCCATGATGAAGAACGCCGCGACGAGGGCGTTCCACACAAGAATTGGCCTGTACCCGAACCGGCGCAGGATGGGTGCTGCCGTGGTCTTCATGGCGACGGCGCCGACGGCGATGGCGAACGTGAGTAACCCCGACTGCAAGGGGGTCATGCCGAAGCCGAGCTGAAAATACAGCGGCAACAGGAAGGGCGTGGCGCCGACGCCGATCCGAAACAGGAACCCGCCCGCGATGTTGGCGAAGAAGGTGGGGATCTTGAGCAGGCGCAAGTCGAGCAGCGGCGCCGGAATGTTCAAGGCGTGGCGCACGTAGAGGACGCAAGAAATGGCGCCCGTCGTGAGCAGGGCGACTACGAACCAGGGCGGAAACAGCGGCTGACCGATAATGGTGAAGCCGAAGGCAAGCCCCGAGAGCCCAATGCCGGACAGGAAGAACCCTTTGACGTCGAGCGGCGGGACTTTGTCCTCGCGAAAGTTCTCGATGAAGCGTGTGGCGAGGTAGATACCGAGCAGACCGACCGGGATATTGATCCAGAAAATCCAGCGCCAGGAGAACACGGTGGTGATGAACCCGCCTAAGGGCGGGCCGATCACCGGCCCCATGAGCGCGGGCACGGTGAGCCAGGCGAGGGCCGAGATCAGTTCCGATTTCGGGACCGAGCGCAGGATCACGAGCCTTCCGACCGGCACCATCATCGCGCCGCCCATTCCTTGCAGGACGCGAAAGAGGATGAAGTCCAGCAGCGAGGTGGCGAAGCCGCACGCCGCCGATCCCACCGTGAAGACGACAATGGCCGCGCGAAAAACCGTCCGGGCGCCAAACCGGTCTGCCATCCAGCCACTGACTGGTATAAAGACCGCAAGCGACAGCAGATAGGATGTGAGCGCCAGCTTCAGCGCAATCGGATCTTCGCCGAGATCGGCCGCGATCGCCGGTAGCGACGTGGCGATGATGGTCGAGTCCATGGTTTCCATGAACAGAGCGACCGCGACGATCAGGGTAATGAAGTAGCGGGGCATGGGGCGGGTGTTACAAGAGTGGTGGGCAGGACATGCGCTCCCCTGCCTATTCGGTCAAGAGCGTGCGGCGATAGGGCAGGCAGGCTGGTCGTAACGGACAAGCGGCGATAGAAGCAGGCGGTATGGCGAGAGGCGGAAAGAGCGGACCGAGGGATGGAACGGGCCGGCGCGGGCTGACGGTGCGCGTCAAGACCGCGAAAGGGCGGAAGCTCGCCTCGACGCGCTGGCTGCAGCGGCAGCTGAACGACCCGTATGTCGAAGAGGCAAAGCGCCAGGGCTATCGCAGCCGGGCGGCCTTCAAGCTCCTGGAGATCGACGACAAGCAGCATCTGCTTAAGCCGGGCGGGGTTGTGGTCGATCTCGGCGCGGCGCCGGGCGGGTGGAGCCAGGTGGCGGTCGCGCGCGTCAAGGCGGACTCTGGCAACGGCAGGGTCATTGCCGCGGATATCAACGAGATCGAGCCGGTGCCGGGGGCCGACTTCATGCAACTGGACGTCACTGATGCAGGTGCCGGGGACGCGATCCGCGACGCGCTGGGCGGCGCGCGCGTCGACGTGGTGATGTCGGACATGGCCGCCTCGTCCACGGGCCACCGCCAGACGGACCATTTGCGCGTGATCGCGCTGGCTGAGGCCGCGCTCGACATCGCCGAGGATATACTGAAGCCGGGTGGGGCTTATCTCGCCAAGGTGCTGCAGGGTGGCGCGAGCGGTGACCTGCTGACCCGGCTGCGCCAGAACTTCGGCAAGGTCGCCCATGTGAAGCCCAAGGCCAGCCGGCAGGACTCAGCGGAAGTCTATGTGCTGGCCACGGGCTATCGCGGGCCGGGCCGTGAGGATGTCTCTTAGCGCCAGTTCACGCGACTGTGCTGTCCTGTGTGCTGCAGCGCGCCACCGACTTTTGATAGTGTGGCGCCACGAACCGGCGGCATTGGGGCTAGCGGGGAATTCCGGAGCGGTGCGATGAACATCGAGGTGGTCAAGGAGTACTACGGCAAGGTCCTGAAAGGCTCGGGGGATCTGCAGACGAGCGCCTGCTGCGACGCTGCCGAGACACCCCGGTATCTCACCGAACTGATCGCCAACGTTCATGACGAGGTTGCCGCCCGCTATTACGGCTGCGGGCTGTGCATCCCCACGGCGCTTCAGAACTGTAACGTGCTGGATCTCGGCTCCGGCACGGGGCGGGACGTCTACATCCTGTCGCAACTGGTTGGCGAGGCCGGCTCCGTGACCGGCGTGGACATGACCGCCGAACAGCTGGCGACGGCCGACGCCCATCGGGATTGGCACGCCAAGAAGTTCGGCTATGCCAAGTCCAATGTGCGGTTTCTGGAAGGCTATCTGGAGAAGCTGGACGCGCTCGATCTCGAACCCGGCTCCTTCGATGTCATCGTATCCAACTGCGTCATCAACCTGTGCATGGACAAGCCGGCGGTGCTCCGCGGCGCCTACGATCTTCTGAAACAGGGCGGTGAACTCTACTTCGCCGATGTCTATTGCGACCGGCGGTTGCCGGACGAGCTGCGCGCCGATCCGCTCCTCTATGGCGAGTGTCTCGGCGGGGCGCTCTACTGGAACGACTTCCTACCGATGGCCAAGCAGGCGGGTTTTCTCGACCCGCGCCTTGTCAGCAGCCGCCCGATCGAAATCGACAATCCGGACATGCGCGAGAAGCTCGGGAACGCGCGTTTCTTCTCGGCGACCTACCGCCTCTTCAAGCTGGACGATCTCGAGCCGGCTTGCGAGGACTACGGCCAGGCGGTCATTTACCGCGGCGGCGTTTTCGAACAGCCAGAGACGTTTGTCCTCGACGACCATCACCTGATCGAGAAGGACCGGATCTTTCCGGTGTGCGGCAATGTCTGGCGGATGCTGGCAGATACGCGCTTCGCGCCGTATTTCAATTTCGTCGGTGACTTCTCCAAACATTTCGGTATTTTCCCGGGCTGCGGAACGCCGTCGCCATTCGAGGACGCGGACAAAGCGGGGAACGGATCAGTCAGCTGCTGCTAGCGCGGCAGACGGGGGGACTATGACGTTCGATTTCACGCGGCGGCTCTGTGCCGAGGCGCTGGGCACGTTTTTTCTTGTGATGGCGGTCGTCGGGTCCGGCATCATGGCGGAGACCCTTGCCGGCGGGAACGTGGCGCTGGCGCTTCTCTGCAACACGATCGCCACAGGCGCGGTCCTGTTCGTCATCATCACGATCTTCATCGACGTCTCGGGGGCGCATTTCAACCCGGCGGTCAGCTTCGCGATGCTCCTGCGCGGATCGCTCCCGCGCGGCGAAGTGCTGCCGTATATGGCCGTGCAGATCGTGGGCGGATGCTTGGGCGCGATTGCGGCCCATTTGATGTTCGGCCTCGACGCGATCCAGATCAGTCAGCACACAAGGACCGGGTTCGGGCAGTGGCTCGGCGAGTTCATCGCCACGTTCGGGCTCGTGGCCACGATCCTCGGCTGCGTCCGCTTCAATGTCGCCGCGATCCCGGCTGCGGTCGGTCTCTATATTACGAGCGCGTACTGGTTCACGTCCTCGACGTCGTTCGCCAATCCGGCGGTGACGATCGCCCGCGCCATCAGCGACACGTTCTCAGGGATCGCTCCGGCCCATGTGCCGGCTTTTCTGCTGGCGCAGTTCGTGGGCGCCGCCGCGGCGGTTCTGTTGTTCGGTTGGTTGCTCAGGCCCGGCTCGGAGAGCCACGACAGCTAGGTCTGTGAGGGAGGTGTTTCGACCTCCGCCAGGATCGCCTCCAATTCGGAGGCCGGGAGCGAAGCGCTCCGGCGACCCTGTCGAGCGTGTCGCGCTCGGCTTGCGAAACATGATTGTTGACGGCGAGGGTCCGATAGGCCCCTTGCATGATGGCCGTCTTTGCTTCGGGCGAGAAGCTGCCGGCGACCTGCGACAAGTCCTGGGCCACATCTCGCCGGGCATAGACTTGGACCGCCGACACGACGCCGCCCACATCCACAGGCCGTCCGGTCAGCTCTTGATAGACGCGTTGGATGAGGTCGACCTCGCGGGCGTCGAGCCTTTGATCGGCCGCGGCCATTGCGGCCATGGTCCTGAGGACCCAGTCCGCCTCCATTGCCGTCGTCATTGTGAGCCGCTCCACCGTAACGAGCACGCCCGTCGCAAGGGGTGCGACTCACAATCTCTGCATTCTTCAGCCCCGATCAAGGGGCAGGGGGCGTCTAGCCGGCATATTCTATGTCGTTGCGATAGACCTCGTAGGCGGCAGCATATTCCATGATGCGTGCGACTTCGGAGATGAAGTCTTCCGGGTAGCCGGCGCGGCGCAGCAGGTGGAAACCCATTTCCATGCCGGACGCGATGCCGCCCGCGGTCACGATCCGCCCCGCATCGACGACGCGCGCGCGCGAGATCTGGGCCTTTGGGGCTATTTCCGCGAGGCGGTCGATCGGAACTTTGCCGGCGCCCGAGGCCTCGAGCCGATCCGGCTCCTTGCGGTTGGTGGCGGGTAGGCCGTCCAGCAGACCCATGGCACCGTAGATCCACGAGCCTGTGCAGACGCTTGTAATCAGAGTCTTTTCCGGGAGCGACCGGATGAAGGCATGGAGCCGCTGGTTGTGCATCTCCTGGCGCGTGCCGAACCCGCCGGGGATCAGAAGTGCGTTCATGTCCGGCGTATCGTTGAAGCTGTAGTTCGGGATCACCGTCAGGCCCGCCTGGGCCTGTACGGGCCGCATGGCGTCCGAAACGAGAAACGCGTCGAGCTCCGGGTCGAGACGGCGGGCCACCGAAAACACGCCATGCGGCGCGGCGAAATCGACGATCTCGGCGTCCTTGAACACATAGACACCGAGGCGAAATCCGGGCGTCTTGGGGTAGCTGCGATGGGCGGTCACGTGGCGTCTCCTGATGCGGTGTTGTTGTCGGTGAGTTGTCTCCGAAGGCGTGCGTTCTCCGCTTCCAGCGCGGTGACACGCTCGGCAAGCGGCTCGACGTCCTCGGCGAAGACCATGAGCGGAATGTGCTGGGGGCAGTTCGTGTCCCAGGAGTTCACGGTGAAGACGAGGGCCGCCTCGGGACGCGCCACGTAATTGTCGGGCATCAGCCGGTCGATGAGCGCGTCGTCGTTCTCCACCACCTTTGCCGTGCCCCAGATCTTCACGCGGCGGCGCGTGCGGTAATCCATGATGAAGATCATCGCCTTCGGGTTCTCGTCCAGATTGCCGGTAGAGATGTATTGCCGGTTGCCCGAGAAGTCGGCGAAGGCCAGCGTGTTCTCGTCGAGTACATGCAGGAAGCCGGGCGGGCCCCCGCGATGCTGGATGTAGGGCTGGCCATCGCTGCTGGCGGTCGCCAGGTAGAACGAGCGGGCGTTCGCAATGAAGTCGGCAAGACCGTCATCGACGAACGTCCGGGTCGTGCCTTTGGCTTCCATCCGGGCATAGCCCTCACGCGAGCCGCGGCGGGTCTGCGCCGCCTTGACCGAGGGCGTGAAGGTTATGTCCATCCAGGTGCGCATGGGGGGCCTACAGCGCCGGCATGGCGACGAAGCCGGGGAGGGCCTTGATGCGGCCGACCCAAGCCTGGATCGCGGGATAGGAGTCCAGCGGCACGCCGCCTTCATGGCCGAGGGCCACGTAGGGCATGCAGGCAATATCCGCGATGGTGGGCCGGTCCAGCGCCAGCCATTCGTTCTCTTCGAGGTGCGTCTCCAGCAGGCCGAGAATACTGGCTGCGTTCGCCCGCGCTCCGTCCGCATCGACGGGGAAGCCGAACTTGTCATGGAGGCGCGCGTCTCCAGGGCCGCGGGCGATTTCGTTCTCCGCCACCATCAGCCAGTTCACGACACTCGCCATACCGACGGGGTCCGTGGGCAGCCAGTTCTCGCCGCCATATTTGCGGGCGAGGTAGACCAGGATGGCTTGCGAGTCGCGCAAAACGACGTCGCCGTCTTGCAGCACGGGAACCTGGCCGAACGGGTTCAGGTCGATGAACGGACTTTGCTTGTGGGCTCCCGCCATGAGGTCGACGGGCTCAAGCGCAACATCCAGCCCAAGCAGGGCGCAAAAGAGTCGGACTTTGTAGCAATTCCCAGAGAGTTCCATGTCGTACAGAGTGCGAGCGGTCATTGAGCGTTCCCTTCCGGCGGTGTGGCTGCGGTGTGTCCCCATCCATATGGCTTATTCCGCTTTTGTGCGGTATGGATGAAATCGTGGATATATCCTTCCATAATACGGGATAATAAATGGACCGGCTGGGAGCGATACGGGTGTTCGTGGCGATTGCCGATGCGGGCTCGCTTTCGGCGGCCGGGGAGCGGCTCGGCATGCCGCTGACTACGGTGAGCCGCCATCTCAAGGCGCTGGAAGACGCCCTCAACACGCGTCTTGTCACCCGGACGACGCGGCGACTGGCTCTGACGGAGCCGGGGCAGACCTATTTGGAGACATGCCGCCGGGTTCTCGGCGACCTCGACATGGCTGAACGCCATTTGGCCGGCGAGAAGGCGGAACCCCGCGGCCTGCTGGCGCTGACGGCGCCCAGCCTGTTCGGGCGGTTGCATGTACGCCCGGTGGTGAGCGCCTATCTGGACGCCTATCCGCAAATGACCGCGCGCATGCTCCTGGTGAACCGGGTGGTGAACCTCGTTGAGGAGGGACTCGATGTCGGGATCCGCATCGGCCATCTCCCGGATTCGGCGATGCGCGCCACCACACTAGGCACGGTCCGGCTGATCTGCTGCGCCAGTCCCGCCTATCTCGAGGCGGCCGGCGTGCCAGCGGAGCCGAGAGATCTGCTCGACTATTCCTGCATCACCTTCACCTCGTTCTCACAGCCCGATCGCTGGGGATTTCCGGGGAGCGGCGGTCCGGAGAAGCGGAAGGCCCAGAACGTTCCGGTCGAGCCCCGCTTGATCGTCAACACGGCAGAGACGGGGATCGACGCTGCGGTGTCCGGTCTCGGCATCGTTCGGGTTCTCTCCTACCAGGCGCAGGCGCCCCTGAAAGACGGGTCGCTGTGCCGGGTCCTCGAGGACTTCGAACCGGAGCCGCTTCCCGTCAGCCTCGTGCACCGGGAGGACCGTTTGCCGCAGCCGAAAGTCCAGGCGTTTTCGGAGATTGCAGTGCCTTTGTTACGCAAGGCTCTCAAGACCCTCTGAAGTCTGAGGGTAACGCCCCGCCATGGCTTTCCAACGGCGGGTCAAGCTGCTATGGAACCGCGTCAACCGGCCCCGCGTTCGGCTCCGCCGCCACGCGGGCGTTTCATATCCAAGAGAGGTTGGCCTATGCCCGACGGGCAGTCTTCACACGAAAATTCCCGCTTTCCCGACAGCGCCATGGCGCTCACCTTCGACGACGTTCTGATCCGCCCCGGGCCATCGGAAGTTCTGCCGAACGAGGTGGAGGTCGCCTCGAAAGTCACGAAATCCATCTCCGTGAATATTCCGATCCTGTCCTCCGCGATGGACACGGTCACAGAGGCCCGTCTTGCAATCGCCATGGCCCAGGCCGGCGGCATCGGCGTTATTCACCGCAACATGGATGCGGACCTGCAGGCCGCCGAGGTGGCGCAGGTGAAGAAGTTCGAATCCGGCATGGTCGTCAATCCGGTCACGACCAATCCAGGCGCGCGCCTCGCCGAGGCGTTGGGCCTGATGGCCCGCAACAGCATCTCAGGGATTCCCGTGGTCGAACCCGACTCAGGCCGTCTCGTGGGCATCGTGACCAACCGGGATGTGCGCTTCGCGACCAACGAGGAGCAGCCCGTGTCCGAGCTGATGACCAAGGACCTGGTCACGGTGAAGGACAATGTGGATATGGAAGAGGCCAAGCGGCTTCTCCATCAACACCGCATCGAAAAACTGCTCGTGGTCGACGACGACTATCGCTGCATCGGCCTCATCACGGTGAAGGACATCGAAAAGGCGCGCGCCCATCCGAACGCCTGCAAGGACGACCAAGGGCGCCTGCGCGTGGCCGCCGCCACGAGCGTGGGCGACAGCGGGTTCGAGCGCGCCGAGCAGCTCATCGATGCCGGAGTCGATCTTATCGTCGTGGACACGGCCCATGGTCATTCGCGGCTGGTCTTGGATCAGGTGGGCCGCATCAAGCGCATCTCCAACGTCGTGCAGGTCGTCGCCGGCAACGTCGCAACGGCCGAAGGCACCAAGGCGCTCATCGACGCGGCGGCGGACGCGATCAAAGTCGGCATCGGACCGGGCTCGATCTGCACCACCCGCATCGTCGCCGGCGTGGGCGTGCCGCAGTTCAGCGCGCTGCTTGAATCGGTCGAGGAGGCCAAGAAAGCGGGCGTCCCGGTGATCTCCGACGGCGGCATCCGCTATTCGGGCGACATGGCCAAGGCGCTAGCCGCGGGCGCGGACTGCGTGATGCTCGGGTCGCTTCTCGCGGGTACGGACGAAAGCCCGGGCGAGGTCTTCCTCTACCAGGGACGGTCGTACAAGTCCTATCGCGGCATGGGCTCGATCAGCGCCATGGCGCGCGGCTCGGCGGATCGCTACTTCCAGCAGGAAATCAAGGACACCCTAAAGCTGGTGCCCGAGGGCATCGAGGGGCAGGTGCCCTACAAGGGACCCGCGGGCAGCGTGCTGCACCAACTCATCGGCGGCTTGCGGGCCTCCATGGGCTATACAGGGTCCCGCACCATCGATGATTTCCAGGACCGCACGAAGTTCATCCGCATTTCGACCGCAAGCTTCCGCGAGAGCCACGTCCATGACGTGACCATCACGCGGGAGTCGCCCAACTACCCGCGGGAGAACTAGAAGCGCGATTTGAGCGGCGGCTTCTGCGGCCGCCCGCTCATCTCGATGCCTGCGTGCAGCGTCGCTGCTATTTGACGCCCATTGCGCGGACCTGATCGAACACGCCGGGCTCGAGCCTCTCGGCCATCCTGAGGTCGGCACTGCCGTCCGTGGGTTCGCCGGTCCGGCTCTTCACAACGCCCCGGCCGACCAGGGCCAGCGCGTTGTTCCCCTGAATCTTCAGGGCCGTGTCGAAGTCGGGGCCCGCATTGTCGAGATCATCGTTCAGAACATAGACCCAGCCGCGATCGACGTAGCCTTTCGCGGTCTCGGGATCGAGTTCGATCACCTTCGTGTAATCGGCGATCGACTCATCGTATTCCTTGCGTTTGCGGTAGATCTCGCCGCGGCTGGAATAGCCGTTGACGGCTTTCGGGTCCAACTCGACCTTTTTGTTCAGATCGGTGAGCGCCGTGTCGAGATCGTTCTTGTGGGTGTAGACGAGGCCGCGCAGCAGATAATAGTCCCCGTCGTCGTCCTTCAGCTCGATGGCCTGGTCCAGATCGGTGATCGCGTTGTCGTAATCCTTCATGGCGTCGTAGGCAGCCGCGCGCATGAAGTAGCTGTTGGCGCGCTTCGGATCGATCTCGACGGCGGCGTTGATGTCGACCATCGCCTCATCGAGATTGCCGGTTGCCGAGAGGCCCATGGCGCGCACGCTATGGGCGCGAATGAGGAGTGTCTTGTCGTCGCTGCCCCCGTCGATAAAGGCCTGGCAGGCTTCGAGCACTTCCTTGATGCTCAGCTTGCCGTCGAAGCAGGGGTCCGAGGACTTGTCGTCCTTGGCGGCGGCGGGGTGCGCGAGAAGCGCAACGGCGAGAAGCCCGGCCGCGAGGGCCGCTCCGACGGAAAACATGGGAAAAGCGCGCATGCGCATGGAAATCCTCCTTAGGAACGCTTTGAACTTTGCTGTTTTGTGTACGTTTAGAAGGGGCGGTACGCTCTCGTCAATTGAACATCCCTCCATGTTTCCAGGACATTCTGGCAGGCTTGAGGGCTAGGAGAGGGCGCCGATACGTCCGACAAAGAGCGTATCTACAACTGCAGCGCCGGCGGAGTATAACAACGCAAGGCGCGCGAACTGCGCAGATCGCTGCGCGCAACGAATCCCAAAAGGAAACCTCATGTCGCTCGCAGCCATACTACTGCCCATGTTTCTGCAGGTCGCGCTGACCTTTGCCCTGCTGTTCTGGATGATCATCTTGCGGCTCCGGGCCATCCGGAAGGGCGACGTGCACCCCGAAGTAGCGGCCTCGCGCCAGGCGGATTGGCCCCCTTACGTGCAGCAGGTCAGCAATGCCTTCCACAATGCGATGGAGATGCCCACGCTGTTCTACGTCGTCGTGCTTCTCGGCTTCATGACCAAGACCCTCGACACGACGGTCTATGTGCTCATGTGGATGTTCACCCTTTCCCGGATCGGCCACACCGCCATCCATGTGACGAGCAACAAGCTCGCGCATCGGACGCCCATGTTCCTGCTCGGCGCCATTTCACTGGCGCTGATGTGGATTCTTGTCGCCGGCCGAATCCTCGTGTTCCAGACGAACTGATGACACCGGCGGGAAGAGCAAGCGCGGCCATCGAAGTGCTGACCGACTTGGGCGCGCGCAAGCGGCCGGCCTCCGAGGCGCTGAAGGATTGGGGGAGCGCCCATCGCTTCGCCGGATCCGGCGACCGGGCGGCGATCGGCAGCCTCGTGTTCGATTGCCTGCGGCAGCGCGCCTCTCTCGGCGCGGCCATGGAAGATGACGGCCCTCGGGCGCTCGTCTTGCGGGCTCTCGTGAGCGCTTGGGGCATGAGCGCCGACAGCGTGGATAGGCTCTTCGACGGCAGCCGTTTCGCGCCCGAGCCATTGACCGAGGTGGAGCGGGCAGGGCTCACGCGCGTGCTATCGCCGGACGTTCCGGCCTGGGTGCGCGGGGATTATCCCGAGTGGCTGGAGGACTCTTTTGCGGCCGTCTTCGGGGAGGACGCGGTGGCCGAGGGCGCGGCGCTTTCGGTGCGTGCGCCGGTCGATCTGCGGGTGAACACGCTCAAAGCAAACCGTGACAAGGTCTTGAAAGCATTGGCGCGTTTCACGCCTCAGCCGACCGCCTATGGGCGCCACGGATTGCGCATCGCGCCTCGGCAAGGATCGGCGCGGACGCCCCATGTGGAGGCGGACGCGGCCCATGGAAAGGGGTGGTCTCGAGGTCCAGGACGAGGCGCACAGATCGCGGCCGCCATGACCGGCGCCGGGCCGCGTGAGCAGGTCATCGACCTGTGCGCCGGTGCCGGCGGCAAGACCTTGGCGCTGGCGGCGGCGATGGCGAACACCGGCCAGCTCTATGCCTATGACGCGAACCGCATGCGACTTCGTCCGATCTTCGACCGCTTGCGGCGGGCGGCGCCCGCAACGTGCAGGTGCTGGAGGGCGGGGTCGACGCGGGGCTCGCGCCCCGAGGGCCGGATGGACAGGGTCGTCATCGACGCGCCCTGCACGGGCTCGGGAACCTGGCGGCGGCGCCCGGACGCTAAATGGCGCCTGACGCCGGACATGCTCTCGGGGCGCATGGCCGACCAGGTCGCGGTGCTGGCGCGGGCGCGGGATCTCGTGAAGCCCGGCGGCCGGCTCACCTACATTACGTGTTCAGTGCTGCCAGGCGAGAACCGCGAGCAGGTGGACAGCTTCCTGGAGCGCCATCCGGAGTTCGCCCTGAAGCCTTGGCGAGAGGTCTGGGAGGAGGCGATCGAGGCGGACGCGCCGGCCTCCGCGGACGGGTCCGACGAGACGCTGCTCATGACGCCGCGCAGCCACGGCACGGACGGTTTCTTCGTGGCTACGCTGGAACGGCAGGCTTGAGGCGCATTCTGATTTTCCGATTCCTTTGAATCGGTTGGCGCCTAGGCTTGCGTTTTTGATTCAGGGGGTGCGGACGTCGATCGCGGTCATGCCGCCGCTGGTCTTGCGGTGTCCGGCGACGCTCAGACCGGCGCTTGAGATCAATGATTCCATCTCCGCCAGGGTGCGCGTTTTGCCGCCCGTGATCGCCATCATGTGCAGGTCAATCATGATCGCCTCGGGGTCGGCGCTGGGGTCTTCGGGCATCAGCCGCTCGTGGACGACGAGGCGTGCGCCAGGCGTCATCGCCCGGCGGCAGTTCTCGAGGATCGCGGCGGCGTCCTTGTCGTCGTGCTGCTGCAGCACGCTCTTCAGGACATAGATGTCGGCGACAGCGGGAACCTCCTCGCGGGCATCGCCGGGGAGGAACTCGATTCGGTCCGCGAACTCCAGGACGTCGAACAGCCGCATCGCATCGTCCAGCACCGGCGGGCATCGAAGACGATGCCCTTGAGAGACGGGTCGCGCTCCAGCACGTCCGCCAGCCAGGCGCCGTAGCCGCCTCCGATGCTCGCGATCACCGCGCCCTCCGCGACGTCGCCTAGGGCCTCGTGCATGCTGCCCGGATTGGCCAGCTCCTCCTTGGCCACATAGCGGAACAGGAACCGGCCTCGTCGGATTTGGCGCCGCGCCAGTCTGCCGCCGTCTGTTGAGGGCGAAGGGCAGCGAGGGCTCGCCCGTGCGCAGCGAATACATCATGGACATCCAGGCATCCAGTATTGCCCCACGACGACGAAGGCCTTCTCGCTGAGGTTCGAGGGATTGCCGTAGGTGAGGCATTCGGCGGCGGGCGCAGCGCGAAACGGCCGTCGTCCAGCTCCTCGCACAGCCGCATCGCCACGAGGCCGCGCAGGAGGCGCCGCAGGGGGCCGGCGGCAAGCCCCAGGTCGTTAGCGAGCGCTTCAGGGTCGCGCGGCTCGGCCTTCAGAAGATCGGGCAGGCCCGCCGTGACCGCGGTGAAGAGCAGGGCCGCTTCGTGATAGGACGCGATTTGCTCCTTGAGCCGCTCCTCGATCTCGCGCTGCTCCGTCTCGTCCATGCGGCTCTTCTCCCCCGGCTTGGCGTCCTATTTCCTTGATAGGGGCAATGTCGCGCATTTCCGAGCGGAAAACTCTCAAGAACCCGGCGCGAAGCCCCTGGCCTTGCTGAGACTCCTGCTATAACGGCCGCCAGAGAGGCCGAAATGGCGAAACCGAAAATGGCGCATATGGATCAAGAGACCGCACACCAAGACCCCATCGAAGGCACCGAGGATTGGGTGCTGATCGTCGATTTTGGCAGCCAGGTGACGCAGCTGATCGCCCGGCGCGTGCGCGAGGCGGGCGTCTATTCGGAAATCGTTCCCTTCGACCGGGCCGAGGCGGTGCTGGCCGCCGCGAAGCCGAAGGCCATCATCCTGTCGGGCGGCCCGGCGTCCGTGCATGAGACCGGCACGCCCCGCGCGCCGGATGCGATCTTCACAGCCGGCGTGCCCGTGCTCGGCATCTGCTACGGCGAGCAGGCCATGGTGGCGGCGCTCGGCGGGCAGGTGGAAGCAGGGCATGAGCGGGAATTCGGCCGCGCCGAGCTCGAGGTCGTGGCCGACACGGCGCTGTTCGACGGCGTCTTCGAAGAGGGCGAACGGGCGCAAGTCTGGATGAGCCATGGCGACCGGGTCACCGCTCTACCGCAAGGCTTCCGCGCGGTAGGCGTCTCCACCGGCGCGCCTTTCGCGGCCATCGCCGACGACGAGCGCAAGCTCTACGGCGTGCAGTTCCACCCGGAGGTTGTGCACACGCCCAAGGGTGCCGCGATCATCGAGACCTTCGTGCGCAAGATCGGCGGTTGCCATGGCGACTGGAGCATGGCGCAGTTCCGCGAGGCGGAGGTGCAGCGCATCCGCAGCCAAGTCGGTTCGGGAAGGGTCGTGTGCGGGCTTTCGGGCGGCGTGGACTCGTCCGTCGCCGCGCTCCTCATCCATGAGGCCATCGGCGATCAGCTCACCTGCATCTTCGTGGACCATGGCCTGCTCAGGAAGAACGAGGCCACGGAGGTCGTCGACCTGTTCCGCGGGCATTACAACATTCCGCTGGTGCATGTGGATGCGTCCGAGCGGTTCTTGCGCGCGCTGGATGGCATCTCCGACCCGGAAGCCAAGCGCAAGATCATCGGGCGGCTGTTCATCGAGGTGTTCGAGGAAGAATCCGAGAGGCTCGAGGACGCACAGTTCCTCGCGCAAGGCACGCTCTACCCGGACGTGATCGAGAGCGTCTCGGCGACGGGCGGGCCTTCCGTCACCATCAAGTCCCACCACAACGTGGGCGGGCTCCCCGAAACCATGAAGCTCAAGCTCGTCGAGCCCTTGCGCATGCTGTTCAAGGACGAGGTGCGGGAGCTCGGCCGCGAACTCGGCCTGCCCGAGACCTTCGTCGGCCGTCATCCGTTCCCGGGGCCGGGGCTCGCCATCCGCATTCCAGGCGACATCACGGAAGAGAAGCTGGAGATTCTGCGCGCCGCCGACGCCATCTATCTGGAAGAGATCCGCAACGCCGGCCTCTACGACACGATCTGGCAGGCCTTCGCCGTGCTGCTGCCCGTGCGCACCGTGGGCGTCATGGGCGATGCGCGCACCTACGATTTCGTCTGCGCGCTCCGCGCCGTCACCTCCACGGACGGGATGACGGCGGACTATTTCGACTTCTCCCACGATTTTCTGGGGCGCACTGCCACGCGCATCATCAACGAGGTGCGCGGCATCAACCGCGTGTCTACGACATCACGTCAAAGCCGCCCGGCACCATCGAGTGGGAGTGACCGCCCTCGGCGGTAGTACTACGCCCCTGCCTGCTCCGTGGGGTGACCGTTTCGCTTCAGACGCACGATGGCCGCATCGAGCGCCTGCAGGAAGGCCGAGCGGTCAGCCTTCGAGAACGGGCGCGGGCCGCCCGTGATCTCGCCCGCCGAGCGCAAATCGGTCATCAGATCGCGCACGGCCAGCGCCATGCCCATGGAAGCGTCGGTGAAGGCTTTGCCGTTCGGAGCGATGGCCTCGGCCTTCGCCGTAACGGCGCGATGGGCGAGGGGCACGTCGTTCGTCACCACGATCACGCCGGGGCGGGCCCGCTCCGCGATCCAATCGTCGGCAACGTCGAGGCCCTGATCGACGACCACGCGCTCGATATTCGCGTCCTTCGGCAGCATCATATAGGCGTTGGAAACGACGATGGTCTTGACCGCGTATCTTGCGGCGACCCGAAAAACCTCGTCTTTTACAGGACAGGCATCGGCATCGACGAGGATCAGGATGGGCTCACACATGGCCGGATGTTTAGCAGCCGGGCCCCCGCATCAGCAACGAGGCGCGCGGCATCAACCGGTTTTGCCCCCTCATCCATCCGAAACACCGGTGTGGACATCGTGATGAGCCCGCGCCCCTTCCTCGCTCAGCGGAGCGCTTCTGCGAGCCGCAGCAACACCGGCGCGATGGCATCGGGATCGAGAGGAGCACAAGCTTTCCGAAGGCGCCTTTCCGCATCGGCCACGATCCCCGTGGCGGCGTCCAGGGCATCGCACCCCTTCCGCGTCAGTTCGGTCGTTTGAACGCGTCCATGTACGGGATGGGGCGTCCGCGCGATGAAGCCTGCACGCTCGAGTGCGACCAAGATCGCCTGCATCGTTTGCGGCGTCACGAACGCGCGGCGCGCGAGAGCGGCGTTCGAAGCACCTGGCTCCTCCTTCAGGAAGGTGAGGACCGCATATTGGGGCGTGGTCAGCCCAATCTCCCGCAGTCCGGCGTCCATACGTGTGCGTAGTGCCTGCTGCGCCAGCTTCAAGGCAAAGCCGATCGTTGCATAGGGATCGTTCAGCGCCGGGTGGGTCTGCTCGCTTGACATATAAGTGCCCTTATATAAATATCAGGGCACTTATATTATGCGCTCGTCCAAGAGAGGGAAACCCCGTCATGCCCCATTTGATCGGACCCGATTTTATCGGCATTCAAACCGAAGACCTCGCTGCCGCACGGGCCTTCTACACCGAAATCGTCGGCCTGAAGGCCGCGCCCCAGAGCCCTCCCGGGGCCGTGGTGTTCGACACAACTCCGGTGCCGTTCGCCGTGCGCATACCCATGGGCGAACTCAAGGGACAGGGCGGGCTGGGTGAGGGCATCGCCATCTGGTTCGGCTGCGACGACGCCGACGCGCTGCATGACCATCTCGTCGAGAACGGGACGGAAATCGTGTTCCCGCCGAAAGACGGGCCGTTTGGCCGCTACTTCGCGTTTCGCGACCCGTTCGGCTACACGATTACGCCCCATACGGTCGCGCCGTCTTGACTGTACGCCGTCCCCTCAGGCCTAAGCCATCTGATAGCCGGGGGTGGATTTCATCAGCGCGCGTTCGTCCTCGGTCATCACCTCTTCGATGTTCTCGAACAGCGGCGTCGAGAGATAGCGCTCGCCGGTATCGGGCAGCATGGCGAGGATGACGGCGCCGTCCTCCGCCTGCTCGGCGATCTGCCGGGCAACGGCGAAGGTGGCGCCGCCTGAGATGCCCGTGAGGATGCCTTCTTGCGCTGCGAGTTTCCGCGACCACTCGATGGCGGTGGGGCCTGCAACGGGAACAAGTTCGTCGTAATAGTGCTCGTCGATAGCTTCCTGCAGCACGAGGGGAATGAAGTCGGGCGTCCACCCTTGCACCGGGTGGGGCTCGAAGGCGGAATGGCTCACGCTCGGCGCGCCATCCTCTGACCGTTCCTGGGCAATGCCGCTGCCCACCAGCCCCGCGTTCGCGGGCTCGCTCAGAATGATCTTCGTGTCGGGGCGTTCCTTGCGCAGTACGCGGCCGACGCCGGCCACCGTGCCGCCGGTGCCGTAGCCGCTGACGAAATAGTCCAGGCGCTCGCCGTCGAAGTCGGCGAGGATCTCCCGCGCCGTGGTATTCGCGTGGATGAGTGCGTTGTCGGGCGTCTCGAACTGATGGGCGAGGAACCAGCCGTGTTCCTTCGCGAGCTCCACGGCCTTTTGATACATGCCGAAGCCTTTGAGCTCTTTCGGGGTCAGGACCACCTTGGCGCCCAGGAAGCGCATGAGCTTCCGCCGCTCGATGGAGAAGCTCTCGGCCATGGTGACCACCAGCGGATAGCCCTTGGCGGCGCAGACCATGGCGAGGCCGATGCCCGTATTGCCGCTCGTGGCCTCTACCACGGTCTGGCCCGGCTTGAGGTCGCCGCGCTTCTCGGCCTCCTCGATGATGCTGATGGCCAGGCGGTCTTTCACGGACGCCGCCGGGTTGAAGAACTCGGCTTTCACATAGAGCCGCACATTATCCGGCGCCAGGCGTTTCACGCGGATGCACGGCGTGTTGCCGATCGTGTCGACAATGCTGTCGTAGAGTTTTCCTTGTCCGGTCGTCATTCGTGAGGTCATCGTTTCGTCCTCTGCATCGTTCTTGGTGTGCTTGCCGGGCATCAACGGCGCCATGTTAGGGCGATTGGCGCCGCTTGAGTAGGTCGGCGTACCTTGTTGTCCCGGCTCGATGGGGCAAACTGGACGGGCCTGGCGAGCGTGCGGAAGCGAGTAGAGGAGAGGGTGAGGGAATGGCGGCTAAACTCATATCAGGCGGCGTGGTTCACGACCTGCCGGCGGACTTCCGCAAGGCGCTGCTCGCCGACGCAGAGGCCTTGGAAACGTGGGAAGACATCACGCCGCTCGCGCGCAACGAATGGATCTGCTGGATCGAGTCGGCCAAGAAGGCCGAAACGCGGGTTCGCCGCATCGAATGGGGCCGGTCCAACCTCAACGACGGCAAGCGCAGGCCCTGTTGCTGGCCAGGCTGTCCGCACCGCTGAGCTTCTGAAACGTCTCGTTTTGGCCCGTGGCCCCGCGAATCCGTCAAACGCCCCGGTTCACGGCAGATTAACCCTCGCCGCTCTAACGTCGCAAAGTGAGGTATAATGCGCGGAAGAACTCGCCTTGCGTGTGTCCGCGTTCGGTTTTTGGCCGGGCCGGGCCATCCCAGGCGGTTCGGACTGTGCGACTTGAGGGAGCCTGTCTCGTGCGAGGGGCAAATCGGGTGAGAAGCGGTTTCGGCGTTCCGGCCTTTGGCCTGGGCGCGCTTCTGCTCGCCGCCAGCCTCCTGAGCGGCCTGCCGCCGCACAGCAGCTTCCTTGCTCGCCGCGCGCCGCAAGGCTCGCCACAGGCGGTCACGATCGTCCCGAGACACGGTCGTGCCGGGTCCCGTTATGTGCCGGACGTTCAGGCCCCGCCGCCGCAGGCTGCGCCGGCTCCCGTTGCCGCACCGGCGACCCAGGCAATGCCGGCCGGTCAATATGCGCCTGCCGCAACCGCCCCGTCGCCGGTAATGCCCGTGCCGAACGCGCCGGTTGCACCCACCTATCAAGCCGCGCCTGCCTATCAGGCTGCGCCTCCCGCGCTGCTGGCGCCTGCCATGCGGCCCGCACTTGCGCCTGCGCCGCCGCCGGAGCCCGCCCAGCCGGTTATTCCCGGCGTGCCCGCCTGGCTCAATCCCCATATCGGCGATGGCGAGGGGCAGATCTCCGCCACCGTGTTGAAGCGCGCGCGCGACTTCCATCAGGCAAAGGTGCGCGCCGGGAAGGTCAAGAATTCCTGCTACTTCGCCTTCGACGCGACGCGGCCCGGCGAGGGCGCCAAACGGTTCTATGCCATCTGCGAGAACAAGCAGACCTTCCGCGCGGTTACCTCGGGTCATGGCGCAGGGCGTAATTTCGAAGGTCTTGCCAATGTCTCCAACAACGCAAGGTGCGCGAAGAATTTCTCGAATGCGGCGAACTCGCATCTGACCACCGGCGGCGGATACCTGACGGCCGAGACGCGCACCTCCTTCAAGGGATATTACAGCGAGGCCGGTGGCTATCAGCCGCTTGTCCGGTCGTTCGTGCAATACACGGGCGAGGGCGATACGGCCAACGCGCGGTCGCGCGCCATTGGCGGCCATTCGGCGGCAATCGTGCGGTGGCAGTGCCGGCTGAAAATGCCGTCGAGCAAATATGCGGATAAGAGCGGCTACGTGCCCTTCGGCAAGCTCATAAACTACAGCGCCGGTCGTTCGAGCGGCTGCACGAGCTGGCCCCGGGACGCCGACGATCAGTTCCTGGCGATCGCGGATAGTCCGACGACGGTCTATATCTATCCGGAAGCGAAAGACATCGTCGCCGTTGGGCGTGCGGTGCGCGCGGGCCAGTCGCCGTCACGCGTGGGCGCTTATTGGAACGCCTCCTGCCTGAAGGAGATCGGCGAGCCGAATTTCTGGCCGCGGGAGAAGCTCGAGCCTGCGCTTCTGCAATACGCGAAGAAGCACAAGCCGGGCCGCGCACGCACCCTGTCGGATTTGCCGTTGTGCAAGACGGTCGTCGGCTCGCGCGCTAGGCCCAGCGCGTAAACGAGACTCAGCGGTGCTCGTCCGGAATTGTTCTCGACAGGAAGATGGCTGTGCCGACCACGAGCGGCGACAGCAATATGACTCCGAACACGATGAAGATGACAGCCGTGGTGAGGGGCGTCACGTCCGATTGCACGAGCGTCCCGAGCCCCCACGCGTCGGTGACGAGCAACGTCACTGCGAACAGGGCGACCGCCACGATGCCGATCGCGTATTGCTTGGCCACGAATTTGATCAGGTCCGGCATGGGGCGAAATGCTACCATCTCTCGCCCGCCGAACCAGTGACAATTGGCGCAGCGTTGGGGCACCCCCTGACTCGATATGCGAGAGTACAGTTGCCCCGATGACCGGCATGAATAGCTTCGACAACAAGTCCTTCCTGGCGCGCATTCGCGGGGGCGACTTCGCCCATCCCGGCGAGGAAGACGCCATCGATCTCGTCTTGTCCCATGTTAGCCCCGCGCCGAGCGAGACGGTGCTCGATGCCGGCAGCGGGCTCGGCGCAACGGCCGATGCCATCGGACGGAAGACAGGCGCCTCTGTCGTCGGGGTCGATCTCGATGCGCAGTCCGTGGGCTATGCCAACAGCCGCTACCCGGAGCGGCAGTTCATCCCCGGCGACGTCACCAAGCTCGGTGAATTGGGTCTGCCGACGGTGGACGTGATCTACGCGTTCAATTCGCTCTACGCTTGCGAGGATTTGGAAGCCTGTTTTGCCGCCTTTCGCAAGGTCGCCAATCAGCGGGCGCGGATCGCGGTGTTCGACTACATCGCGTACGACGCATCCGCGCTTGCCGAGGCGGACTGTCTGCCCCCAACCGTGCATTCGATGGCGGAGATGCGTCAGGCGCCCGAGCGGCAGGGATGGACCTGCACGGGCATTGTCAATCTCGATCAGGACTACATCGCGTGGTACGGCCGCTTCCTTGCGCGCATGGACGAAAATAGGGAGGTGCTCGGCGCCGCGCGCTCTCCCGCGTTCTTCGACGAGGTCCGGAAGAAATACGCTGACATGCGTCAGTGCCTGGAATGGGGCGTGCTCGGCGGCGCTCTGCACACCTATGCGTTTGGAACCTGACCCATCGCAACGCGGCTGCGATCGATAGTCTCTACACGGGATGGGGCTTGCACGGAGGAGTAATCGGTTATGATTGCTGCCGGTCGTTCTGCGCACCCGATTCGCGCCCGCGAAATGCCCTAATGACGGCATTTTTTCGCGCAACATCGGAAGGGTGCGAAACACGGGGAGACTGAATCTCGTGCGATTGATTCCTCTCAGTCAGAGAGTTGTCAGTCTGCTGGTCATTTTGGGCGCCGCCGCCATGGCGGCTTGGCCTCTCATCCCCCGCGCGCTTGCCGACGAACATTACGAGGAAATCCCGCCCTGGCTTCAAGCCCATGTGGGGGATGGCGACGGCCAGATTTCGAGGTCGTTCTGCAACGGGCCCGCGCCTTGTACATGGAGAAGGTCATGGAGGGGTCGGCCAAGAACCCCTGCTACTTCGCGATGGATGCGACACGCCCGAGCGTCGCGCGCAGCGGCGGGGTGGCGCGGCGGTTCTACATCATCTGCGAACACGACCTGTCCTTCCGCGCGATTTCGTCGGGCTACGGCAACGGCCGACGTTTGCCGGGCGCGAACTTCGCGAACGGGCGGCGCTGCGCGAAGAACTTCAGCAATGCCGAGGGTTCCAAGCTGACGACAGGCGGAGGCTATGTGACCGCTGAGACGCGGACCTCGTTCAAGGGCTATTACCGCACGCGCGGCAAATCCGTGCCTCTCTTGCGTGCCTTCGTGCAATTCGAAGGCGAGGGGGACACGGCGAATGCGCGGGAGCGGGCCATCGGCGGTCACTCCGCCGTGCTGCTGCGGCGCATGTGCCTGCGCAAGAATCCCGACAGCCCCTTTGCGAACGCGAAGGGATACGTTCCCTACGGCAGTCTCTTGAACTACAGCTCTGGCCGCAGCAATGGCTGCACGAGCTGGACGCCCGAGGACTCCGCGCTGATCGTGGACATGATCAAGGAGCGTCCGACCACGGTTTATATCTATCCGGAGTCGCGCGACATCGAAGCCGTGCGGGAAGCGGCGAAGGCGCACAAGAGCCTGTCGAGCGCCGGGCTCTATTGGAACGCCACATGCCTGCGCGAGATCGGTTCGCCGATGTTCTGGCCGAAGGAAAAACTCGAGCCGATCATCGCCAAGTATAGAAAAGCGCACCCCAGCCCGCCGCCGCGCCCGCTGCCCGTCTGCAGATCCGGGTAGGTCCTGTCCCCGCAAGCTTGTGCCGCATAGCTTGTCTGTGTCCCGGCAAGGCCATAGACAGGGACTGTTCTGATTCTGTTTGGGGCTATGCGGAAATTTCTCGCCTACAGTCTTCTGGCGCTCGTCGCGACCGCGCTGTTCATTTATGTGAACAACGCGACGATCTTTGCTGAGCGACCGCCGGGGAAACCGACATTGCTCGCCCATCGCGGGCTTGCCCAGAACTTCGACCGCACGGACCTCAAAGCGGATACGTGCACGGCAGCCCACATGCTGCCGACCAACCATGCATATCTTGAGAACACGATTGCATCGATGGAGGCCGCCTTTGATGTCGGTGCCGACGCGATCGAGTTGGACATCCACCCGACCACCGACGGGAAGTTTGCCGTGTTCCACGACTGGACGCTCGATTGCCGTACGGACGGGCAGGGTGTCACCCGTAGGCACAGCATGCAGCAACTGAAGAGCCTGGATATAGGCTACGGCTATACTGCCGACGGGGGAAAGACATTTCCTCTTCGCGGAAAAGGCATAGGGAAGATGCCGAGCCTCGATGAGGTTCTGACCCGTTTTCCCGACCGCGACTTCCTCATCAATGTGAAGAGTGCGGATGCGCAGGAGGGAGCCATGCTTGGTGACCGGCTCGCGCAGTTGCCGTCAGCCCAACGCGATCGCCTGATGGTCTATGGCAGAGAGGAAGCGCTCGCGCCCTTGCGCGAGAAGGTGCCAGACGTCAGGGCCTTGTCCAAGGCTTCTGCGAAAGCCTGTCTCTTGCGCTACATGGCATATGGCTGGACGGGCTATGTCCCGGACGCCTGCCGGCACACATTGGTCGCGGTCCCGCTCAATGTGGCGCCATGGGTGTGGGGGTGGCCCAACCTCTTTCTCAATCGCATGGAAGGCGCCGGCTCCCGTGTGTTCGTCCAGGGGGATTACCATGGTGGTTGGTCTACAGGCATCGATAGCGGGAAGGACCTTGCCCGGCTGCCCGAGGGCTATTCCGGTGGTGTGTTTACGGACCGGATCGAAGTCATAGCGCCACTCGTTGGGCGATAGTGGCCAAGTACGCTGCTGATTCGAGCCAGCTCGGTGCTACGAACTGCGGTAATCCGTTCGTCGCCTCGCCCGGACCTGCGTGATAGTGTCCCCGCGAGATTGAGGGAGGTTGGTCATGCTGCTGCTCATCGTCGGCATCATTGTTTTTCTAGGTATTCATTTGCTGCCCACGCTCACGCGCTCGCGTGAAGGGTTGATCGAGAAGTTCGGCGAGAACGGCTACAAGGCCTTCTTCTCGGTGGCCTCGATCCTGGGTTTCATCCTGCTCGTCTACGGGTTCGCCACCGCGCCCATCATTCCGATTTGGACGCCGCCGGTCTGGATGCGTCATCTGGCGATGCTGCTGATGCTGCCGGCCTTCATATTTCTAGTGGCCGCCTATTTTCCGGGACGCATCAAAGCGGTCGTGAAGCATCCCATGCTGACGGCGATCAAGACCTGGGCGCTGGCGCATCTGCTTGCCAATGGGGATCTGGCCGGCATCATCCTGTTCGGATCGTTTCTGGCCTATGCCGTCTACGACCGGATCGCGCTGAAGCATCGCCAGCCGACCGAGCTGATCGAAACGCCGGGGCCGGGGAGTCCACGCAACGACATCATCGCCGTCGTGCTCGGCATCGTGTTCTACGTTGTCTTCCTGCTTTGGCTGCACCCGCTGCTGATCGGCAAGGTGGTGGTGCCCATGTAGGGCTCCATGTAGGGCTTTGGGTCAAAGGCGGCCTTTTCACCAAGGACTGTCATTGCGCTGCACAAATCCTTATATGTCTGGCATAAGACGCTGTAATCACTGGAACTCGCGAGGATAAGACTCGTGTCGCATCAGAGCACCATCAAGCGTATCACCGCGCCGGAGATAGCCGCGCGCAAAGGCGGCGAGCCTATCGTCGTGCTGACGTCGTACCATGCGCAGTCGGCTGCGCTGGTCGATCCGCATGTGGACGTTCTCATGGTCGGAGACTCACTCGGCATGGTCATGCACGGGCTGGATACCACCGTGCCGGTGCCGCTCGACCTAATGATCGCTCATGCCCAAGCCGTCGTGCGCGGGTCGGAGCGCGCGCTGGTCGTCGTCGACATGCCTTTCGGCTCCTACGAAGAGAGCCCCGCCGTGGCCTTCCGGAACGCGTCCCGCATCATGAAGGAGACGGGCTGCGGTGCGGTGAAGCTCGAAGGCGGCGTGCAGATGGCCGAGACCATCGCCTTTCTGACGGCGCGCGGTATTCCGGTGATGGCCCATATCGGCATGACGCCGCAGGCGGTCAATCAGCTTGGTGGATTTGCGGCCCGTGGCCGGCGGCAGGCCGAATGGGCCCGGTTCGAACAGGACGCACAGGCCGTGGCAGAGGCGGGTGCGTTTGCAGTGGTGATCGAGGCCGTGGCCGAAGGCCTGGCCGCGCGCATCACGCAAGAGATTCCGATCCCGACGATCGGCATTGGCGCGTCGCCTGAGTGCGACGGGCAGGTGCTTGTCCTCGAGGATATGCTTGGGCTCTCCCCAAGGGTGCCGAAGTTCGTGAAAGAATACGCCGAACTCCGGACAGCCGTGGAAGGCGCGGTGAAAGCCTATGCGCGGGACGTGCGAGGGCGGGCCTTCCCAGCCGAGGAGCACACCTATTCCACGCTGGAAGAGGTTCCCGAAGCCCTCAAAAAGTTCAAAATGTCAGTCAGTTAGGCTTTCCGGTCCGGCCGCGATCGCCGGGTGCGGCCGCGCTGGCCTGCGGCATTCAGTCTTGCGCCAGCAAGCGGGCTTCACTATACGGCGTGGGTTAGGCCGGATGAGCCATCCGGTTCCGCAGCAGTCCCGCACAACCGCGCGCCAGCGCCGACGAAGAAAGCCGGAAGAGCTCTTAACCCTATGACTGACAACAGTTTCATTCGCGAGGTCGACGACGCGGTTCGGCAGGAGCGGTACAAGGCGCTTTGGGACAAGTTCGGCCTCTATGTCATTGGCCTTGCGTTGGCGCTCATCATCGGTGTGGCGGCTTACAATATTTGGAAGTACGTCGAGGAGAGCGAAGCCGAGACGGCGGGCGATGCCTTCACCGCGGCTCTGGCTTTGAAGAATGCCAATGAGCAGGAGAAGGCGACCGAGGCATTCGACGAGTTGGTCAAGGATGGCCCGTCGGGTTACGCCGTTCTGTCGCGGTTCCAACTCGCATCGAGCCAAGCCAAGGCCGGCGATACGGACAAGGCGGTCGAGTCCTATGAAGCCCTGGCCACGGACCGCCGGGTCGACGCCATTTTAAAGGGGCTGGCCACGTTGCAGGCCGCGACGCTCCGGCTCGATCAGGCGGACTATGCCGAGATGCAGAAGCGCCTCGACGGTCTGGCGGCCGGCAAGAGTTCTTGGCGCTATTCAGCAAAAGAGCTGTTGGGCCTCTCGGCCTATCAGAACGGCGATCTGAAGGCCGCCGAGGCTCAGTTCAGCGCCTTGCTGGTGGACGCCGGAACCCCCCGGAACATGCGCGACCGCGCCAACGTGCTGCTCGCCCTCATCGTCAGTCAGACGGCAACCGCACCGGACACGAAGGCGGACGAGACCAAGGCTGGCGACGCCGATACGGACGACGCCAAGTCCGACGACGCCAAGCCGAGCGAGGCAACGACCAACTAGCGTCTGTGGTGGGGCGCAATCCGCACCGTCATTTTGGTCGGCGTTGCTTGCGCGTGCTGCATCCTTTGTGCTCCTTCATCTGAAACAACGGATCCCGCGATCGCTCAGCCATGCCTTTCACTGTCGCCATTGTCGGACGGCCGAATGTCGGCAAGTCCACGATCTTCAACCGCCTCGTGGGCAAGAGGCTCGCGCTGGTCGACGATCAGCCGGGCCTGACGCGCGACCGCCGCGAAGCCGATGTGGCGATCGAAGGCCTTCCGATGACGCTTATCGATACCGCGGGCCTCGAGTCGGGCTACGCGGGGCTGACCGCGCGGATGCGGCTTCAGACCGAAGCGGCCATCGAGCAGGCGGACCTCGTGCTCTTCGTGATCGATGCGCGGACGGGCGTCACGGCGGCGGACGAGATTTTCGGCGACCTCGTGCGCAAGCACGGCAAGGCCGTCGTGCTTGCGGCCAACAAGTCGGAAGGACGTGCTGCGGAGCCCGGGTTCTACGAGGCCTTCTCGTTGGGGCTCGGCGAGCCGCTGGCCATGTCCGCCGAGCATGGCCTCGGCATCGGCGACGTGACGGAGGCAATCGCGCAAGGCTACCGTAACGCGCAAGCCGAAGCGGGCGAGGACGGTAGCCTCGAGGAGGGCGAGCCGGACGAAGAGGGCGTTTACCCCTTGCGGATCGCCATCGCCGGAAGGCCCAATGTGGGCAAGTCCACCCTGGTCAATGCGCTTCTCGGCGAGGACAGGATGATCACGGGTCCCGAAGCAGGGATCACGCGCGATGCCATCGCCTCGGAGATCGAGTGGGATTCGCGGCGGCTGCGCGTGTTCGACACGGCGGGACTTCGGCGCAAGGCGCGCATCGAGGCGCGCGCGGAGGTGCTGTCGGTCGGCGATACGCTGCGGGCGATCAAGTTCGCCGAGGTCGTTGTGCTGCTGCTCGATGCCGAACAGCCTTTCGAGAAACAGGATCTGCAAATTGCGGACTTGATTGTCCGCGAGGGCCGCGCGCTCGTCATCGCCGTCAACAAATGGGACCTTGTGGAGGACAAGCAGGCGCGCCTCGCCGAGCTCCGCGAGATGTGTCAGCGCCTGCTGCCCCAGGTCAAAGGCGTGTCCTTGGTGACGCTCTCGGCGCAGAGCGGCAAGGGCGTCGACCGGCTCATGGACGCGGTGCTCGCGGCCGATGAGGTGTGGAACAAGCGCCTGCCCACGGCCGCGCTCAACGGTTGGCTTGCGGCCATGATCGATGCGCACACCCCGCCGGCCGTAGCAGGGCGCCGGCTCAAGATCCGCTACATGACCCAGGCCAACGCGCGGCCGCCGACCTTCGTGGCCTTCTGTTCCCAGCCCAAGGCGCTGCCGGACTCCTATGTCCGGTATCTCGTGAACGGCCTGCGCGAGACATTCGATTTGCCCGGCGTGCCGATCCGTTTCAACCTGCGGAAGGGCAACAATCCGTATGTGAAGGCCAAGTCGTAACGGCAAGGCCTCGAGGCGAACGCGCGATGAGTGGCGATACCGAGGTATATTTCTATCACCTGGAAAGCCGCACGCTGGAGCAGGTGCTGCCGGCGCTGCTGGAGCGGTCCTTGGAACGGGGCTGGCGCGCGGCCGTTCAGGCCGCGAGCCTTGAGCGGGTCGAGGCACTCAATACGCTGCTATGGACCTATCGCGAGGACAGCTTTCTGCCGCACGGCGCCGATGCGGATGGCGCCCCGGCGGCGCAACCCGTCTACCTCACGGACGAGGACTCCAATCCGAATGAAGCCAATGTCCGCTTCCTAGTCGATGGAGCGAGCCTCGATGACCTGGGCGGTTATGCGCGCGTGGTCCATATCTTCGATGGCCACGATCCGGATGCCGTTGCCAGGGCGCGCGAGGCCTGGGCGGCGGCCAAAGACCAGGGCCTGTCCGTGAGCTATTGGCAGCAGGACGAAGGCGGCCGGTGGCAGCAGAAAGCCTGATAGGGCTTGGCCCGCCTAGATCTCGATGCCGGCGAGACCCAGGACATAGAGCATGGCGAAATAAGCGCCGACCGTCAGGGCGGTCGCTATGGCCAGGCTCGCAGGGAAGCCCAGGCCGGCCCGTAGGAACATGGGAAGGCTGACAAAAAGGACCAGCGAGGGCAAAACCAGCCAGAAAACCCCAGTGGAAAGGCGGGCTATCTTCTCCGTATCCCCGGTGTCGGCATAGAGCCAGATCATGGCCAGGACCGAGGTGAGGGGGACCGAAGCGATCAGTGCACCGAAGAGTGCGCTGCGTTTGGCCGCCTCGGAGACTGCGACCACAAGGACGCTCGTCAGGAGAACCTTGATCGTGGCATAGAGCATCGCATCTCCCTCGCTGCGTTACCTGGGCAACGCATCTGAGGCTTTCATATCACACACTAATTGATAATGCGCCCGCGCCTTGTGGCTGTCATGACCGATGGCTATAAGCCCGGCCGAGATTTGAAAATACTGAAGAATCAAAGACTAGAAGGACTGGAATAATGACCATCGAACGTACGCTCTCGATCATCAAGCCCGACGCGACCGAGCGCAATATTACAGGGCTGATCGTGGCGCGCCTCGAAGGTGCTGGCCTGCGGGTGGTTGCCCAGAAGCGGGTCTGGTGGAAGAAGAAGCAGGCCGAAGAATTCTACGAGATGCATAAGAAGCGCGACTTCTTTGACGAGCTGGTGGAGTTCATGATTTCCGGTCCGATCGTGGTTCAGGTGCTTGAGGGCGAAGACGCGATCAAGCGCAATCGCCTCGTGATGGGCGCGACCAACCCGGTCGACGCCGATCCCGGCACGATCCGCAAGGACTTCGCCGTCAACCTGCAGCGCAACTCCGTGCACGGTTCCGACAGCCCCGAGAGCGCCAAGCGCGAAATCGATCTTGTCTTCAAGAAGAGCGAGATCGTCGGTTAGGGGCACGTCTGCCCCTGCGCCGGCATCGGCGTAACGATCAGTTAACCTTATTTCTTAGCAGGCCTCTGGAGTTGTCCGCTCCAGAGGCCTTTTTTGGTGTCTTGACAGAATACAACCATAGAGGGAGCATATGACATATATGCGATCTTTAGGGGAGTATGAGTCATGAACGTGCGGAACATTCAGCGCTCTTTGAAGAAGCTTGGATTCGAACCAGGACCCATTGACGGAATCTGGGGGCGACGGACGGCTAATGCCGTCGAGGCGTTTCAAGAGGAGCATGGTCTCCCCCTAACGGGGCTCGTCGACCCGCGCACCGAGCGGCACCTCATTTCCCTTGCCGGAAAAGAGTCGAACGACTCGTCCCTCGTGTGGTTCGAGGAAGCGGAGCGGCTCAGAAATACGAAGGAATTCGCAGGAAACCCGGACAACCCAGTCATTATGGACTGGGCTGACGATCTCGATATCCACTATCCCGGAGACGACGTGGCGTGGTGCGGGCTGTTCGTCGGCCACTGTGTCGCTGCGACGCTGCCGAAGGAGCCCCTGCCGAACAATCCGTTGGGCGCGCGTCAATGGCTCAAGTTCGGCAAAAAGGTCGAGCCCGAGCCCGGCGCCATTCTCGTTTTCTGGAGGGGCAGCAGAAACGGCTGGAAGGGTCACGTCGGGTTCTACGAGGCGGAGGACTCGAAGGCCTTCCACGTTCTCGGCGGCAACCAGAGCGACAAGGTCTGCACGGCCCGTGTCGCGAAGTCCCGCCTGCTCGGGGCGCGGTGGCCCACAAGCGCGCTGGTGCTCAACGGTGGACCCGTAGCCGGAACCGGCGATGGAGAACTGTCGACCGACGAGGCTTAGCTTCTAGCATCCCGAAAGTTGGTGCAGACCCGCATGGCTTGCCAACTTCTAGAGATACTTGCGCCTAGCTCAGCTTGCGGATTTTGAAGGGCAGGCCGCCTTGCGGGCAGAGCGTGACGGTGGCGCGGATCTTCGCCGGCGTCGGCCCCACATACTCGGGTGTGAAGCGTCGCAGGAGCTGAACCAGCGCGAGCGTGTTCTCGATCTGCGACAGCGCCCCGCCGATGCAGGCGCGTTTCCCCGCCGCGAACGGCAGGTAAGAGTACTTGCGCCGCTTCTTCGAGCGCTCGGGCGCGAACCGTTCCGGATCGAACTTCTCCGGCTCTTCCCAGTATTTGGGGCTGTGGTGGGCGATATAGGTCAGGACGGAGACCTTGTCGCCGGCATTGATCTTGTGCCCGGCGATCTCGTCGTCGCCGGCGGCGATGCGGATCAGACCCCAGATCGGCGGGTACAGGCGCATGGTCTCCTGGATCACCATGCGGGTGTAGCTGAGCTGCTGCACCTGGTTCCAATCGGGATCGGCGTCGCCGCAGACCCGATGCGCTTCCTCACGGACGCGCTCCATCGCTTCGGGATGCTGGGACAGAAGGTAGAGCGACCAGGCAAGCGTCAGGGCCGTGGTTTCGGTTCCGGCCCACAGATACTGCTTCATCTCGTCGATGACCTGGCGGTGGTCGAACTCCGGGAAGTCCGGATCGGCCTCGGCTTCCTGCATCGCCGTCAGCAAGGTCTTTTCGCGATGATCGATGATGTTCGCATTGATCACCGTATCGGGAACCGAATGCCAAATCTCCATGGCCTTGGCGGGATCCTCGTCCGTGATCTCTTCAAGCTCGCCGCGCACGTTCTTCAGGCGCACGTTCTTGTGGTTCACAACGTCCGTATACGTCTTGACCTGCTTGAAGACGAAGTGCGGGTTGAAGGGCATCTCGCGGTCGAACAGCGCACGGCACACCATGTCGGCGGCCATCGTCCAAGTCTCTTCCACCATCTCGACGGTCTCGCCGGATTCCGCGAGTTGCTGCCAGCGGTCCATCTTGGAGTCGATCGCCGACATCAAATAGGGGAAGTATTCCTCGAACATCTTCGGGTGGAACGCCGCCTGCTGCGGCACGCGGATCTTCTGCCACAGCGCACCGTCGATGGTGATCATGCTGCGGCCGAAAACGGGCCGGAGCCCGTCGAAATACTTGGTGTAATTGTCGGCGTTCGTCACAAGGACGCGCTCGGCGTGCTCGGGTTCGCTCAGCAGGACAATGCGCTGGTTCTTCAGATTGACCGGCAGGACGCCCTTGTATTTTTCGCACAGGGCAATGAGGACCTGCATAGGATCCTCTTGGTTCAACAGCGCCGATAGCTTGAACCAAATGCTGTCTTCTTCTCCGAGGCCGTGCGACGGAGAGTAGGCGACCGTCATGTCCGCCATTTACGCCATCCCTCTTATTGTTGGGCCAGAGAACCCCGTTGGGCCAAGTGTGCCGGACAGGGCTTGGGGCCAAACCGCAAGATCAGCACTAGGTCTCGGGCAACCTCCGGTCTGCAAGAATCTTGCGCGCGCGGTCGTTGTTGCGGAGATCGACTGAATAGATGTTGTTCCTAGCATCCGCTCGTCTGCATTGTCTACGGGCCCTTGCGCCGCACAGACTTGCGATGCGTCAAGTTTGCTGGAGCACCCATACTATTTTTCCTGGTTTTTTGACGTCCGCTCAAAAACTGCCCTTCAGCGGGGGCGAAAAAAGGGCGGGCTCCCCAGACCCCCAGGGCATGCCGGCGGCACGTTCGCCGTCCACCGTGACCTGACCGGACGCCACGAGCCGCAGAGCGTGGGGGTAGAGACGATGCTCGGCCGCCAGCACCCTTGCGGCGAGATCGTCTTCAGTATCGTCCGGCAACACCGGGACGGCCGCTTGGGCCACGATCGGACCGTCGTCCATCGCCGCGCGCACGAAATGAACCGTGCAGCCGCTGATGCGCGCACCCGCATCCAGGACGCGTGCATGAGTGTCGAGGCCCTTGAAGGCGGGCAGGAGCGAGGGGTGAATGTTGAGGTGGCGGTTCAGCCAGCGCGACACGAAGCTTTCCGTCAGGAGGCGCATGAAGCCGGCGTTGCAGAGAAGCTCCACGCCGGCGCCGTCCAGCGCATCGTTGAGGGCGGCTTCGAAGGCTTCGCGCGAGGGGAAATCTTTGTGCTTGATGGTGCAGGTCGGGATACCGGCCTCATCGGCGCGATCGAGGCCCTGTACGTCGGGCACGTTCGAGATCACGAGCACAAGCTCTGCCGGATAGTCGGGATCCTTGGCGGCATCGATGAGTGCCTGCAGATTGCTGCCGCGGCCCGAGATCAGAACTCCGACGCGCGTCTTCGCGCTCATGACCCCGGCTGCCCCGGCGCCGAGCACGACCGCCGGTCCGTCACCCCGCTCGGCCAGCCCCCCGATTGTGCGCGCCTCCGGCCCGAGGCTCGCAGCGACGCGTTCGGCATCGTCCGGCGCCACGGCGACGACCATGCCGACACCGCAGTTGAACGTCCGGAACATTTCGTGGGCATCGAGCCGAGCCTCCGCCTGGAGCCAGGAGAACACGGCCGGCATGTCGATGGTGTTCGTGTCGATCGTGGCCGCGACGGTCCCGGGCAGGATGCGCGGCAGATTATCGATCAGGCCGCCGCCGGTGATGTGGCAGAGAGCCTTTACGGCCCCGGGGTTTGCCCGAATCGTATCAAGCACTTGGCGGACGTAGATGCGGGTCGGTGCGAGGAGGCTGGTTCCGAGCTTGGCCTCGGGCGCGAAGGGCGCCGGATCGTTCCAGCCAAGGCCGCACGCAGAGACCACGCGGCGCACGAGCGAGAAACCGTTGGCGTGCACGCCCGACGAGGGCAGGCCGATCAGGACATCGCCCGCGGCGACGTCGGGCCGGGGCAGGATCGCGTCCCGCTCAACCGCGCCCACCGCGAAGCCTGCGAGGTCGTAGTCGCCATCGCCGTACATGCCGGGCATCTCGGCAGTTTCTCCGCCGATGAGCGCGCAGCCGGCCTGACTGCATCCGTCGGCGATGCTGGCGACCACCTCGGCGGCGACGCCCACCTCCAGCCGTCCGGTCGCGAAATAGTCGAGGAAGAAGAGCGGCTCGGCGCCTTGCACGACGAGGTCGTTGACGCACATGGCCACGAGGTCGATGCCAATGCCTCCGTGCAGGCCCGTGTCGATGGCGAGTTTCAGCTTGGTCCCGACGCCGTCGGTGGCGGCCACGAGAACCGGGTCGTGAAGCCGCAGGCGGCCAGATCGAACAGCCCGCCGAAGCCGCCGAGATTGCCGAGGACGCCTGGTCTCTTCGTCTTGGCGGCGAGGGGACCGATCGCGTCCACGAGAGCGTTTCCGGCATCGATATCGACACCGGCCTCACGATAGGTCAGCGGCTTGTCTTCGGGCATGGACTCTTCAGGCTTGGTGGGGCGCGTCGTGTTCAGGTGGCAGTTGGGAATTCGGGTCCGCAGCCAAGCGGGGTGCACGTTCCAGAGTTCTGTCATAACACTCTTGGCAGGCAAGAGGGATAGAGGCAAGGGTGCCCACAGGAGAGAGCCGGAGCGGCGGTAACCCGTGCGTCTATCCTCCCCCAATGGCGGCGGAACGTGCGATTCCGGCGCGAATCGCGGAGCGGTTGATGGCGAATCAGTCAGCCAATGCTTTCAGGGGCTTCGCGCCGTCTTCTGCCAAATTGAGTCGCGTTGTCCTGCTGGGGGCCGTGGCGCTGCTGGGCATCGCTTTGCTGGGCTTGGGTCCCGCCGGCGCCGCCAGTCTCTTCAATGTCGCCAACGTCCGGGTCGACGTCACGGCCAAGGATGCCGTGGTTGCGCGGGAGAGGGGCATGGCGAAGGCCGAGACCCTGGCGATGCAAGTTCTGCTCAAGAGGCTGGCGCCGCTCAGCTGGCAGGAACGCCTGCCGTCATTCTCCCATCGTGAGATCGAAGGGCTCGTCGCGGGCGTCGCGATCCACAGCGAGAAGACCTCGGCGAGACGGTATATCGGGGTCGTCGACGTGCGCTTCTATCCGGACGCCGTTCGCCAGCTTTTGACCAGCCGCTCCATACCGTTTGTCGAGAGCCAGGCGTCGCCAATTTCGATCCTGCCGGTGATGCTCGAGGATGACGTCGTTGCGACGGATGCGAGTACGGACTGGCGGCAGGCGTGGGAGCGTTTGGATCTCGACAACGGAGTCGCGCCGGCTGAGTTGGCCGCGCTCCGCGACGATCTCGAGGCTGGGACCGTCAAGGCCGTTCTCGCGGGCGACGAGGGGGCCTATGCGACCTTGCGCAGTACCTATGGCTATGGCGGTCTCGTCGTGGCCGTCGGGGAGATCGCGGAGGGGTTCTTTCGTCTCCACCTCGTGGGCGATGACGCCGCGGGCGATGTCGATGCCGTGGCGACGACAGCCGTCGATCCGCATGACCTGGAGGGGACGGAGGAGCGCGTGGCCCGATTGGGACTCGGCATCCTCGAACGGCGCTGGAAGCAGCGGCTCGATCCCGCCTTCGAGGCGGCGGTGGAGGTGCCCTTGCGGCGCGGTGCGCTTTATCCCGAGGAGGCGTCAACAATCCCAGACGAAGCGCTCGGCCGGGTTGGCGCGGTCATTGAGTTCTTCAGCGTAAGGGATTGGCAGCAGATTCATTTTGGGCTTCAGCGTGTGGAGGATCTTCGGGACTTCGAGATCGTGTCCAGGTCCGCCCGCACCGCCGAGGTGGTGTTCGACTATGAGGGCTCTGCCGACCAGTTGCAGGCCGTACTCGCCCAGAATGGGATCGGCCTCTATGAGCGAGACGGGACGCTCGTGATGCGCGCGATTGGACCATGAGGGGCCTGGTCCTGCGGCTTTTTGGGGCTTGCGGAAATTCGGCTGCGGAGCCGCTGCAGTCTGATAATCTCCGGGCACGAAGCACCCCAGAACATAAAGACGCTTGGGAGAAGCGCCGGTGAATATCCCCAATACGCTGACATTTGCGCGGATCTTGTCCGTCCCGCTTCTGATCTGGCTGATCATCGACCAAGACTTCTACGCGGCGTTTGTGGTGTTCCTGCTGGCGGGACTTTCGGACGCGGCCGACGGCTATCTCGCCAAGCGCTATGGCTGGCGCACGGAGCTCGGCGCCTATCTCGATCCGATCGCCGACAAAGCGCTGCTCGTCGCGATCTATGTGGCGCTGGGGATTTCGGGGCACCTGCCGGTCTGGCTGGTGATCATCGTGGTCAGCCGCGACATTCTCATCGTCGGCGCGGTCCTGCTGGCATGGATGATGTGGCGCCCCGTCGAGGTCAAGCCGCTCATCGTCAGCAAGATCAACACATTCACGCAGATCGCCCTGGCAGGGTTTGTCCTGGCCCAATTAGGGCTCGGCCTCGGCGTGAGCTGGCTCGTGAGCGTGCTCATCTGGGTCACGGGCGGGCTCACGGTCCTGTCGGCCCTTGTCTATTTCTTCGGATGGCTGCGGCACATGATGAGCTACGAGCCTGAGCAGCCCGAGCCAATCCACCGGCCGCAAGGGCACGCGCGGCCGCAGGGCGTTCAGGCGGCACGCGCGAAGGGCGGCAACGGTGCATCCCGGCCCGAGGTCCGGACGCCGTGAGTCCGGGGCAGCTTGCATTTGATCTGCCGCACCGGGCGGCTCTGGGCGCGGAGGATTTCCTTGTCAGCGACTGCAATCTCGCGGCCGTCCGGATGGTGGATGCCTGGCCCGATTGGCCGGGGCCGGTGCAGGTGCTCGTGGGACCGCCCGCGAGCGGCAAGACCCATCTCGTCCGCGTCTGGCAGGAGCGGTCCGGCGCCGAGGCGCTCGACCCGACGACCCTGGACGTGCGCTCGCTTGATGCGCGGCCCCCAGGGTCAGCCATCGCGGTGGAGGACGCCGACCGGGCCGGGTTCGACGAGCGGACGCTGTTCCACCTTTTGAATCTCGCCGCGGAGAAACGCTTCTCGGTGCTTCTGACCGCGCGGATCAGCCCCAATCGCTGGCCATTCGCTCTACCGGACCTGCTTTCGCGGCTCAGTGCGGTCCCGGTGACGGAGATTGCGCGCCGGGACGAGGTGCTGCTGCGGACGGTCATGCTGAAACACTTCTCGGACCGCCAACTCACCATCGAGCCCAAGGTGCTTGAGTTCCTGGCTGTCAGGATCGACCGGTCGCTGGAAGCCGCTGCCGCGGCAGTGGAGGCCGTCGATCAGGCGGCCCTGCGCTCAGGCCGGAAGATCAGCCGGCAACTGGTCGCCGAGGCGCTGGAGCGTGCTGCGACGATTGAGTAAGGCACTGAATTTGACGTTTACCGTTACGCCGGTGATACAGTTGTCGGCCTAACATGACGGCTCTACCCTGAAGGAGCTGGCGGGCGCACAATGCCCTTTTTTCCAAGAGGATATAGATGAATGTTCCGGAAGCGATAGAGCCGGAAGGCGCGGTTGCCCGAATCGCCGCCTATGGCCCGAGCCGCTACTTCAATCGCGAATTGTCCTGGCTGAACTTCAACAAGCGCGTGATGGAAGAGGCCGAGAACGAGCGCCATCCTTTGTTGGAGCGCCTTCGCTTCCTGTCTATTTCGGCAAACAATCTCGACGAGTTCTACATGGTCCGCGTCGCGGGCCTGCGGGCGCAGATGGTGGCCGGGATCGAGACGCCGAGTCAGGACGGTCTGACGCCGGCCCAGCAGCTCGACCGGATTAATCGCTCCGTCGCCGATCTGACCGCCCTGCAGCAGGAGACCTGGGTCGCGCTGGAGGCTCTTCTCGGCGAAGCGGGCATTCACGTTCTCACCGCCGACCAACTGACAGATCCGGAGCGCAGCTGGCTCGAGGATCATTTCCTCAATCTAATTTTCCCGGTGCTGACCCCGATCGCCGTCGATCCGGCTCATCCGTTCCCGTTTATTCCGAATTTCGGATTCACGCTGGGGCTGGAACTGGTGCGCGAAGGATCGTTCCGCACCATGCACGCGCTGCTGCCGATCCCCTCCCAGCTCGACCGCTTTATCCGGCTGCCGGACGGCAAGGACGATGTGACGGGGGTTCGCTTCGTGCGGCTGGAGACCGTTGTCGGCATTTTCGTCTCACGGCTGTTCCCCGGCTACCGGGTGCGGAGCCAAGGGGCGTTCCGCGTCGTGCGCGACAGTGACATCGAGGTCCAGGAAGAGGCCGAAGATCTCGTGCGCGTGTTCGAATCGGCGCTCAAGCGCCGGAAGCGCGGCTCGGTCATCCGGCTCGAGATGGAAGCGACCATGCCGTCGCGGCTGCAGCGCTTCGTCATGCAGGAGCTGAAGGTCACGGAACAAGAGAGTTTCGTGCAGAAGGGCCTGATCGGGCTGACGGACACCGACCAGCTCATCGTGGCCGATCGTCCGGACCTCAAATTCGCGCCCTATGTCAGCCGTTTCCCCGAGCGCATCCGCGAGCACCACGGCGATTGCTTTGCAGCCATCGCCAAGAAGGACATCGTGGTGCATCACCCTTACGAGTCCTTCGATGTGGTCCTGCAGTTCCTGAAGCAGGCTGCGGCCGATCCTGACGTCGTGGCAATCAAATGGACGCTCTACCGGACCAGCAAGACCTCGCCCATCATCGAAGCGCTGAAGGAGGCCGCCGAGGCCGGCAAGTCCGTGACGGCGGTGGTCGAGCTCAAGGCACGCTTCGACGAAGAAGCCAACATCAAATGGGCGCGCGACCTCGAAAGCGCCGGCGTGCAAGTGGTCTACGGCTTCATCGAGCTCAAGACGCACGCCAAGCTCAGCCTGATCGTCCGGCGCGAGCGCGGCGAACTGGCCACGTACTGCCATGTGGGGACCGGCAACTATCATCAGGTCACGGCAAAGATCTACACGGACCTGTCCTATTTCACCGCCGACCGGTCGATCGGCAACGATCTGTCCCGCATCTTCAACTATGTGACGGGCTATGCCGAACCGGCGGAGCTCGAGTCCATGGCGGTCTCGCCCGGCGGAATCCGGGCGCGCATCCTCGATCACGTACGCGAGGAGATGTATCACGCCAAGGCCGGCCGGCCCGCCGCCATCTGGATGAAGCTGAACTCGCTGGTCGATCCCGAAATCATCGATGCGCTCTACGAGGCGAGCCAGGCGGGCGTCGAAGTCGATCTCGTCTGCCGGGGCATTTGCTGCCTTCGGCCGGGCGTACCGGGCCTGTCGGAGAACATCCACGTGAAGAGCATTGTCGGGCGCTTCCTGGAGCACTCCCGCATCTATTGCTTCGGGGCAGGACATGGGCTGCCGCACCGGAAGGCGGCCGTCTATATCAGCTCCGCCGATATGATGCCCCGCAACCTCAACCGCCGCGTCGAGGCCATGACGCCCATCAAGAACCCCACGGTGCACGAGCAGATTCTGGATCAAATCATGGTGGCGAATCTGAAGGACAATCTTCAGAGCTGGCGCGTTCTGCCGGACGGGAACTCGGTCCGCATCAATCCGCGGGAAGGGGAAGAGCCCTTCAGCGCCCAGAACTACTTCATGACCAACCCCAGCCTGTCGGGACGGGGCACTTCTCTACCGGAAAACATGCCTCCGCGCTTTACGCGGGTCGACGAGACCCTCTAGTCTCTCGCCATGGCCGGGAGGAAGAAACGCGCGCCGGTTGCGGTAGTCGACATCGGCTCCAACTCGGTGCGGCTGATCGTCTATGACAGCGCCACGCATGCGCCCGCACCGCTCTTCAATGAGAAGGTGCTGTGCGGGCTGGGCCGGACGGTCGCGAGCACCGGCAGCCTCGAGCCCGCTGGCGTCGCGCGCGCTCTTCGGGCCCTACGGCGGTTTCGCGCGCTCATCGCGCAGCTTCACGTGCACCGGACCGAGGTGATCGCCACCGCGGCGGCACGGGATGCGAAAAACGGTCCCGACTTTATCGCCAAGGCCCAGGAGGTGCTCGGGCATCCAATCACGGTGCTGTCCGGTACCATGGAAGCCGAGCTCGCCGCGCTCGGCGTCGTCTCGGGTATCTATGCGGCCGATGGATTCGTGGGCGATCTCGGCGGCGGCAGCCTGGAGTTGGTGGATGTGCGGGGCGGCCGGTTGTCCGACGCTCTCACGCTGCCGCTTGGGGGCCTTCGTCTGATCGACGTGTCGGGCGGAAACCTGAAGAAGGCGCGTGAGGTCATCGATTCGGAGTTTTCGAAGGTGACGTGGCTCGAGAAGGGGCGGGGCCGCGACTTCTACGCGATCGGCGGGACTTGGCGCGCCGTGGCGCGCCTGCATATGGCCCAGACGGACTATCCGTTGCGCGTCATGCACAACTACCGGATGGACGGGCAGGACGCGCTGAAATTCGTCAGCAGCCTATACGGCCGGCTGGACGACGACATGCCAGGACTACGCGACGTCTCCAGCGCCCGGCGCGAGACGTTGCCCTACGGTGCGCTGGTGCTCGAACGCCTCATCAAGCAGATGAAGCCGCGGTCCATCGTGACGTCGGTGTTCGGCATCCGCGAGGGGCTGCTGTACAGCCTGCTGAGCGCCGAGGAGCGCGCCAAGGATCCGCTGATCGAGGCTTGCCATGTGCTTGCGGTGCAGCGCGCCCGTTCGGTTGAGAATGCCAACGAATTGCTGAGTTGGACGGACGGCCTATTCCGCGTTCCGGGGCCGGTGGAGACGCCCGAGCAGACGCGTCTGCGTCATGCCGCGTGCCTCCTCTCCGATATCGGCTGGCGCGCCCATCCCGATTATCGCGGCGCCCAGAGCCTCAATCTGATCACGAATGGGGATCTCATTGGCGTCGATCACCCCGGCCGCGCGTTCCTGGCTCTGACCTCCTACTACCGCAACGAAGGCGTGGTGAGCGACGAGTTGAGCCAGGGGCTGGTCGAGTTGGTCGACAAAGAATCCCTGAGGCGCGCAAAAATTCTGGGCGCGGCGTTCCGCGTCGCCCATATGGTCTCCGCGGCTATGCCCGGCGTGCTGCCGCATACCCCGCTCACCTACGAGGGCGACCGGCTGATTTGGACCTTGCCGGAACCCTATGCGGATCTCGAAGGCGAACGTGTCAGCCGCCGCTTCAAGACCCTCGCCAATCTGTTGGATTGCGAGCCCGAGATTCGGATTGGCGAGCCGTTCCAACTCGTCGCGAGCTGACCGGGTCCCATGGCCGCTATCCTCAAGGTTGCTGAACGCAGGTGCAGACCCCAAATCACCATGAGCAAAGGGAAAAATGCCCGGCTCTGGGCTTTCCCGTTCTCTTCGACCCTATCATTTCGACACCACCCAAGCCCTAAGACCGGCTCAGACCAAAATTCAGACCTGAGATAACGATGGCAGACGATCTTTATTCCGCACTAGGCGTCGCCAAGACCGCGAGCGCTGATGAAATCACCAAGCGTACCGCAAGCTCGCCAAGAAGCTGCACCCGGACCTCAATCCCGGCGACAAGGTCGCGGAGGAGAAGTTCAAGGAGATCTCGCACGCCTATTCGATCCTGAAAGACGAGGAGCAGCGCGGGAAGTACGACCGCGGCGAGATCGACGCGAGCGGACAGGAGCGGCCCGAGGCGCGCTACTACCGCGAATATGCGGGCGGGCCGGGAGGAGCGCGCTACCACTCCTCGGCCGGCTACGAAGACATGGGCGATTTCAGCGATCTGTTCGGCGACATGTTTGGCGGGGGAATGGGCGGCGCCGGTATGGGCGGCCGCAGTCAGCGTGGAGGCGCGCGTTTTTCTATGCCGGGACAGGACGCGCAGTACCACCTCGATATTCCATTTCTCGATGCGGTCAACGGCACCAAGACGCGCATCACGCTCCCCGACGGCAGTACGCTCGACGTCACCATTCCGCCGGGCGTCAACGCTGGCCAGGTCCTGCGGCTCAAGGGCAAAGGGCATCCGGGTCTCGGCGAAGGACCGCCGGGTGACGCGCTGGTCGAGGTCGGCGTGAGGCCGCACCCCGTCTTCAAGCGCGAGGGCAACGACATCGTGGTCGAGCTGCCGATCAGTCTCGACGAGGCGGTCCTGGGGGGCAAAGTCGAGATTCCGACCATCGGCGGCAAGGTCGCCATGACGGTGCCCGCCGGCGCCAATGCCGGACAGACGCTCCGGCTGAAGGGGCGGGGCGTCAAAGGCAAGGGCGATCAGCTGGTGAAGCTCAACGTGGTGATGCCCGAGAAGGTCGACGATGAGCTCAAGGCCTTCATCGAGGAGTGGAAGAAGACCCACGCCTACGACCCGCGGCGGACAATGAAGGAGCAAGCGTGATGCTGACCGAGGAGGACGTTGTCGCACGGGTGTCGCGTCTCACGGTGACGCGGTTGCGTGTGTTCGTATCGCAGGGCCTGGTCAAGCCCGAGGAGGATGGGGCTCCCCGCTACTCGGAGGCGGATATCGCCCGGGTCGCGCTGATCTGCAATCTCGAGGACGAGATGGGGTTCGACGAGGAGGATGTCCCGGTCCTACTGAACCTCATCGATCAGATCCACGGACTCCGCTCGGAACTGCGCGGCTTTGTGGAGGTCATCGACGCGCTGCCCCGTGCGGACGACCGTGCGCTTGCGGATCGAGCAGTGGCGGCGGGGTTAGCCGATGCGCTCTCCCGGCACCGTCGTGTTCTATGTGCTGCTGGTGATCCTGCTCACCATGGCGAGCGTGCAGTACGGCCTCGGCCGCTTGCCCGGCGACATCGTCGTGGATCTCGGCAGCTTCTATTTCTACGTGCCGTTCACCACGGGACTGATCGTGGCGCTCCTGCTAGGAGCCGTCTTCTGGTTCTTCCGGCGCTAGCAGCGCCACCGCGCCTTTGCGGATGGTGAGGGCCAGTTCGCCCCGCTTAAGCGCCAGCGCGTCCTCACCGAAAAGCTTGAGCCGCCAGCCCCGCAAGGCGGCGGTGTCCGCATCGTTCGACCGGGCGATCTGCTCGAGTTCATCCGTCGTGGCGATCAGCTTGGGCGCGACGCCGTGCCGGCCCGCCGTGGCCTTCAGCAGCACGCGCAGCAGGTCCATCACCGCTTGGGCTTCGGGCGGCATCGGCTCGCCGCGCTGAAGCGGGGGCACTGTGGCCGGATCGCGCGCAAGACCGCGCTCCACGGCCTCCAGCACGCCGCGACCGCGAGAGGACCGGGCGAAGCCGTTGTGCAGCGATCGCAGACCCCCGAGGTCCTCGACCGTGCGCGGCGCCTGGCCGGCAATATCGTAGAGCGCCTCGTCCTTGAGAACGCGTGAGCGTGGCACGTCCTGGCTTTGCGCCTCGCGTTCGCGCCAGGCCGCCAGCTCCATGAGAACGGCGAGGGCCTTCTGCGTCTTGATGCGCATCTTGAGCCGCCGCCAAGCGTGCTCCGGATGGAGCTCGTAGGTGGCGGGGTCGGTCAGGACGGCCATTTCCTCAATGAGCCAGCTCGCCCGCTCGGACTTGTCGAGCTGGGCCTGGAGCTTGGGATAGAGGTCGCGCAAATGGGTCACGTCGCCCAAGGCGTAGGTGAGTTGCCGTTCCGAGAGCGGACGGCGGCTCCAATCGGTGAAGCGGGAACTCTTGTCGAGATTGCGGCCCAGCAGGCGCTTCACCAGCATGGCGTAGCTGACCGCTTCGCCAAAGCCGCAGACCATCGCCGCCACTTGCGTGTCGAAGATCGGGTGGGGTACGACGCCCGCCATATGGTGAACGATTTCAATGTCTTGGCGTGCGGAATGAAAAACCTTCAGGACGTTTTCGTCGACCATCAGGTCGAAAAACGGCTTCAGATCGATACCGGGCGCCAGATTGTCGATAAGGACTTCGGTGTCGCCGCCCGCGATCTGGATGAGACACAGGCGCGGCCAGAAGGTCTGTTCGCGCATGAATTCGGTGTCGACCGTAACGAACGGGGCTTTGGCGAGGTCGGCGCAGGCGGCCTCAAGGTCTTCTGTGGTTGTGATGAGATTCATGGATCGCGGATATAGCCTAAGGATAGGCGCATGGCCAAGTGCCCTGAATACCGGGGGCCCAAAAACGGGTTTGGCGGGGCGGTGAGGCCGGGTCTCCGACGCGATACTGAAACCTGCGCCTCCGCCTTGACAAGGGGAGCCTTCCCGTGCGGTGTTCCGCTCGCCTTCGAACAGCAGGCGTCAGCGATAAAACCGTCCCTCCGCCACAGATTATAGAGCCATGCACGCTTTTCGCACTCATACTTGCGGCGCGCTTCGTAGCGCCGATGTCGGGAATACCGTTCGCCTTTCGGGCTGGGTGCATCGCATCCGCGACCATGGCGGGCTGCTGTTCATCGATTTACGGGATCACTACGGCATCACGCAGATCGTCGCCGACCCCGATTCGCCGGTCTTTGCGACGGTCGAGACTTTGAAGCCGGAATGGGTGGTGCGCGTGGATGGCACCGTCGTCGCGCGTTCCGAGGACACGGTCAATCCGAACCTGCCCACCGGCGAGGTTGAGGTTCGCGTTGCCGATCTCGATATCTTGTCCGAGTCGGCCGAACTGCCGCTGCCGGTGTTTGGCGAGCCGGACTATCCCGAAGAGACGCGGCTCCGTTACCGCTTCCTCGACCTGCGCCGCGAGACGCTGCACGCCAACGTTATGAAGCGCGCCGAGATCATCTCCTCTATCCGCGAGCGCATGCGCGACGCCGGCTTCTTTGAGTTCCAGACGCCGATCCTGACGGCCTCCTCGCCGGAAGGAGCACGTGATTATCTCGTGCCGTCCCGTGTGCATCCGGGCAAGTTCTACGCGCTGCCGCAGGCGCCGCAGCAGTTCAAGCAGCTCATCATGATGGCGGGCTTCGACCGCTACTTCCAGATCGCGCCGTGCTTCCGCGACGAGGATGCGCGCGCGGACCGCTCGCCGGGCGAGTTCTATCAGCTCGACCTGGAGATGAGCTTCGTCACCCAAGAGGACATCTTCGACACGGTCGAGCCGATCATTCGAGGCCTGTTCGTGGACTTCGGCAACGGCCAGCCTGTCACCGAGAAGTTTCCGTGCATTCCCTACAAAGAGGCGATGCACAAATACGGCACGGACAAGCCGGACCTGCGTAACCCGATCGAGATGGAAGACGTGTCCGAGCACTTCCGCGGCTCCGGCTTCAAGGTCTTCGCCGGCATGCTGGACAAGGACGAAAATGCGCGTGTCTGGGCGATACCAGGGAAGACCGGCGGCAGCCGCGCCGTTTGCGACCGGATGAACTCGTGGGCGCAAGGCGAGGGGCAGCCGGGCCTCGGCTACATCTTTTTCCGCGAGGGCGAGGGGGCTGGTCCCGTCGCCAAGAACATCGGACCTGAGCGCACCGAGGCGATCCGGACCCAGCTGGGTCTCGCCGACGGCGATGCCGTGTTCTTCGTGGCGGGTCTGCCGAAGGACTTTGTCGACTTCGCCGCGCGGGCGCGTACCAAGATCGGCGAGGAGCTGAAGCTCACCGCCTCGGGCCGTTTCGATTTCTGCTGGATCGTCGACTTCCCCATGTTCGAGTGGAACGAGGACGAGAAGAAGATCGACTTCTCGCACAACCCGTTCTCCATGCCGCAAGGCGGACTCGAAGCGCTCGACACGATGGAGCCGGAGGAGGTTCTCGCCTACCAGTACGACCTCGTCTGCAACGGCGTGGAGCTGTCCTCGGGCGCGATCCGGAACCACAAGCCGGAGATCATGGAGAAGGCCTTCGCCATCGCCGGCTACCCGAAGGAAGAGCTCGAGGCCCGGTTCGGCGGCATGCTGCGCGCGCTGCAATACGGGGCACCGCCCCATGGCGGTATCGCGCCGGGCATCGACCGTATGGTGATGCTGCTTTGTGGCGAGGAGAATTTGCGCGAGGTGGTGATGTTTCCGATGAATCAGCAGGCGGAAGACTTGCTGATGGGCGCGCCGTCGGAAGTGTCTCCCGAGCAGCTCAAAGAGCTCAACATCCGGGTCTCGCTGCCAAAGGCGAAGAGCTAGCCCTTCTTGGGCTTCTTTTCGTCCGCACGGCCCAAGGCTTCTGCGGCGCGTCGCTCCAGGGCTTCCAGGTCCTGCTTCTGTGCAATGTCGCGGCGTCCGGTCTCGAGCACGATTTCGACCTGCTCCTTGAGGGCCGCGCGCTGATCCTTGTTTGCTAGCGCCAGCAATTGTCCGAGGCTCTCCACCAATCGGATCAGAATTGCCGGTTGCTCCGAACCGTGCTGACGGATTTGCCGGAACGCTTCCTGGACGATGTCGGCAAAGGTCGAATGCGGTGCGATGAGCCGGACGGCGCCATCCTCGTCCGTCCAGACGCATTGCGCCGATCCCCGCCGCATGATCTTGGCGAGTGACGTGGTCAGCCGGTCGATGACGGCCATGGCCGTGAAGGGGTCGTTGATGCTGGGCGAGAGCGCGCGCAAAGCCACTTCCACGAGTTGGCGTATGGGGGCTTCGACGTCCTGAACCGAAGTGCGCTCGCCGCCGACCACGACGCAGTCTTCGATCTGGTCCCGAATGTCGTCGTTCGCAGCACTGGTGGGGCTGATCCAGGCATAGGTCGACCCCTCGACCACGTGCCGCCCCGGCTTGAACGAGATCTCGATGACCGCATCCGCATCCTTCGCGCAATCGACCAGTCCCTCATAATCGAGGGCCTGCACGTAACCGTTGGCCGTCAGGCTTAAGGGCGTGCCGGTCTCGGAGGGACGCGTGTCAGGCTCGCTTGCACTTTTGGCGTCCTGCTCGGGGAGCAGGCGCTCGATGTCGTCGTCGAGAGTCTCACCCACCCGTTCGATCGTGTTGTCGGCGATGATGGATCGGGCGAGGTGATGCACGAACACCAGCAGCGCCACGAGGCAAAGCAGAACAAGAAGCGTCCCGATACTGACGGCGAGATTGGGCACTTGCTCGACATTGCCGTAGGCCCCGCGGAGAACCAGCAGGAGATAGACGACCGTCGCGAAGAAGAGACCGAGCGTCACTTGGGTGCGGCGGTCCGCCATGAAGCTGCGGATGAGACGCGGGCCCAGTTGCTGGGCTGCCAGTGTCAGCACGACCATCGTGATCGAGATGACCAGCGTGGCCATGGTGATCATCGCGGTGACGAGACTGGTCAGGAAGGGCGGGGCCTCCTCGGCGCTGCCGCTATAGAGGAACCAGACCGAGTTGTCGCCTTGACTCAGCGGCAGATGGACCGCGAGCAGGGCGCGCGCGCAACGAGCACCATCAGCAGAGGGAGAGCCCAAAGGCTCATCCAGATGCGGTGCCAGACTGTGAGAAGCCGTGTCAGCATGCGCGGAGCCTCAAAAGAGAAGACGATCGCCGATCGGTCATACGGCCAGTCATAGGGCAAGCAACCGTTTGGGCCAAGCGACGTCGTGGCGTGTCGGTTTGGCGGCAAGTGACTTAGATATCGATGAGTCAGCAGGCGGAGGACCTGCCCTTGCGGTCATCTTTGCCGGCGACCGACCAGCAGCGCGAGAAGCTCAGCTTCCGGATTTCCCTCCCAAAAGCAAAAGGCTAGGGCATGGTCCGCGGAGTTTCGCTCAGGCTACGTACCGTTTCGTCCGCATCAATTTCATGACAACGCTGACAGCGCGGCTCTTTCGCGGTTATCATGAGCCTGAGGGTGCTGCTGAAAATACAAAACAACGGAGCGCGTCTGGTTTCAGACGAGCGCCGTCGGCGGTGCGCTGCATGCCGCTAGGGGGAACCTCTTTCCTGGAGTGACGGGACGAAAGGACAAGGGACCATGACGTTAGGCGAGCGCGTCTATATCTACTGCGAACGGGGAACGAGCGAGGCCCTGTGGGCCGAGCCCATCAACGCCATTTCCAATGTCGGCTTCTTTCTAGCCGCTCTGATCTTCTGGCAGCTCGTCTTGTGGCGGCCGCCGGAGCAACGCAGCGCCGATCACTATCTGTTCGTAGCGCTCGTGTTCGCGATCTGCTTCGGCAGCGTCGCCTTCCATGTCTATGCGGATCGCGGCACCGAACTTGCGGACGTGATCCCCATTGCCGTGTTCATGCTGGTCTATCTCGGCTTCGCCTTGAACCGGTTCTTGAATGTGCCGCCCGGATGGACGGTCTTCCTGGTCGTGCTCTTCGCCGGACTGCGGCGCGGCGACCCAGGTTCACTGCTGGGACGGTGGGGTCGGATTTGTGACCGGCGCGCCGGACGGGGCGAAGGTCTGCATGAACGGCAGTGTCGGCTATCTCCCGGCGCTTGGCGTACTCGTCATCGTCAGCATGCTGCTGGCGGAGCGGCGCCACAAGGCTGCGCCCTATGTTCTGGCCGCGACGCTCGTCTTCGCAGCGTCGATCCTGCTGCGGTCGCTCGACATGGCCTATTGCAGCAGCATCGTCATCGAGGGGCGCAACACCGGTACGCACTTCATCTGGCATCTTCTGAACGCCGTTGTGCTCTTCCTGCTGATGCGCGCGAGCTTGGAATCCGGAACGAAGCCGTTACCGGAACCGGTCGAGGAAAAGCCGGAGGAGAAGGCGCCCGAAGCCGAAGCCAAACCGGTGCCGGTGGCCAAAGCTGAGCCCGAGGCTAAACCGGAACCCGAGGCCAAGCCGGAACCCGAGGAGAAGGCCGAAGCCGAGGCCAAGGAAGAGTCGAAGGCCGAGCCGGTAGAAGCGCCGTCCGAGGCGGACACGTCCAAAGAAGAGGCCCCGAAGGGCGACTCTTCGGAGGAGAAGCCTGCGGAGGACAAGTCTTCTGAAGACAAGCCTTCCGATGAAGAGCCCGCCAAGGAAGCGTCCGGGACCAAGAAACGCACCAAGAAGGCGCCCTCTTAAGGGGCGCCTTCACGTCCGCCGGGCGGGTGCCCTTAGACAAACCGTATCGCAACGGTTAGTAGGGCTATTCTCCAAGGCTAGGCCGCCCGTAGGGCGGTCCGGCTCCGGCGAGGGACGTGCGGCGCGCGTCCCGCTCGCTCCGCGGACGTGGTGGAATTGGTAGACACACAGGACTTAAAATCCTGAGGCCGAAAGGCCGTGCGGGTTCGATCCCCGCCGTCCGCACCAGCAGCTCGGTTGTACGATTCCGCAGGTTATCGAGGGTTCCCGGTTCAGTGCTCGGGGTAGCTCGCCTGGACGTATGGCCGGCGATGCACGGACTGTCGTCTTTGGCCGTCCGTCGTCCAAGGGAAGAACATGGGGCAGGGCTCCGCAATGTCCGGCACGATCAGATCCAGCCCCGGATGGCTCACTTCCTCATTCATAAGCAGTAGCGAGAGCCATAGCGCACAGCCGCTATAATGGACACAGGTCGAACAGTGGCTCGTGTCGCGGAATTTATTCAACTGAGCGACTGTGTATTGGCCCATGATATCGGCCCCTGGCCTTTGGTCCAGCGTGGCTGACGGCGGGAAGCGGCGGATTTCCAAGCACGAAACGTGGAAGGCCCCAAGCTAACGCCCAAACCACAGCTATTTTATGACCTGATCTCGGCGGTGCCACATCGGCAGCGCGAGAGGGAGGGGATCGACCGCCGCCGACCCCGTAGGTCCACTCGCGCGGTCCTGGGCGGAGAGGCTCTTAGCGCTTGAGAACAGACGCGGATCGGCTCCCTAAGACCTTTGCGGTCCTAGAGAGCCGAACCAAGGGCCGGGTCGGCTTTCGCGGTTACGGGCAGTTGTTGCCGGTGCGCATGCACTCACGCATCCGGTCGCGCAGGTCGTCTTTCCAATCCTGGGCATCTTCCGCGCCGGCGGACTTGCCTTCCTTCTGGCCGTTTTTCCAGCCGGCCTTGTAGCCGACGTTGTAGCCCTTCTTGTAGTACTTGGCGCACTCTTGCGCCGACAGATCCATGGTGCCCATGATCGTGTCGTTGAACGAGGCCTTGTAGGCGTCGTTGAAGCCGTCCATGTAGCCGTCTTTCAGGCCGGCCGACTTACCGCGGGAGTAGCACTGTTGAGCGCTCTCAGCCGCCGCCGGTACGGGCGCCGCGATCTCGGCGAACATGAAGCCGGCGAGGATCAGGAAGGCGAACTTCGAGAGAAAAGCAAACGTGGTCGTGGTCTGAGCGATCTTGGTCATGATGTGTTCCTTCGTGGGTTCAGGCTGTGTGTGCTGGCTTGGCCGCCAGAACTGGGAAGGAACGTACGGACGTCCGCCCGATCGGTGTATGGGGTGGATCCCTCATATGGCCGCAGGCGCGTTCGGCGGCGTGCGGCGACCGTGGCCGGCCAACGAGGCTTGCAACAGTTGGGGGCGTCCCTGGATCGGCTGTTTCCGATTGGCGCGATCTTATTCGCGCGGGCGAGTCCTATAACGCGTTTGCCTGTCGCGCTGCACAATCGACAACCCTGATTGCGCATCGTACGCTTCCTTCAACAGCTGCCATCGAGAGCGCGACAGAGGGAGGAAGTTTGTGAACGAACAGCCGAAACGCGAGAGGTTTTTTGGTGGGTGTCCTCATGACTGCCCGGATACATGCGCCATGTACTACGAGGTCGAGGGCGGCAGGCTCGTCGACGTCCGGGGGAACAAGGAACATCCCATGACCCGCGGCGGGTTGTGTGTGAAGCTCAAGGACTTCCACGAGCACCACTACAATCCGGACCGTGTGCTGCACCCTCTGCGCCGCGCCGGCCCCAAGGGCAGCCGCAAGTTCATCGAGATATCGTGGGAGGAGGCGATTGCCGAGATCCACGCCCGGTGGACGGACATTATCGATGAATACGGATCGCAGGCCATCCTGCCGTACAGCTATCTCGGGAACGAAGGGCTGGTGCAGGGGCTGACCTGCGGCGATGCTTTCTTCAACCGCCTCGGGACGACCGTGAACGAAAAGACGTTCTGCGCGTCCGGCTCCTCGACCGCTTGGCTCTTGACCGTCGGGCCCACCGGCGGCGTCGATCCGGAGAGCTTCGTCCATTCGAAGTACATCGTGATCTGGGCGTGCAACTCCATTTCCACGAACCTGCATCACTGGCCGTTCGTGCTGGAAGCGCAGAAGAAGGGCGCGAAGGTTGTGGTGATCGACAGCTACCGGTCACGCACGGCAAAGGCCGCCGACTGGCATATCGCGCCCAAGCCCGGCACGGACGGCGCGCTCGCGATGGGCATCATCGCCGCCATGATCCGCGGGAATTACGTGGACGACGAATGGGTGCACGAACACACCGTCGGCTATCCCGAGCTGGCGCAGCGGGCGCTCGACTTCACGCCGGACTATGTGGAGGAGGTCACCGGCGTTTCGGCCGAGGACGTGGCCCAGTTCGCCCGCGAATTCGCGAGCGTGCAGCCGTCCGTGATCCGCATGGGCGTGGCGTTGGAGCGGCACGCGGGTGGCGGTCAGACCATCCGGGCCGTGTGCGCAATTCCGGCGCTTGCGGGTTCGTGGCGGCATGTGGGCGGCGGCCTTCTGCAGATGCCACTCTGGGAGTTTCCCATCGACTGGGCCAAGGTTTCGCGGCCCGACTACATCCGCCCGCACACGCGCGTGGTGAACAATCTCCAGCTGGGCCGCGCGCTCACCGGCGACATGCAGCTCGACCCACCGATCAAGGGTCTATTCGTGTACAACACGAATCCTGTCAGCCAAGCGCCTGAAACCAATCGCATTGTCGACGGGTTGTCGCGCGAGGACCTGTTCTTCGTGGCGGCCGAACATTTCGTCACGGACACGGCCGCGTATGCGGACATCATCCTGCCCGCGACCATGGCCGGCGAGCACGACGACATGATGTTCTCGTGGGGACACTTCTATTTGACCTTGAACGAGAAGGCGATCGAGCCGCGCGGCGAGGCCAAATCGAACGCGGAAATCTTCCGCCGTCTGTCCGCCGCCTTCGGCTTTGATGACGATCCACGCTTCACCATGAGCGATATGGAGCTCGCGGAGCATTACATCCAATGGGATGCGCCGCAGATGGCCGGCATCGATATGGAGTACTTCCGCAAGCACGGCTATTTCCACCTCGCGGTCGGCACGCCCGACGACCGGCTGCCGCATGCGGAGGGGAATTTCCCGACGCCTCGGGCAAGGTGGAGTTTTTCCCTGCACGGCGCCACCAACTTCGTCGCGCCGCCGTTCCGCATGATGTACGAGGACAAGCAGTCCGGTGAGGATGTGGATGCGCTTCCGGGCTATCTGCCGCCGCGTGAATCCCCGGCCACGAACCGGAAGCTCGCGGACCAATATCCGCTCAACATCATCTCGCCGAAGAGCCACGGCTTCCTGAACTCGTGCTACGCCAACGAGCCGCACAAGATCCAAGGCCAAGGCGAGCAGTTCATTCTGATGAACAAAGCGGACGCGAAGGCCCGCTCGATCCGCGATGGCGATCCCGTCAGGGTCTACAACGAGCGGGGCGACTTCGAAGGTTTGGCGCGCGTCACCGAGACGACCAAGGGCGTCATCGTCGCGACGCTCGGCTATTGGCGGAGCCTCAACCGGTCTGACGGTTCGGTGAACTGCATCAGTTCGGATGAGTTCGCGAGCTTAGGCCACGCGCCCACCTTCTCCGACAATCTGGTGCAGGTGAGACGCGTCAACTAACGCTTGGACTGCCGGCGGCCTGGTCAGTTTCGGCTAGGCCGCGGCATCCTTCGCGCGCACTTTCTGCAAGGTCGTGAAGCCTTCGAACTCCGGGTGGCCCTGATACAGGGGCTTGCCCTCGCCGGCGCGCGCATGCGCCTTGCGGAAGGCTTCCGAACGCGTCCACTCCTCGAAATCGGCTTGGGAACGCCAGATGCTGTGCGAGGCATAGAGCACGTGATCTTCCCGCTCGGGGCCTTTCAGGAGATGGAATTCGACGAAGCCGGGGACATCCTCGAGATGGGTCTCACGCGACAGCCAGACCTGCTCGAAATCGTTTTCCGCGCCTTTGAGTACTTTGAACCGGTTCATGGCGATGAACATGCTTTGCGTCCTTCTCGAATTTGATGGCGCCCGGGCAGCCTCTCCGCCGGGCGCGCTTGGTATTTAGTTGACCGTCATTGGTCGCCTTTGGACGGGGCGTCCTCCGACTCCGGGGCCGGCGGCGCGTCGAACACCGACCAGCCAACCTTGCGCCCGGTCGGCGGCAGATTCGCCGCCTCGCTCTTGTCGAGCAAGAGATGGGCTTTTGCCACCATGAGCGCCGTGACCGGTGCCGTCAGAAACAGGAATGTCGTGATCAGCAGTTCCTGGATGGACAGCGCATTTCCCTTCAAGATGAAGTAGAGCATGGAGGCGATCAGCGTCGAGCCGATGCCGAGCGTCGTCGCCTTGGTCGGGCCGTGCAGCCGCCGCATCAGGTCCGGCAGTTTGGCGAGGCCAAGCGAGCCGACAAAGAGAAAGAAGGCTCCCAGACAGATCAGGGCTGAAACCGCGATGTCGCCGAAGTCGGTCATCGATCTACTCCATCACATTGCCGCGCAAGATGTACTTGCAGTACGCGACCGTCGTCAGGAAGCCGACCATCGCGAACAGCAAGGCGACCTCGAAATAGAGTTCCGTGCCCCAATAGATCCCGGCGAGCACGACAAGGCCGATCGCGTTGATCGTCAGCGTGTCGAGCGCGAGAATGCGCGTGGGCATGTCCGGCCCCACGAGGACGCGGTAAAGGCAGAGCAGCATGGCCGCGCTGATGGCGACGAAGGCGATGGCACAGGCGGTTTCGATCATCTCTCGAAGATCCTTTCCAGTCTGGTCTCGTAGCGGGCCTTGATCTCGGCCACGGTCTTCTCGGGGTCATCCGTTTCAAGGCAGTGGACAAGCAGCGCACGTCCGTCGGCGCTGAGCGTTGCGCTCACAGTGCCGGGCGTCATCGTGATGGTGCCGGCGAGGGCGGATATAGCTTCAGGCGATTTGAGATCGAGCGGGATGGTCACGAAGTGCGAGTGCAGATCATCTCCCCGGCGGAATAGGATCAGATATGCGACCTGGAAGTTCGCGACGAAGATGTCCCACAGGACGATGAGCGCATAGGTGAGGATCGTCAGCGGGCTCTTGACCACGGGCCGGTCGGGCCAGAAGGCGCTCGTCGCACGCGGAACCACGATGCCGAGGATCAGTCCCAGCACGGCGGCGCCCCACGACACCCCGTTGAGCAGAATCCAGACGATCACGATGAGCACTGTCAGCAATGGATGGGGAACGAGCTTTCCGAACATCGTCAGTGCGCCTCCACCTGCGTGTCAGCCGGCACGGGTACGGCCGTGGCCTCATCGGCCGGCTCGGTAATCGGCCGCTCCGGTTCGGTGTTCTCGCGTGGTCCGAGGACAGCGTCGACGTAGTTCTGCGTGTCGAGCGCCTGGCCCGCGGTCGCACGCAGGGCCTTCACGGCGGGGCCCGCGAATACCGCCAGCATCAGGCTCGCGCCCACGAGAAACGCCACCACGACCATAGGCGTCTTGGACACGGTTTCCCAGCCGGGCCCGGTCGTCTGACCGTCGGTCTTCCAGAAGATCGTGCTGCCGGCGCGGGCGAAGGCGATGGTCATCATCAACGAGGCCACGAGGATCGTGGTCCAAATCAGCCAGGCGCGCGGCGCCTCATAAGTCGCGTCGAGAACCATGAGCTTGCCGATGAAGCCGGACAGCGGCGGCAGTCCCACGACCGCGATCGCCACGAGGAAGAACAGCGCGCCGAGGACCGGCGCTTGACTGATCGGGTTGCAGGGAACCAAGGCGTCGAGCTTGGTCGGACGGCGCGCGGCGATCAGGTCGACGATCAGGAACAGGGCGGCGCCCGCGATGGTGCTGTGGACCAGGTAGTAAAGCGCCGCCGTCAGCCCATCGACACTGAACTGGCCGATGGCGATCAAGAGCGTACCCATCGAGGCGATCGTGTTGAAGGCGGCGAGGTCGAGCAGTCGACGTGCGCCAAGCAGCCCGGCCGTGCCGACAGTGAGGGTCACGAGAGCAGCGGGGACGACCCAGGGTGCGGCGACAGCGCCCAGCGTTTCGGCGCCGGCGCCATCGCCGAACACAGTGCCGAACACGCGGATGATGGCGTAGGCGCCCACCTTGGTCATGATCGCGAAGAGAGCGGCGATAGGCGCGGAGGCGGCGGCATAGGTTGCCGGCAACCACCAGTGCAGCGGCACGAACGCGGCCTTGATGGCGAAGACGAGCAGCAGCAGAAGCGCTCCGGTCTGCAGAAGCGCCTGGTCGTTTTCCGCAACTGCCCGCGCCTTGACGGCGAGATCCGCGAAATTGAGCGTGCCGGTCACGCCGTAGATCAACCCGACTGCGACCAGGAACAGCGACGATGCGATGAGATTGATCGCCACGTATTGGAAGCCCGCGCGCAGGCGCTTGGCGCCGCCGCCATGCAGCATGAGGCCGTACGAGGCGATCAGCATGACCTCGAAGAAGACGAAGAGGTTGAACAGGTCGCCCGTGAGGAAGGCGCCGTTCAAGCCGAGCAGCTGGAAATGAAACAGCGCGTGGAAATGACGCCCGCGCCTGTCCCATCCGGCGATGGCGTAGAGCAGCACGGCCAGCGCAAGTCCCGCCGTGAGCACGAGCATGGTCGTGGAGAGGCGATCGATGACGAGCACGATGCCATAGGGCGCCGGCCAGGCGCCGAGGCGGTAAGCGTCCGTCTCGCCGTCGCTGACGGCGTGGTAGAGAAAAAGCGCGATGCCGAGCAGGGCCACGGTGGAGGCGACCGAGAGCACGCGCTGCATTTCGATGTCGCGCCGCCGCACCAGGATCATGATGGCCGCGGTGATGGCGGGCAGGATCGCCGGCGCGATGATCCAGCTTGTTGCGATATGCGGAGCCGTCATTTGCCGGTCTCCGTCTCGTCAGGGAAATCGTCCTCCGGTAGGTCCGCCGTGTCCGTCGCGGTCTCGAGGAAACCGCGCAGCGCGAGCACGACGATGAGCGCCGTCATGCCGAATGAAATGACAATCGCCGTGAGCACGAGGGCCTGCGGCAAGGGATCGGTGTAGGAGTCGGCGCCTGCGATGATCGGTGGCTTGTCGATGACCAGCCGTCCCGACGAGAACAGGAAGATGTTGATCGCGTAGGACAGCAAGGTCAGCCCGACCACGATCGGAAAGGTCCGTTGCTGCAAGATCAGATAGACAGCCGCCGCCGTCATCAAGCCGATTGCGCTGGAGACGATGAGTTCCATGTCAGCTCTCCTTCTTGTTCGAGCTGACGACTTGGCCGTCCTTCAAGGGAACGTCCATCGGGCCTTCGGGAATGACTTCGGGCTCGGCGCGTGCCTCGACGCGCGAGATCTGGGCGAGCGAGAGCATGACCACGCCGACCACGGCCAGAAACACGCCGAGGTCGAACGACATGGCCGAGGCCAGTTCGAACTCGCCGATGATCGGAAGGTGCACGTACGTGTACGTGCTGGTCAGGAATGGCCAGCCGAAGATCAGCGACACGACGCCGGTCAGCCCGGCGATCAGCACGCCCGTGCCGATGAGCACCTGACTGTCCAGGCGCATGCGGGATGCGGCCCAGCCGTAACCGCTGGCGATGTATTGCATGATGAGCGCGATGGCCACGATCAGGCCGGCGATGAAGCCGCCGCCCGGCATGTTGTGACCGCGCAGGAACACGAAGGCCGCCACCACGAGCACGAGCGGGAACAGGACGCGCGTCGCGACCACCAGCATCATCGGGTGGGCGTTGACGCTCTGCTCGCGGTCGCTGCGGATCGACGCCAGCGTGCGGGCGGCAGCGCCGCGCAAAGCATTGTCGAGCAGCGCGTAGATGGTGATCGCCGCGATCCCGAGCACGATGATCTCGCCGTAGGTATCAAAGCCGCGGAAGTCCACGAGGATGACGTTCACCACATTGGTGCCGCCACCGCCGGGCTTGGCCTCGGCCAGGTAGTAATCCGAGATCGTCTGAAAATCGCGCGTCATAATCGCGTAGGCGAGGGCGGCGATGCCGAGACCCACGGCCGCGGCAACCGTCGCGCGTGCGAACCGTCCGCCGGTGCTTGTTTCCTGCGGCGAGGTCTGCGGCACGAGATTGAGCGCGAGCAACAGCAGGATCGTCGTGACGATGTCGACGGAGATCTGCGTCAGGGACAGATCGGGCGCGGAGAACTCGAGGAAGAACAGCGCGGCGATCAAGCCGACACCGCTGGTCAGGACCAGGGACAGCAGGCGGTTCTGGTGCCAGAACAGCAACGAAATGCACAACGTGGCGAGGACCAGCCAGGCGGCGGTCGCCGGGAACGACCCCGGAATGACGGCCCGTGTCCCCGCTCCATGAGGCGCATGGAAGAAGGCCGCCGCGCCGACCACGAGGATCGTCACCAAGATGATGCCGGCATAGCGCGAGAACGAACCGTTATGGGTGGCGTTGATGAAGCCGCGCGCGCCGCGGACAAGGCCCGAGACGCCGGCGTCGAACATGCTCTTCGCGTCCATCCCGGCGAAGACGAGGCGCAGCTGATCTGCGGCATTGTAGGACCGGAACAGGAATGCGCCGCCTATGAGTGCGATCGCGCTCATCAGGAGTGCGGGCGTGAAGCCGTGCCACAGCGCGAGGTGATATTCGGGCAGCGCCCCGCCGACGACGGCCGACGCGGTGCGTTCGACGATGGCGCCCGCCGTCTGCGCCGGGAAAATTCCGATCGCGATGACGAGGACGGCGAGGAGGGCGACGGGCAGCCACATGCCTATGGGCGGATCGTGAGGTTTCTTCGGATAGTCGTCGCGCACCGGCCCGAGAAACGTGCTGATGGCGAAGCGATACGAATAGGCGGCCGAGAACAGGGAGGCCAGCGTCACAAGTAACGGGATCACCCAAGCATGCCCGCCATAAGAGGTGTGCGAGGCTTCCTCGAGCATCATCTCCTTGGAGAGGAACCCGTTGAAGAAGGGGATGCCGGCCATGGACGCCGCGCCGATCAACGCCAGCGTCGCGGTGATCGGCATGAGCGTCATCAACCCGCCGAGCCGCCGGATGTCCCTTGTGCCTGTTTCGTGGTCCACGATCCCGGCGCACATGAAGAGCCCCGCCTTGAACGTGGCGTGATTGAGGATGTGGAACATGGCGGCGACCGCGGCCAGCGGTGTGCCAAAGCCCAGCAGCATCGTCGTTGAGGCCGAGATGGCTCACGGTCGAATAGGCCAGCAGCGCCTTGAGATCGTTTCGGAACAGGGCAATCCAGGCCGCGATCAGCATCGTGACGAGACCGATGGGCGCGACGATGAGAAACCATGCATCGGCCGGCGAGAATACGGGCCACAGCCGGGCCATCAAGAACAGGCCCGCCTTCACCATGGTCGCGGAGTGCAGATAGGCGGAGACGGGCGTCGGCGCGGCCATGGCGTGCGGCAGCCAGAAGTGGAACGGGAACTGCGCGGACTTCGTGAAGGCACCGAGCAGGACCAGGAGCATCGCGGGCAGGAACATCGGTGACGACCGGATGGTGTCGCCGCGCTGAAGGATCTCCGTGATCTCGTAGCTGCCGGCGATATGCCCCAGGATCAGCATGCCTGCGATCAGCGCGAGGCCGCCGGTGCCGGTGACGATCAGCGCCATGCGGGCCCCTTGGCGCGACTCGGGCAGATGCCGCCAGTAGCCGATGAGCAGGAACGAGGTGAGGCTGGTCAGTTCCCAGAAGACAATCAGCAGAAGGATGTTGTCGCTGAGGACGATGCCGACCATCGCGCCTTGAAACATCAGCAGATAGAAATAGAGCAGGCTCAAGGAATCCTTGGAGCTCAGATAGTACCGGGCATAGAGAATGATCAGCAGCCCGATGCCGAGAATCAGCCCCGCGAAGAACAGCCCGAGACCGTCCGCGAAAAACGAAAAAGACAGCCCGATCGCGGGCAGCCACGGCACGCTCCAGGTGACGACCTCGCCGCTGTAGACGGCGGGCGCGTGCGACATCACGAGCGCAAGCGCCGTCAGGGTGACCGCGCCGGTTGCAATTGCACAAATGTCGCGCCCCAGACGGTCCGCCAGCAGCGGAACAACCGCGCCGAGGAACGGCGTGAGCGTGGCAAGGGCAAGAAGCATGCGTGAGGCTACCGGGGTTTGTGGAGAGGGCGGCGACTCGTGACGGCGGCACGGTAATCTGCGTTTGATGTCATCCAAACATAGACGGATCAAGGCCGAAAGTCGTCTGGAGCGGGATTGCCTGCGCCGCGCCGATTAGGCGCGCTGCTGAGAATCCAAGCAGCAGGATAAAGAGCCCCACGGTCGGATAAAAGGTCAGTGCGAAGCCCAATGAGCGGGCCACGGCCCCGCGCTCGTATCCCAGGAAGAAGAGGAGACGCCCCAGTCCGAAGAGCGCCACGCAAAGAAGCGGCAGCAGTCGTGCCTCGGGAGGCGCCAAGGCGAACCAAGCACTATAGACGGCGATGGCGAGGACCGACTGTTCCAGCGTGTTTTGCAGCAGCGACTGCAGCACCCGCGCTGTCGACGTCTCGCTCGATCTCGCTGCGGCGTCGATGTCTGCCGGCGTGAAGAAGCGGTGTTTGGCAAGACGGGCCACCGAGACCAACAGCCAGAACGAAACACCCGTTGTGACGTAGGCCCACAACCGCATCGTACCGGCCAGGTCGTCCGGCCCCGTTGGAAATCCCGGCCAGACAAACGGCAGCGCGAGCGTTATGACCGTGATGGCCACGGCGATCGCCATTCCGGTGGCAACTCCAACCTGCTTCTGCGTTATCGGATCACCCTCCATGGCCATAGAGCCAGTCGAAGCCGCGCAACGTCGCCGTTTCGCTGCGTAGACCGAGTATCGTGTTGCGTGTGTTGCGGAACACCTCGCCGAGAATGCCGTCGCCCACGTGGTACGCCCGGCCGAGACGCCGTGAAGCCTGCTGGACGCGGGTCGCGCGTGGGCGGCGGACTGTCTCATAGGCCTGAAACGCGTGTGACGGCTGCGACGGCGTTTGGCCGAGAATACTTGCGAGCTCGGCGGCGTCCTCGATGGCCAGCCCGGCGCCTTGCGCCAAATACGGGAGGACCGGATGGGCGGCGTCGCCAAGGAGCACCGCTGAGCCGCGCGACCACTGGGGCAGGGCCGGCAGGCCGAACAGCGACCACGCCCGCCAGCTCGGCGCGGCATCCAGCAGACTGAGGGGCGCATCGTTCCAGCGCGCGAAGTTGCCGAGCACGGTTTCCTTCTCGGCCGACCTGTTCCAACCCTCTTCGCGCTCGCCTTGCTCCGTCACCGCCACGACATTGACCGCGTCGCCGCCTCGAACGGGGTAATGCACCAAGTGGGTGCGGGGGCCGAGCCAGAGGCCGACGATGGGTGCGGAGAACGGCTCGGGCAGCGCATCGCGCGGTATGAGGCTGCGAAAGGCCGTCGCGCCCGTGAAGGACGGGGCCAAGCCCGGCGCAACCCAGCCGCGGACCGTGGACCAGAGCCCATCCGCCCCGACAAGGGTTGAACCGAGACGTGCCCTCGCCGTTGGGACCGGTGACTGCCCCATTCTCGTCGCGGACATCGGCAACCTTGAAGTCAGGAGAGAGCGAGACGTGCGCGCAGTCGCCAGCAACGTTTCGCAGCGCTTCGTGCAGATCGGCCCGGTGAGCGGTGATGTAAGGTGCGCCGTAGCGCGTCTCCGCGAACGCGCCGAGCGGGACCGTGGCGAGCTTCTTCCCGTTCCGGCCGTCGAAAAGCCAGACGGCTTCGGGCCGGACGTCTGCGATTCGAGCGCGTCGAGCACGCCCAGTCGCCGGAGGATCCGCGTGGCGTTCGGGCCGAGCTGAATCCCAGCGCCGCTTTCTTCCGAGAACGTCGAGCGCTCGAGGATCTGGGCATCGATCGCCTTACGGTCCAGCGCAATCGCGGCCGTCAGCCCGCCGATGCCGCCGCCCGCAATCAGGACCGGCCGGTTCGTCGTCATAGAGATTTTGTCTTAGGCCGCCGGTGCCCCCGCGGGCGCCGTGGCCACGTAGACGCATCCATCGGGCTCGCTTTCCGTCGGCGCCAGCGCAACGTCGTAGACATAGAGCGTCGAGCAATACGGGCAGATGACTTCGTTTTCGCTGCCCATATCGAGATAGACGTGGGGATGATCCTGCGGCGGCGACGCGCCCATGCACTGGAACTCCTTGACGCCGATCTTGATCCGGTTGACGCCTATGTCATTCACGTAATGGGGCACGAGCGATTGAGCCATGATATTCCGTTCGCCTGTAGTTGAAGGACGGTGGCTCCAGCATAGTGACCCTTGACGGAATGCGGTAGGTCAAAGAATGCAGAGTTTCGATTCCGACGGCGTGCGGATCGCCTATCTGGATGAGGGGAGCGGCGATCCGATCCTACTGATCCACGGTTTTGCGTCCAACGTGGGGACCAACTGGGTCGATCCGCAATGGGTGCGCACGTTGACGCAGGATGGCCGCCGGGTCATCGCGCTCGACAACCGAGGGCACGGCCAGAGCGACAAGCTGTACGATCCGGAGCGCTACGGCGCCCCCGAAATGGCCGAGGATGCCATCCGTCTCCTCGATCACCTCGGTATAGATCGCGTGGATGTGCTTGGCTATTCCATGGGCGCGCGGATTGCGGCGTTTCTGGCCTTTGCCCACCCGGACCGGGTGCGAAGCATCGTGTTCGGCGGGCTCGGCATCCATATGGTCCGCGGGATGGTGGGCGCGGGGCCGTTGGCGGCGGCGCTCGAAGCCCCACGGCTGGAAGACGTCACCAACGACACCGCGCGCAGTTTTCGCGTCTTCGCCGAGCAGACGAAAAGCGACCTCAAGGCCCTGGCGGCCTGTATGCGCGGCCCGCGCGAGAAGGTCCCTCGGGAAAAACTCGGCGAGCTCACCGTGCCAGCTCTGGTGGCGGTCGGTAGTAAAGATGTGATCGGCGGATCGGGAGCGGCGCTTGCGGAACTGATTCCGAATGCCCAGTTCCTGGACATATCCGGGCGCGACCATATGAAGGCCGTAGGCGACAAGCAGTTCAAAGAGGGCGTGCTGGCGTTTTTGGCGTCCCGCCCGTGAACGTCCGGTTTGCCAAAAGCGGCGGCCGCGCTAGACGTAACCACATGTACCTGCTAGGGGGGCTCAACTGAGCCGAGCTCCGAAGAGGTGAGCCATGAACAAGCCAGCAGTGGCGGCACAGCCAAAAGTCGAAAGTTGGGATCCGGTTTGGAGCCAAGTCCGGCGCGAGGCCGAAGAGGTCAGCGCGGCCGAGCCTGCTCTGGCCGGGTTTCTTTACGCCTCGATTTTGAGCCATTCGCGTTTCGAGGATGCGGTCGTGCATCGTTTGGCGCGGCGTCTGCAGCACGCCGTGCTCGATCCCGGTCTGATCCACACGACATTTCATGAAATTCTCGATCAGGACCCCTCGCTCGGCGAGGAGTTCCGGGCGGACGCGATGGCCTGGATTCAACGCGATCCGGCCTGCGACCGGCTGATCGAGCCGCTCATTTATTTCAAGGGCTACCACGCCTTGCAGACGCACCGCATCGGCCACCGGCTGTGGAACGCGGGGCGCAAGGACTTCGCGCTCTACCTGCAGAGCCTCGTTTCCCGCTTCCTGCAGGTGGACATCCACCCTGCGGCGCGCATCGGCCGCGGCATCATGATCGACCATGCGACCGGCATCGTGATCGGCGAGACGGCCGTGGTGGGCGACAATTGCTCGCTCCTGCATGGTGTGACGCTCGGCGGTTCCGGTAACGAGCACGGCGATCGCCATCCCAAGATCGGCCGTGGCGTGATGATCGGCGCCGGCGCGAAAATTCTCGGGAATATCAAGGTCGGCAACTGCGCGCGGATTGCGGCCGGCAGCGTGGTGCTTAAGGACATTCCGGCGCGCCGCACGGTGGCGGGCGTTCCGGCCAGGGATATCGGTGAAAACACATGCCCAGAACCGGCGCTGACCATGGATCAGTTCGTCCCGGGCGAGGATGTTCACCTCGGCAACGACGAAATCTAAGGTTCTGAAGGGGGCAGGTGCAGTGACACGTGACGAAATTCTGAAGCTCGAGAGCTATTTGAAGAAGACCTTCCGCATGGCGGATATCGAGGTCCGGCAGCGTCCTCAAAAGGACGACTCCGCCGAGGTCTACATCGGCGACGAGTTCATCGGAATTCTGTTTCGTGACGACGAGGACCCGGACGACACGGCCTACCAGTTCCAGATGGCGATCCTGGATTACGACCTGCAGTGACAGGGCCTGGTCGGCTGTGGGTCACGCGTTAACCACTCATTAAGAATAAAAGTCACATCAAATGCCTCGCTCGCTATGGTGCGTCTCGTCGAGATGCGCCATGGGATTGGCGCCACCAGGGGAGTGGCAATGAGCGAAGGGCTGGTTTTTGCGTTCGTGATCGCGGTCGGTTTCGTGACCGCGGGGGTCCTATCGAGTTTCGTTCAACTCGTCTCGGGACAGCCGATGCGTTTCTTTGTAGAGCACCGGTCCTTTGCGGCATCAATCGGCAGCATCCTCCTGCGGGTCCTTACGGGCCCTGAAATCCTCATGCGCAACGCCTGGCGGGGGGTCTACTTCGAAAAGCGTCCGCAAGGGTGGTTCTGGCTCGCGTCGGGGCTCGCGGGCTTCTGGAGCCTTTTGATCGGCTGTCTGCTGGTCTACATCCTCTTGAACGTTTAGGCATTCGGAAAAAGAAGGAGCCGGCCTCCGGGGAAGGAGGACCGGCTCGAGTAAGGGCCCGGCTGGTGGGGATCGGTGGGGGATTGTCACCGGGCCCTTGGGTTGCCTCCCGTTGAGGGGGACTGGGGAGGCAAAACGCGGTTGTTAGCGGCGGTTCGACGCCGACGTTGCAGGTTGCGGCTCGAGGTCCGGCGGCAGGAGCGAGATCCAGACAAGCGGATTGCGGGCCGATTGCTGCTTCACGAAGGTGTAGGGCGTATCGGCCCAGGCCTTCACCTGGTTCACCTTGTTGTCGAGCACGAAGTCGCCACGGTCGGTCCGTGCGGTCAGGACCGCATGACCTTCATTGTTCTCGTCACGAACGACCGTGATGAGGAGGGCGGTGGCCGGCCAGCCGCGCTGGATGAGGATGCGGCGCTTCAGCAGCACATAGTCCTCGCAGTCGCCCTGCTTGACCGGGTAGGTCCATCTTTCGACCTCGCCGTAAAGATCCATGTCCGTGACGGGTGCGATCGCCTTGTTGACGGCGACATTCACCTTGCGGAGCGCTGCGGCTCGCTCCTGCGTCAGCTGAATGCGATCGGTGAAACGGCGCGACGGGCGGCACTCGGCCGAGCGGGCGCGGCAGAAGTTCACATAGCCAACGGGCGGCAAGGTTTCGCCGAAGGATTGCATGAAGGTCATCTGATAAGAGTCGGATGACGTCTTCAGTGAGATAGTGTGTTTATTGGTCGCCTCTGCTGGAAGCGACGAAATAAACATCAGAAAAGCTGTCCCCAAAACAAAGTTTTTCATTACGTCCCCCTGTTGTTAGGGAGAACTATCGCAGGAACAATTTGCGATCCGGATAAGGAAAGCCTGAGTTTTGAACGGTTGTTGGTAGGAAAATTTTAGCGGCGCCTACTTAAACCTGAATGAGCTTGGTTACCCAGGCTTTTAGGAACGCTGGCGTTGAGCCGTTTAGTCATTGAATAGACTGTGCTTTTCTACCCAAGCCGCGCGAAGCGGGCCCGGCAGAGCCGAAAGAATTGGGAAAGGCTATTCTTGGGCTGGGTTAGCCGAATGTCCGGGCCATGCTGTCCGGATCCTGTACTTCGACAAACTCGATCGCGAAGCCTTCGTCGTGATGACGGACCACTCTGCCGCGGTGCCGTGCAAGAACGACCAAGGAGTCGATATCCGGCCGCAGATCCGTCGCGACGGATGCGCCGCTCAACGAGACATCGATAACGCGGCATGCATGCACGGAGCCGGACGGCAGAATCAGCTTCTGCTCCACGATGCGCGGTGCGTAGCGCTCGTGCACGCGGTCCTCGAGGTTGTGCTCACCGCTGCTGTACCAGGTGAGAACGTTGGCAATGCGTTCGCGCTTGCGGGCGCTGATCTTGAATTCCACGGCGAAGCCGCCGTCGAACGTCCTGGTTACCGTGCCGTCCAGGCCGCCCAGTTGCTCGATATAGGAGATGACCCGCTCCCCGACACGCGGCAAGAAAGGCGCCTTCACCGCCATGCCGCCGGGAGACATGTTGAACACCTCGCACGGATACTCGTCGGTGTTTTCCACCATGAAGCGCCCGTTGAGAGACACGTCCATGCGCTTGAAGCGGCGACGTTCCTCCAGAATTTTCGGTCTGTCGGTCTGGCGCTTCGACCGCTCGGACATCGTCTCGAGCCCTAGCTCCGGGAGTTTGGGAGTGCTCATGCCACGCTCTGTTAATCATGCCTTCTAGCAGGCACTGTTTGATACAACCCGAAGCACGTATAGCGCGCAAGGCATTAAGCAATGGCTAAGCGTATCGACACGGAGTCGCGCGGCGCGACAATTATCCGCATTGCGCCTCTTTCGGCTGTCAGCCGGACAGGCCGCCTTGCACGACCCGGAACTTTCGCCGTGCCTCGAGGGCCGCTTCGGCATTCCCGGCGGGGAGCAAGCCGGCGCCGCCATCAGGCCAATGAAGGCCGATGTCCCGCAGTTCCAGAGCAACGACGGGATCCGCGCCCAACCAGAATGGACGGTCCACGGCCGTAATGGTTCCCAGAATGCGGTTGATCGATGATCCGGTATGGATCAGGGGCAACAGGGCGAACTCGAACGCCGCCTCGCGGTTGTTCCCGGTGACTCCGAAAAAGGTCCCGTGACCGACCGCGCCTTCGCTGACGACCGTGTCGAGCGTGGCAGAGATCGTCCGCCGGTCCTCGAGGGACCACAGACTGAGGAAGTCTGCACCGCGCAGTTCGCGGCCGAAGTGCTGGCAAACCTCGGTTCCGGCCAAGCGAAAACGGAATGAAGAAGGCTCACAGCATTCGGCAATGAAGGTCTCCCGCAGCAGACCGGAAATCTGCGATGGGTCTACCTCAAAGCGTTGCGGCGCGATCCGGCCGTTGCGGATCGTGTTCCAATACGCGTAAAGCTTCGTGGTGGTTTCCTGCTGCATCGGGTACTCAACACATCCAATTTGAAACGCTCGTTGTCAGGCACGGCTGCGTCCGGGCGTCGGTGCCGCAGAGGAGCCGGTGCGATTGGGTCTAAGAAAGCAGAGAGTGTGCCAGCGGCTGTGCGGGGTGGGCTCGGCGCCGAAAGGGGTGCCGTTAAGGTTGCCGCCGAGACCGCTTTTTCATGGAGCTTCGGATGCCGGCTAGAGAACCGATCCTGAACGTGCCGCGCGCGGTGACGCTTTCCGCTGGCGCGATGATCGCGATGCAGCTCGTCCTGAGCGTGCTGCCTCTCCAGACGGGCCTCACTGTCTTGCTGAGTTTGGCAATGATTCCAGCCCGTTACACGGGCGCCGCCCCCGAGCTGCCGGGCGGCTACATTTCCGCCGTGACCTCGTTCGTCACCTACATGGTGGTCCATGGCGGCTGGCTGCATCTCACCGTCAACGTCTTGTGGATGCTGGCCTTCGGCACGGCCGTTGCGCGCCGCGTTTCGACGGCCGGGTTTTTTCAGTTCTCGATCCTCTGCGGGATCGCCGGCGCGCTGACCCACCTTGTCCTACATTGGGGCGAAGTGTCTCCCATGGTGGGTGCCTCGGCTGCCATTTCGGGACAGATGGCGGCGGCCTTACGCTTCATCTTTTTTGCGCGCGGCACCCCGCGGGGGCAGATACCCGATTTCGCGCATGTGCCGCTCGCCTCCCTGAGCGAGACAGTCCGGGACGGCCGCGTCATGGGGTTCATTGTTTTCTGGCTGGTTCTGAACGCTTACTTCGGCCTGACCGGCGCGTCGTTCGGGACCGGACCCGAAAGCGAGATCGCGTGGGAAGCGCACGTTGGCGGGTTCGTCTGCGGCTTGCTGATCTTCGGGTATTTTGACGCCGTGCGGCCCGCGCCGGATGCTTCGCAACTGCGGTAAGCAGCGGAAATCTTCGAGTGTTTTCCAGACTGCTTGCGCGCGTCACGAGTTGCCGACACAATGCTGCCGCAGTTGGAATTTGTGGAGCCGTGCCGGAGGATCACCCCCATGAATGTCGCAGCGATCTTGAAGCTCAAGGGCAGGGACGTGCTGACCGCGCCTCCTAGCACCAAGTTGTTGGATATCGCCCGGATGCTCGGAGAGCGTAAGATCGGTTGCATTGTGATTGCCGACGACGTTGGCAATGTGATCGGCATCGTGTCCGAACGGGACATCGTTCAGGAACTGGCCCGTGCAGGCACATCCGTGATGGACGAGCCCGTCGAGGTCTGCATGACGAAGTCTGTCGTGAGCTGCCGCGAGGCGGACACCACGGATCAACTCATGGGTGAAATGACCGCCCACCGCTTCCGCCATATGCCCGTCATCGAGCGCGGCCGCTTGGTCGGTCTCGTGTCTATCGGTGACGTGGTGCGGATGCGAATCGCCGAGGCCGAGATGGAGGCCGCCGCCATGCGCGAGTACATCGCGACGGGCTGATCGGCTTCCGACTGATCCTGACCGCGCCTTCTAGGCAGCGACCGCCTTCAGCGTGTGCCGTATCTCGTCCAGCTGAGACTCCGCGGCCTTTGCTCCCAGCGCTATCGCCTCGTTTGCGCGGTGAAAGTCGAACAGCGCGATGCGTCCCGTCTTGGGATTGATGGTGATATCGGGCGGGTCGCCGGCGAGGCGCGATCGCGCGATGCGATCCTGCGTGATGTTGATCGCATCCATCATCACGCTCGAAATGCCGGGCGCACCCTTGCCGCGGCCAAACAACTGACGATGCAGCAGGCGGAGCGCGCCGCCGTCTTGGGCGGCGTCGGCGTTGGGCTGGAGCGCCGGTACTTCCATATCGGCCGGTTCGCTGAACGAGGCATGGTCGTGGATCACGCCGGCCTTGCCGAACGGATCGCTGGTCACGTTGACCGCGATCACGATGCGGGCGCCGAGGGCTCTGCAAACGGACACGGGAACCGGGTTGACCAGCGCGCCGTCGATCATCCACTGGCCGTTGATCTGGACCGGCTTGAAGATGCCGGGCAGCGCGAACGACGCGTTCAGCGCCGTGACGAGGTCGCCCTTGTTGAGCCAGACTTCGTGCCCCGTCCCGAGCTCGGTGGCGATGGCCACGAAGCGCGGGTCCAGATCTTCGATCCTCAGGCCCTTCAGATGATCTTGCAGCTCGCCGGAGAGGCGTTGGCCGGTAATCAGTCCCGATCCGGCGAGATTGAAATCCAGAAAGCCGAAGATTTTCCGGGGTGTGAGCCGCCGCGCGAAGTCCTCGAGATGCTTGAGATTGCCGGTCACGAAGCACGCGCCCGCGACGGCCCCGATCGAGGTGCCGGCGACGACATCCGGCTCTAGGCCGGCAGCGATCAAAGTGTTCAGAACGCCGATATGCGCCCATCCGCGGGCGGAGCCGCCCCCTAGCGCTAAGCCGACAGTTGGTTTTGCCATTCTTAAAGCCTCTTACGGGAGATAGGTTGGTTCGGCGTTACCGCAAAGTCCAGGGGGTTTTATCAATACAATTTCAGCGACTTAGCTTCAGCGAAATGCCGGTGTAGTGGTCCTCTTAAGCTGTGCCAGGTTCGGGTTGGCAGTGAAGCAGGGATTGATGGCTCGGAAGCATCATTCGAACGAGGATTGTCTGCGGTTTTTGAGGGAGGTTGAGGTCCAATTTTTGACGGAAAGGAGGTTGCAACGGCCTTCCGCTCGGTGGGTATCAGCGATGCTAAGTACTTTACGTGACGCCAGAAGTTCGCGGCATTGTGCGGCCCCAGTTTGTGGAGCTGAAGACACTGCAGATCTTGAGCGGAACAAATAGCTCCTGAAGGAGAACTTGCACTCTCTAAAACCCAGGGCTGAGCGACGATCGCTTACGGGATGCGAGGATTTTCCGACGAATTGGTAGCTATTTGGTAGCTACGAACTGAAGCTATGAGGAGCCATCTCGAAGGGCGTTGTGGCTGCCTGTAAACTGTAACTCAAAGGATTGTCTGCCACGGTCTCGTCGACCCTCGTGCAGACAGAGCGCTGGCCCGGATAAGGGAGTTCCAGTCACACGGCTCCTCCAGCCGTGTGAGCCAGCGCCAGTTCATTTAGGGCCCGTACTAACAAATATGCATGAGTTGAACCGTTGCGGGGAATGGGCTGCTTTAGCCCCGATAGCAGACGTGGGCGTCGCATCTCGCAGATGTCCGCTTCGTGCCAAAAGCGGACAATGGCATGCCGCAAATCAGCTTGCTCATCCGGCTCGGCGCGCTCCGCGTGAGAAGGCGCGCGCAAGGAATCAACGATTACGTCGGCTTCCTAGGAGAACAAACTTAGGAGTCCGCAAAGCCAAGTTGGGGCTCCGCTCTCTCGAACAAGCGGTCCATCGCGTAAGAGTCAAGAAAGCCAAATGGGAGGTGCCGAAGAACGGCGTTAGTTGGAACTGCTCAGAAATAGGTGAAATTAACATAGCCTATCAGCGCCGCACCGCCCAACACGCAAAGCACGATGATGAGTGGTGCAAGGAGGCCTGAGAAATAGCTGAGATTCTCTATCCAAAGAATTGGCTCTTTGGCGATGTGAGCATCGGCAAGGGCAACAGATATTTGCACTTGCTCGCCTTCCTTCAGCAATGGGTTTCGGACGTGTTTGATGAACGGTTCAAGTGTGAACAAAATAAAGGCGATGCCCGCCGCGCCATATAATGAAAGATTCATAATATCGAGCGCTCCGCTGTCCTTGAATAAAATCCAACCCCAAAACCCAAATGCCAGCATGCCGACCATGGTGGCAACTCCAATGCTGGCCGCAGGCGTAATATCGACCTCAGCAGCACAATTTGCGCACTTGTAATGGATGATGGAATTGTAAATCTGCATCTTGCGCGAGATTGGCATTAGCTTCGGTTCTTGACACTGCGCGCATCGTCTAATCTTGGGCATCTTTGGCGTCCACTCACTCTGCTCCAAGCTTGCAATGCTTGCGGATTGCAGCCACCCCAATAGGCGTCCCCTTTGCCGCAAAGGAATAAGCGACTTCACCATCCTGATTCAGGATATTTATACTATGAGCCGCCGCCAAAGCATCCAGTTCGGATTTGCCGGCATTTATCGAGCCAAGCCAAGCTTGATCTCCTTGGCCGCCGCCAGAATAATGAGCGTCCAGACGCTCACGGTAAACTGCACCGCCCGGCAGCGTGAAAAACAGCGAAAGTCTGGCGGTCGTATCGGCCCGCGCATGTAATCTCGGGAGCGAGATTGCAAAAAATTTCACACCAAGCCGATTGTCTTCCCAGTCATTTTCATCACAGTGAAACTCAAGCGCAAACTCATGCAACTCTGTCCGCATATTTACATACGCGAGTCCACGGGCATTCTTGCCGATCGTTGTTGACCATTCGTTGGCGCTTGCATTGCCATCTGGTGACGGTGCCTCAGCCTTTTTGGCAGGAGCATCGGCCGCAACGCAAATTCCAATAGCTGTCGGACCCTGGTTCGTATGGCCGCCATCAATGTCGTAAGAATCCCGGCTCGCCTCCAGGAGCATATCTTCAAATTTCAGACTGTAGCTCTCGCGCGTTGCGACAAATCCGTCCGTCCAAAACTCCAGACCAAAATGCAACATGTCGCCTGTCTGCCGCACATTGCCCAAAGTGAGATCATGGCTGTAAGGACCACCCACATAATCCCGGAGCAGGATGACGTTTGATTTTGCATTATAGGAGAAGGCAAGCTGCGGACCAAAAACAGTCCCTTCTTCAATTGTACATTTGTAGTTGCTGGTGGTGGCGTGTGCCGGCGCAAGAAATATCAACGCTGCGGCCATGCTGAAAACGTTGATGCAGAGATGCCGGACGAGAAGAAGCATCACGTGACCTTTCTGATTAAAATCAGCGAAATCCTGTCGCAACTTGCAACCAGATATTGAAATGCGAACACCCCTAGTTTATCCCAGCGGCATTAGATGAAATAATGGAACGGTTGGGAGATGGGAATATGAGGCTCGTTGGCATACTTACAATTGCACTAGGAATATTTGGCATGAGCACAGCGGCAGTCGCCGAATATAATTACTATTTTGCTCGTGGCTCACACACCTTTGGTCTTTGGAATAAATTTGAAACCTGTCAAAATGATATTGGCTCAAATTGCGTGGCTGTCATAAAATGTGGCACACAATTTTACGGACACAAGAATACTCGCGGCACGGTTGCGACCATGAAATCCAAAGGTGAGACTGTTGCTGTCCGAGAAAATTGGGGCTCGTTTGGCGTCCTTGGCCGCTGCTGATTGTTTTTCTGAAGCCCGTATTTTTAGTTTGCCCGCTCTCGGCGGTGCTTGTTGCCGGCCGTTTGATCGCGAACAGCTTGCGCTCGGGAGTGAAACCGGTTGACGGAGTTTCCAAGGGGCTCCCACGCCAGCCTGATCGCAAGCGGCATCACCCAGCACTCCCATACCTAGAAGTCCCCTCGTTCGTCACTGCGCTCCAGGCGGGCAACGTCAGCGAAGGGCGAGGCTCGCTCTTGAGTTCCTTGCAGCGTGCAGGACAACGCCGTCAAAGGCCGCTCGCCTGGGCTATTCCAACTGCCGCGCAACGTCCGCTTTGGGTCATTAGGCGACATTATCGAGCGGATCTGAAAGGTCCGCTTTACCCCTTAAAGCCGACATACTCAGCCCGAGGATCGATGTCTCTTAAGTGCCAACAGCGGACGTTCGTAGCTTCTACTGCTGGGACGGCGATGCATATTTTGGCTGGGGCGGCGCGACGCCCTGCTCACGCGCCAACGCCAAAATCTCCGCCGAGGGTGTGTACCAAATGGGTGAGAACCAAGCCCGCTCCTGAATCGCTGTGTCTAGCCCCCATTGGCTGTACCACCTTGCGACGGTTTCTCTAATAGCGTTTCGGGTATTGGAGGGCGCATGCCGAGGGAATGGTGCGGACGGATGTGGTCGTACTGGCGGAGCCAGCGTGATGAGGGCGCGTCCGTGAGCAAGGGGATTTCGGAGTTTGATGGCGGCGAAGTGGTTGATGTGGGGACTGGCGCCGTGCTGGGTTCATCCGCGCTCTTCAGAGGCTAGGTCGAGGGCAGCGTAACGTTCCGATTCTGTAACGGTTGGCTCTTGAATAGCGAAACGTTTTCCGATGGAATCCGATCAGAGAACGGATTCAACGCCTACGGTGGAAAGACGAATTTGGTGGTTCCGTTCGGTTTTTGATTGAGTTTTCGTGGTAGCTGGCTGGTAGCTTAATGGGCAGCGCGCGGGTACGAAAGTAAGCTAAGATGTTGATAGGGCGCGCTATTTAACAGCCTACAGTAGGCGTTGCGCACTTGCGGGAGATATGGGTCCCGTATCGACACGTCGCAACGCTGCAACGACGTTACCGCAAGACGTGCGCCAACGCGTCTCGATCCGCAAGTCGCGGCGCGAGTCAACTTGGAGGATACCGCAGGGTATTTAAGGTTTGGTTTTGGGCGAGGCAGCGCCGTACACCTCGGCCGGGTCGAAGTGACGGTCGGTGTGCACCATGACGAGTTTCTGACCGGCCTCTTTGCCGAACGGGACGCGGCGATAGAAGCATGAGACACGGCCTGTGTGGCAGCACGCGCCGGCACCGGTCATCTCGGCCTTGAGCCAGAGCACGTCCTGATCGCAATCCACGCGGATCTCGACGATACGGAGCGTGTTCCCGCTTGTTTCACCCTTGCGCCACAGCGCCTTGCGCGAGCGGGACCAGAAATGAGCTTCGCCGGTCTCGATGGTGCGGGCCACGGCCTCGTTGTTCATATAGGCGAACATCAAGACTTCGCCGGTCTCGGCCGCCGTCACAATGGCCGGCACGAGACCGTCGGCGTCGAAGGCTGGCGCAAACGTGTCGCCTTCCTCGAGCTCGGACTTATCCTTGATCGTTGGGAATTTCTGAGCGTCGATCACCGCAAAGTCTTTCTGCTGCGGCCGGCGCGCGCTTCGACTACCGTCCGCGATCGATGGCCAACTGCATGAAACGGGCTTGTTGTGTCGGGTCTTCCTTGAAGACGCCGGTGAACTGCGTCGTGATGGTGGCGACGCCCGGCTTCCGCACGCCGCGCATCGACATGCACTGATGAACGGCTTCGATCATCACCGCGACGCCCTTCGGCTTCAGGACGCGATCGATCGTCTCCGCGATCTGCGCCGTCATGGTCTCCTGCGTCTGCAGGCGGCGGCCGAAAACTTCGACCACGCGCGCAAGCTTGGACAGGCCCACAACCCGGTCGGTCGGGAAATAGGCGATGTGCGCCTTGCCGATGAACGGGACCATATGATGCTCGCAATGGGAGTTCAGCTCGATATCGCGCAGCATGACGATGTCGTCATAGCCGCCGACGTCGTCGAACGTCCGCGACAGGACCTCGATCGGGTCGTCCTTGTAACCGGCGAAGAACTCGTCATAGGCCCCGACAACGCGCTTCGGCGTATCGCGTAGGCCCTCGCGCTCCGGATCGTCACCGGCATAGGCGATCAAGGTCCGCACGGCTCGTTCGGCCTCCTCGCGAGAGGGACGGGTGATCTGCGGTCCCTTGCCAATCTCGATGCCTGCGTAGAGCTTCCGCCCTTGACGTGTGTCGGCGCGGCTGTCGGACTTTGTAGCCATGACGTGGCAGATCCTTCCGGTTGTCTAAGCGCTTGATTTTCTTTCAAAGAGAAAGATCCCGCAAGGCGAATGACGCAAGGCGCGGCAGCGCGGCAACGGGCGCGTAGAAGATAATTTCCTCCGAGCATATATAGTGCGTATCACCGGCCTGCAACCCGAGGCGGGAAGCAGAACTACACAAACGGCACTCTCGAAGAGGACTTTCATGACGCGGCCTGAGGACATCTACAGCGATCGACTGCTTGCCCTGGCTGCGGCAATACCCCGGACCGAGCGCCTGACTGCGCCGCAGGCGACGGCGAGGGCACACTCGAAACTTTGCGGCAGCACCGTCGAGGTGGACCTTGTCATGGATGGCGATGTCGTCACCGATTACGGGCAGACCGTTCGGGCGTGTCTCCTCGGTCAAACGGCCGCTTCCGTGATGGGCCGCGAGATTGTCGGGTCCACTGCCGCGGAGTTGAGTGCGGTCGGCGCCGCCATGCGCGCGATGCTGAAGCAAGGCGGCGAGCCGCCAACCGGGAAGTGGGAGGACTTGGCGCTGCTGGAGTCCGTCCGCGGCTACAAGGCCCGTCAGCCGTCGACGCTTCTCGTCTTCGACGCGGTCGAAGATGCGATCGCGCAGATCGAGGCTATGCGGGCCGCGGCCGAACAGCCGTCCGTTTGAGGCTTGGACATGAGCGACACGACGCCCACCAGGATCGAGGCGATGGCCGTTGCGGCGCGAACGGGCAGCATCTACCCGGCTCCGTTCGACGAGCCGCTCGCCGGGCGGGTGAAACGGGCCCTTGGCAACGCCCTTGGGCTGAACCAGTTCGGCGTCAACCTGGTTACGCTTGCTCCAGGCGCCTGGTCGTCCCAGCGCCACTGGCATGAGAACGAGGACGAGTTCATCTACATCCTCGAAGGCACGGCCACGCTCATCACCGACGAGGGGGAGTTTGCTCTGGAGGCGGGCATGGCGGCGGGCTTCCCTGCGGGCCTGCAGGATGGGCATCATTTGGTGAATAGGAGCGATGCGCCGGTCGCCTATCTCGAAGTCGGGACGCGGGCGCCCGAAGAGACGGCGTATTACAGCGACATCGACATGAAAGCCCAGCGTGACGGAAGCGGCGGTTTCGCGTTCACGCGCAAGGACGGCACGCCGATCCCATGAGCCCGCCTTCGACATCGGCCCCGCGGGTCTGGGGGCGGCAGATCGCGAAGGCGGTGATGCTCGCCCCGATCATGGCCTATCGCTACACCTTCTCCGCGCTGGTCGGCGCTCATTGCCGCCACCTTCCCACGTGCTCGGACTACGCGCGCGAAGCCATCGATCTGAACGGCGCGTGGATAGGGGGGTGGCTGACGTTGGCGCGGCTTTGCCGCTGTAATCCCTGGGGAAGCCACGGGCACGATCCGGTGCCGGATATCCGCGCCGAACGCCATCCTTTCGCCCCGTGGCGCTACGGCCGCTGGCATTTGAAGCCTGAGCACCCAAATACAGATGACTATACGGGTGACTTGGGCCGCGATTCCCGTTAGAACCCGCCGCCTACCCAACCATTCCATCTTACCTGCGCTCGTACGCAGGATTGAGAGGAGAGAAAATATGATTTCCCTAAAGTTTCCCGATGGTTCCGCACGCGACTTCGAATCCGGAGTCACGGGGCGCGACGTTGCCGCCTCGATCTCGAAATCACTCGAGAAAAGCGCGGTCGCGGTCGTGGTCGACGGTGCCGTCCGCGACCTCGGCGAGCCGATCGAGAACGATGGCGACATCCGTATCGTCAAGCGCACCGATCCTGAGGCGCTGACGCTGATCCGTCACGACGCGGCGCATGTCATGGCAGAAGCCGTCCAGGCACTCTATCCGGACACGCAAGTCACGATCGGGCCGGTGATCGAGAACGGCTTCTATTACGACTTCGCCCGCGAGGATTCCTTCACGCCGGAAGATCTGCCGGTCATCGAGAAGAAGATGGCCCAGATCGTCGCCTCCAATCACCCGTTCACGGTCGAGGTTTGGAGCCGTGAGAAGGCCAGGAAAGTGTTCGCCGAGAAGGGCGAGCACTTCAAGGTCGAGCTCGTCGACGCGATTCCCGAGGGCGAGGACGTCAAGATCTATCATCAGGGCGACTGGTTCGACCTGTGCCGCGGCCCGCACATGGATACGACCGGCCGCATCGGGAAAGGCTTCAAGCTGCTCAAGATCGCGGGCGCTTACTGGCGCGGCGACTCGAACAACCCGATGCTTCAGCGCATCTACGGCACCGCCTGGGCGAACGAGGACGACCTCAAGGCCTATCTCCACCAGTTGGAGGAGGCCGAGAAGCGCGACCATCGCCGCTTGGGCCGCGAGATGGACCTGTTCCACTTCCAGGAAGAGGCGCCGGGCGCGGTGTTCTGGCACGCCAAGGGCTGGTCGCTGTTCCAGGCTCTGATCGGCTATATGCGCCGGCGGCAGCAGGACTGGGGCTATGTCGAGGTGAACTCGCCCGACATGATGGAACGCACGCTCTGGGAGCAGTCGGGCCATTGGGAGAAGTTCCAGGAGAACATGTACATCGCCGAAACGCCCGACGATCGCGTGTTCTGCTGCAAGCCCATGAACTGTCCCGGCCATGTGCAGATATTCAAGAACGGCCTCAAGAGCTATCGCGACCTTCCGTTGCGCATCGCCGAGTTCGGCAAGGTTCACCGCTACGAGCCTTCGGGCGCGTTGCACGGTCTGTTGCGGGTCCGGCACTTCACGCAGGACGATGCGCATATCTTCTGCACCGAAGATCAGATCACAGAAGAGTGCGTGAAGCTCAACGAGCAGGTGCTGTCGATCTATCGCGATTTCGGCTTCGAGGACGTGCGGATCAAGTTTTCTGACCGTCCCGAGAAGCGCGTCGGCGCGGATGAGGTCTGGGACAAGGCCGAGGCCGCGCTGAAGCGCGCGGTGGAGGCCGCTGGCCTGTCGTACGAGCTGAACCCGGGCGAGGGAGCCTTCTACGGACCCAAGCTCGAATACGTGCTGCGCGACGCCATCGGGCGCGACTGGCAGTGCGGAACGGTCCAAGTCGATCTGAACATGCCGGAGCGGCTTGGGGCCTATTACATCGGCGCCGACGGGGAGAAGAAGGTCCCCGTCATGATCCATCGCGCCATGTTCGGATCGCTCGAGCGCTTCACCGGCATTCTCGTCGAGCACCATGCGGGACATCTGCCGCTTTGGCTCTCGCCGGTGCAGGCCGTCGTGGCGACGATCGTGTCCGATGCGAACGACTATGCGCAAACGGTGCTGGAGCGGCTCAAGGCGGCGGGTCTGCGCGCGGACGCCGATCTTCGCAACGAGAAGATCAACTACAAGGTCCGCGAGCACTCCGTGGCCAAGGTGCCGGTCATCCTGGTTGCCGGCAAGCGCGAGGCGGAGGAGGGCACGGTCTCCGTGCGCCGTCTCGGTTCGCAGAAACAGGAAGTGATGAGCCTGGAGGATGCGGTTGCGATGATCGCGGCCGAGTCGGTTCCGCCGGACGCGAAACCGTCGGGCGCGGCGAAAGCAGCCTAGTCCAAGACGTCTGTCTTGGCTGTCCTAGCGCGAAGGCCGCAGCAGAGCACCCGGATTGAGAAGCGGGCCATTGGGGTCGGCGGGATTTGAAAACCCGTCGACGCCAAACGCGCCCGCCGGCGGCGGCCCGGCATAGCCACTCGTTCCGGGGCGCGGCGCTTCGGGTGGCTCGAGCAGAACCTGAAGCTCCTTCGCCGACGTGGGCCCGTCCTCGATCGCCACCTCGATCTGTTTGTCGTTGCCCGGCTCGATGGTGAACTTGCGCGAGTAGGATTTCTCGCCGTGCTTTGCGATCACCGCGTACGTGCCGGCGGCGAGGATATGGGTCGGCAGGGCGCCGACGTTTGTCTTCACGGTGTCGCCGGCGGAGGTAAGGATTTGCCACTCCGTGTCGGCCAGGGCTTCGCCGCCACGGCTCTGAACCAGGCGGAAGGTGATCTTCGCGCCCGTGTGCTTGATGGTCGCCTGCGTGATGCGTCCCGGTTCGACGGTCACGTCGACGCCGACATTGGCGTTCGCATCGCCGTACAGGCTATTGATGTGATAGGCGCCGGCATTGAGGCGCACGACCTTGTTCGGTGAGGCGTCGGCGAGGATCGTTTCGCGCTTCCCGAACTGATCTATCTCGTCCGATTGAATGTCGAAATCGACGTCGCCATCCGGACAGTCTTCGCCGGTGGCCAGCACGGCCTTCAACGTCAGACCGCCCGTATTGAGAATGAAGGCTTCGTTCTTCTCCTCTCCGCCCTCGACCCGGATCTTCTTGGTCAGATTGGAAAGCCCGTAGGCGGCGTTCACGAGATACTCGCCCGGCAGCAAAGTCATGGACGGGGCGGCCTCGCGGTGCGTGCTGATGAGCTCGAAGCCGCCTTCGGCCTCGGCCTCGGCGTGGAAGATTCTCCAGATGAGCCCCGACCGCAGCCGCGGGCCGGCCTCCGTCGCCAGCGCGTGGAACGTGACCGGCACGGGTTGGGCCGGCGGTGTCGGGACGGGAGCAGGCGGCAGCACCTCAATGATACTCTCGGCCGTGTTGACGGTGTTGACGTCGCTGGACTTCGGCTGGGTGGCCTTGCCGGCGCTGCTTCCGGGTGATTTGGCAGGTGCGGCCGATGTCCTCGGCGGCATTGCCGCCGCGGGTGCGGCCGCAACGGGAGCGGGCGGCGGTGCGGCGACGGGGGCATCGATCGCGGCGAATACGGCGCCGAGGGCGACTTCGAATCCTTGCTCGTTTGTCGCGGCGACGAATTTTCCGCCGGTTGCATTGGCCATGCAGGCGAGCGGTTGGAGGTCTTGCGGCTGTGTGCTCAAGCCCACCACGTGTATCCGCAGATCCTTTTGCTGCTGCTTGAGCGTCTGTGCCATGGCGCACGGGTCTGCTTTGCAGGTATCCGCACCGCCGGCGATCAGAACGATATTGAGCGGTTGTCCTTCAAGTCCAAGCTTGGCGGCTTCCTCCATGGAAGCGGCGACCGGCGCTTGGCCTTTCGGCGTGATCTTGCCGAGCAGCGGGTCGGCCGTCGCGGCCTTCAACTCGCCGGGCTTGGCGAGGGCTTCGATATCGGTGCAGCTCGAAGCCTCGCGATGGCCGAAGGCGACAAGCCCGAGGGCTCTCTTCTCGCCTTGGGTGGCGATTGCCTTGGACAACACGCCGGTGACGCCGTCGATTTTTGCGTTGTCGCCGACCTTCTCAGTCATGCCCTGGGAGCCGTCGACGACGATCACGGGCGCGCTTGGGAAGCGGGCGCGGCAGGCTCCTCGGCCGCCGCTGGCACGGCGCCGAAGACAAGAACGGGCAAAAGCAAAAGCCTTCGCGCCGCTAGGACCTGTCCCCGCATACCAATTCTCTTTCAGATTTCGCTTCCCTACGCCGGCCCACTATAGGCTTTGTCGGCGCCCCACTCCTGTAAATTGACGCGGAATGAGGCCGATTTTTGGAAGACCGTCCCTATACGGTCGTCCAATTAGCCCCATTGTGAGCGCAGCCGTTTCGCGATATGCACCGGGCCCTTAGCCAATACAGTGCATATTATGTCGAAACCTACGATCGAACATCTGCTGACCCGCCGCTCCGTATCGGCTAATGCCCTCGGTGAACCTGGTCCGGATTCGGCCCAGCTTGACCAGATCCTGACCGCTGCGGCCCGGGTACCGGACCACAAGAAGCTGGCGCCCTGGCGTTTTATCCTCTTTCAAGGCGATGCCAGGGAGGCCTTCGGAGGCGCGTTGGCCGAGATCTGCCGTGCAGAAGAGCCGGCCTCGAGCGCCGTTCGCCTGGAGATGGAGGCGAAGCGGTTCCTGCGCGCTCCGCTGGTGATTGCCGTGGTGTCCCGCGTCACGTCTCCGTCGCCGGTGCCGGAGTGGGAGCAAGTCCTCTCGGCCGGTGCCGCCTGTCAGAATCTGGTCGTGGCCGCCAGCGCGCTCGGCTTCGGGGTCAACTGGGTGACCGAATGGTGCGCCTATAGCGCCGGCGTACGCCAGGCGCTTGGCCTGGAGGAGAACGAGAAGGTCGCGGGCTTCGTCTATATCGGCACGGCAGAAGGCAAGCCCGACGAGAGGCCGCGTCCGGCGCTGGACGAGATCGTATCGGTGTGGCTGCCTGATCGATGTTGAATTGGCTTGGACGGGCCTTACGGTAGGCACCATGTTCTACGACGCAGTCTCCAATTCCCACGGTCTTACCCGCGACCCCTTCATGGCGCTGGTCAGCCCGCGGCCGATTGGGTGGATCTCCACGCTGGACGCGGAGGGGGTGGTGAATCTCGCGCCCTACAGCTTCTTCAATGCTGTCTCGACCAATCCGCATTTCGTGATGTTTTCGTCGGGGGGCCGTAAGGACAGTCTGCGGAATGCGGAGGAGACGGGCGAGTTCGTCTGCTCGCTGGCGACCTACGATCTGCGCGAGGCCATGAACCGTACGTCGAAGCATGTGGAACCCCACGTGGACGAGATGGTGTTGGCGGGCCTCAGCCCTGCGCCGTCCACCATCGTCGCGCCGCCCCGGGTGGCGGAATCGCCGGTTGCCTTCGAATGCAAATACTGGCGGACGATCGACCTTCCGGGCGCGGATGGAGGTCCCGGCAACCACGCGATCGTGTTGGGCCAGGTCGTGGGCATCCACATCGACGACGCCGCGCTGGTCGACGGACGGGTCGACGTCACGAAGCTTCGGCCGATCGCCCGGCTGGGCTATCAGGACTACGCGGTGATCGACGAGGTCTTCGAGCTCGGCGGCTCTCAGTAATCGAATTGTTCGGCGAGGATGCGCTCGGCGAGAGTATGGCCGGGATCGAACATCATGAAGATGTCGACCGCGCTCGCTTCGGCGATTTCCACCGCTACCACGTTCCTGAATTCGGTGTGATCGGCCACCGCGCTGACCGGGCGCTTCTCGGGTTCGAGAACCTCGATCAGGACACGCGCATCGTTGGGCAGGAGCGCGCCGCGCCACCGCCGGGGCCGGAACGGGCTGATCGGCGTTAAGGCCAATAGCGGCGCCGTGATCGGCAGAATGGGGCCGTGAGCCGACAGATTGTAGGCCGTGCTGCCGGCTGGCGTGGACACGAGTACGCCGTCGCAAATCAGCTCGCCCAGCCGCGTGGTCTCATCGACGCCGATTTTGAGCTTGGCCGCTTGGTGGATCTGCCGGAACAGCGACACTTCATTGATCGCAAGGGCCTCGTGGGTGTCCCCATTCCGGTCGCGGACGACCATCCGCAACGGATGGATGACGGTGATCTCCGCCGCGGCCAAACGCTCCTTGAGCCGGTTCTCCTTGTAGTCGTTGAGCAGAAAGCCCACCGAGCCCCGGTTCATACCGTAGATCGGGATGCTGCTGTGGAGGTGGTCGTGCATGGTCTGAAGCATCAGACCATCGCCGCCGAGCGCGACGATCGCATCCGCCTCCTTGGGTGGCACGTTGCCATAGCGCTTCACGAGCGCGGCGTATGCGTCTTCCGCATCGCGCGTCTCGCTGGCTACGAAGGCGATCTTCTCGAAATCGGCCATGACAGATCTGCTGCGCTTTCAACCGCCCATTCAGGGAGGCCACACTAAAGCTGTGGTGTTAATGTCGTGCAAGTGCCACTTACGACGGAGGCTTAACAAGTATCGCCGTCTTGCGTGACGTGGGACAGTGACGAAACGCCTCTTCAGAAGGGCGGCTAGGGAGCCAACATGGACGATACCGATCTTCCGGTTCTGGTCTACGCGACCTTTCCCAGCATCGACGAAGCCAAAAGCGTCGGCGGCGCGTTGGTCGACGCGCGCCTTGCGGCATGTGTGAACGTCTTCCCCGGCATGGTCTCGATCTACGAATGGGAGGCGCGCGGGAGACGGCCGAAGAGGTCGCCATGATCATCAAGACCCGCAAGGGGCTGACGGAGCAGGTGATAGCCGAGGTCAAGCGGCTGCATCCTTACGACCTGCCGGCATTGCTTGTGTTGCCGACGGAAGGCGGAAGCGCCGAGTACTGCGCTTGGATCGTTCAGGAAACGCAAGGAACCAACACATAGGTGGGGAGCCTCATGGGGCACGTACTGGCCATCGATCAGGGAACCACGAGCACGCGCGCGATCGCCTTCGACGAGGCGGGGCGTCCGGGAGCATCGGCGGTGCGCCCGTTGAACCAAATCTTTCCGGAACCGGGCTGGGTCGAACATGACCCGAACGAGATTTGGCAGGCGGTGCGAGAGGTCTGCCGCTCGGTGATCGGCGAGGTCGGCGCATCGAACATCGCCGCGCTCGGTATCACCAACCAACGCGAGACGACCGTGGTGTGGGATCGCGCGACCGGCGAGCCGCTGCACAATGCCATCGTTTGGCAGGACCGGCGCACCGCGCCGCTTTGTGAAGAGCTCGAGCGGGAAGGGTGGGGCGCTCACGTCACGGAGGTCACGGGTCTGCTGATCGACCCGTACTTCTCGGCCACCAAGCTGGCCTGGCTTCTCGCGAACGTTCCGGGACTGCGCGACAAGGCCGCCCGCAACGAAGTCTGCTTCGGCACGATCGACAGCTTCCTGCTCTTCAAGCTGACGGGCGGGGCCTTGCACGTGACCGACGCGACGAACGCGGCCCGTACGATGCTGTTCGATATCCGCAAAGGCCAATGGGATCCCAAGCTTCTCGACCGCCTCGGAATCCCCGCCGGCATTTTGCCCGAGGTGCGCGACAACCGCGGCGACTTTGGTGAGGCGCGCGCAGACGCCTTCGGTACGGCGCTGCCGATTCGCGGCGTTGCGGGCGATCAGCAAGCCGCTGCCAAAGGCCAGGCATGCGTCCGGCCCAGCATGATCAAGGCGACCTACGGAACCGGGTGCTTCGTCGTCGCCAACACCGGGGACAGCGACCTCAACTCGGTCAACCGCATGTTGTCCACCGTGTTGTGGCAGTTGGATAGCGCGCGCACGTTCGCCTTGGAGGGGTCGATCTTCATGGCGGGCGCCACCATTCAATGGCTGCGCGACAGTCTCGGTCTCATCGCGGAAGCTGCCGATAGCGAGGAGATAGCCAAGAAGGCCAACCCCAACAGCGGCGTCTATCTGGTTCCCGCGTTTCAGGGGCTCGGCGCGCCGGATTGGGACGCAGGCGCACGCGGGGCCATCGTCGGCCTGTCGCGCGCCTCCAATAAGGCCGACATCGTCGCCGCCGGGCTCGAGTCCGTCGCCTTTCAGACGCGCGACCTTCTGGGCGCCATGCGGGAGGATATGGCCGGGACAGGGATCGGTGAGACGGGCGTCCTGCGCGTCGACGGCGGAATGACCACCAATGGCTGGGCGATGCAGCGGCTCGCCGATATTCTCGGTGAAGCGGTCGAGGTGGCGCCCATCGCGGAAACGACCGCCCTCGGCGCCGCCTATTTCGCGGGCCAGGCGGCGGGCGTGTATGGGGACGATGCGGAGCTCGCGCGAACCTGGGAGCCGTCCAAACGGTATGAGCCGCAGATGGCCGACAGCGAACGCGAAGCGCGCTATGCCGGCTGGCGCGAAGCCGTGGACCGGGTCCGCAGCGGGAAAGCGTAGCGGCGTTTTTCCCTCCCGTCGGGCTTGGAATCCAAGGCACCGACGGATGTTAACGCCTTGGGAATCCTTTGCGGGCAAGCTTGACGCGAGGTGTGGTGGCCTGTGAGCGCCGCCGCGCGCGTCGTCGAGTATTGCGTTGGAGTTGCCCGTGTCCGCGAGACAGAGTGTCCTCAAGCAGGTCTCAGAAAGCCTTGTCACGTCCGGGCTCTACAGCAAGCCGGCGGCGTTGGCCCTGCTTGCCAAACAATTCGTGGGCTTCGGTCCGCGCCTGCCCGATCCGGAGAAGGCGCTGCGTCAGCCGGAAGGGCTGGCCGGGCGCTGTTCGTCGCTCGACGTGCCCACCATGGTCGCGGCATACGCGAAAGGGCTCTATCCCCAAGACATGAAGTGGTGGGCTCCGGCCGAGCGCGCCGTGTCGTTTCCCGAAAATGTCCGTATTTCACAGCGCGTCTGGCGTTTGCTCCAGACGCAGGCCTATGGCGTCACCTTCGACACGGATTTCGCGGCCGTGCTTCGCGGCTGCGCGGTCGAGGAGGGGCTCGTCGAGGTCTTCACGGCGCTGCATCGCGCAGGCTATGCGCACTCTGTCGAAGCCTGGGACCGCAGCGGCCGTCTCGCTGGCGGCCTATTTGGGCTTGCGATTGGACGGGCGTTCTTCACCGAAGGCTTGTTCGCGCGGGAGCGCGATGCGGCGAATGTGGGCTTCGTGACCTTGAGCTGTCATTTGCAGCATTGGGGCTTCACGCTCAACGACGGCAAACGCATGCGCGGACACCTCAGCCAGCTCGGTTTCGTGGTGGTGCCCCGCTTTGCCTTCGATGGGCTGTTGTCCAAGGCCGTGCTTCATCCAAGCCGTGTGGGCAAGTGGGGAGTGGAAACGGGGCTCGATGCCGCTCATTGGAATCCGCAATATGCCGGCACGGGCAAAGCGACCGGCCAAGCGCGCCGGATCGGTAACGACACGCTTCCGCCGTCGGCCTGATCGTCTGTGCCGATCACCATGAGATGCGCCTGCTCATCGCTTTGCGGAGAAGAAAGTGCGGGCCGAAGCGTTTTTGCTTGCATTGTCGTATTGCCCGGCCATGATCGGTCACAATTCAACCCCGTGAATTTCCGATACGCTTTTGTCTTTGCTGGAAAATTTGGCGCCTAAGCGCCCGCAGAATATTGACGTCGCAACGCTTGGGCGCGACGCCATGGCGGGGACGATCTCGGCGATCGTCAACATCGCCTATTGTATCTCGTTCAGCGCCCTTTTCCAAGGTTCTATCGCCGCCGGATTCCCGCTCGGACTGGCCGCGCTCATCATGGGCACCATGGTGACCGGCGTCGTCGTATCGCTGACCACGACGCTCGTTCCCGCCGATGCGGGTCCCGATACGCCAGCCGTGGCCGTTATGAGCGTGTTGGCCACCACGGTGGCCGCGGGGCTCGCCGCGAAGGGCGCGGACACCGAAACGATGATCATCAACGTGATGGTCGCCATCACGGTCAGCACGTTTCTCACCGGCGCGTCTTGTTCGGACTTGGCGGGTTCAAGCTCGGTCAATGGCTGCGCTTCGTACCGTTCCCCGTGATCGGCGGCTTCCTTGCCGCCTCGGGGCTTCTGCTCATCACCGGCGGCGTTGAAGTCATCACCGGCAGCAACCTCACCCTGTCGCCGTCGAGCTGGGCGGTCATGGCGGATATGCGCTATGCGCCGCAGATCGCCGTGGGGCTCGCCTTCGCCTTCTTCATCGTCCTGCTCAAGCGCTGGATGGACGATTATCTGACGCTGCCCATCGCCTTTCTCGTTTTCCTTGTCGTGCTGAACGCCATTCTTATGTGGTTCGTGACCGACCCGGACACCCAGGCGGACTGGTATCTGGCGGCCGTCGGCGCCTTACAGCTCTGGTGGCCCATCGGCGCGCTTTCGACCCATGACATCGATTGGGGTGTCATGGCGCTGAGCAGTGCGGAAATCGGCGCTGTCTGCGGCGTGACCGCGATCTCCATGCTGCTCGATGTTTCGAGCCTCGAAGTCGCCAGGCAGAAATCCGCCGATCTCGACAAGGAGTTCCGCACCAACGGTCTCGCCAACGTGCTGGCGTCGGTGCTTGGCGGCGTGGCCGGCAATCTGTCGCTCAATAACAGTCTGCTGCTGCAACAGGCCGGCGCCGTCACGCGGATCAGTGGCGTGTCCGTTGCGGTCGTGTGCGGCTTGGTGCTGTTCGCCGGGGCCGATGTCGGCAGCTTCGTGCCCAAGGCGATCCTGGGCGGGATGCTGGCTTATCTCGGCACGATGATCTTGATGGAAGCGCTCGTGCATTCGCCGGCGCAGCGGTCCCGCACGGACCTTGCGCTCGCCATCGCGATCGCGCTGGTCATTCTGTATTTCGGCTATCTGGTGGGCGTGGTGCTTGGCGTCATCGGCGCCTGCCTGCTCTTCGCGCTGTCGTATAGCCGGATCGGCGTGATCCGCCGTCACCTAACGCGCTACGAACTGTCGAGCAGTGTGGACCGCTCGCCGGAGCAGACGCGCCTTCTCCAGGAGGAGGGCAAGCGCGTTCATGTGTTCTGGCTGTCCGGCTTCATCTTCTTCGGATCCTCGAACGGGCTCTTCGAGCGTATTCGGCGCGAGATCGAGGAACAGAAGGAAAAACCGGTTGGCTATATCGTTCTCGACTTCAGCGCCGTGCAGGGGCTCGACACTTCGGCCGTCTTGAGCCTCGTCAAGCTGCGCAACTATTGCGAGGAGCGTGACGTCACGCTCGTCTTCAGTGGTCTGAGCGATTCCATGCATGCCGCGTTCCTGGGCGCCGGCTTCTTCGGTACGGACCGGCCGCACCAGGCGTTCCCGACCCGCAACGATGCGGTCGAATGGTGCGAGGACATGGTGTTGCTGTATCACGAGGTCGGCGAGGCTTCGTCGCACACGTTCGAGTCATGGCTTCAGAACGAGCTTGGTGGCGATATCACCTTCGAACGGGTCGAGCCTTACATGACCCGGCGTGAGCTGGACAGCGGCGTCGTGTTGTTCCGGCAGGGGGAGCCGTCCGACTCCGTCGTGTTCCAGGCTTCAGGCTGTGTGGCGATCACGATTGCGGGCGAATACGGTAAGTCTATCCGTCTGCGGCGTATGCTGGGCCATACGGTCGTCGGTGAAATGGGTTTCTACCGCGACGTGCCGCGCGGGGCGAACGTGGTCGCGGAGAGCGCCAGCGTCGTCTATATCCTCACCCGCGAGTCCTTCGACAAGATGCAGGAGGAAGATCCGTCGGCTGCCGCCGCCCTCCACAAGCTCATCATCCGGCTTCTGTCCGACCGGCTCGAATTCGCCAACCGCGAGATCTCCGCGCTGCATTAGATTTGAGCGTGGCGCGCGTCGTCACAATAGATGGTGGCGCGTATCTGCCCGGTCCCCACTGGAGTAGATGGCCGTCAGTTGATCGCGGCCGGCGGCTCGAAGAACACGAGCGCCGTCTTGCCTTCGCTTTTCGCCCGGTACATGGCGACATCGGCGTGATGAATGATCTCGTCCGGTGTGGACCCGTTTTGGGGAATGAGCGCCACGCCGATCGAGGCGCCGGGTTCGTGGGATCGTCCGCCGACGCGAATCTCGCTGTCCAGGGTGGCCATAATGCGTTGACCGATGGCGTGGGCGGTGTCCCGGTCGACATCGTAGGATAGGAGCGCGAACTCGTCGCCGCCGAGCCGCGCCAACAGATCGCTTGGCCGGGCCGCGGACTGAAATCGTCCGGCGACGGCTTGCAGGACGCGGTCTCCCATGGCGTGGCCAAAAAGATCGTTGATGCTTTTGAAGCCGTTCAGGTCGATCAGGAAGAACGCGTGCTCCTGGCCGTTGGCCGAGGAGGCGATGGCCCCCGCCAGGGCCGAATCCAACTCGCGGCGATTTGCCAGCCCCGTCAAGGGATCATGCGACGCCATCGTGCGCAGTTGGCGCATCTGAGATCGCGTCACGGCGCGGCGCGCGGCTTCATACCGGACCTCACGCAGGCGCCGGATGGCGAAAGCACAGACACACAGAGCCAGCAGGACCGTGAGCGCCATCGCCTCGGCAAGCGAGACTTTGCGCTGCGGCTCGGAGAGCTCGGCGCTGAACCAGAAGAGATTGTATTGCAGCGCGAGCAGCGCCCCCACGAGCACCACGCTTGCGAGGAGCAGGCCGTCCTGAATACTTGGCCGAGGATTATCAGCGATCGAACGTACCAGTGATCTGAGTCCAGGTGTCGTCACGACGGAACTCTCCCGAAAGGTTGAGCCAACCAGCGGCGGAGTTGATTGCCCTACCGTGAAGCCTGCAATGCGCCCGGAAGTCAAGGGCGTGCTTTGTGAGCGATCGCCAGCGCCAGGAAAACGGGCCCCTAGGCCGGCCACTTTGACACTCCGTGACGGCAGTGAGAGACTCCCTTTCTTTGCGAACGGAGCAATGCGATGAAAATATCACCATTTCTCATTGCAGGCGTCGCTCTCGTCCTGACGACGCTTGTGCCGGCCACGGCGTCGGCGGGGCGTGTCCGCGTCTACGTCGATCCGCCCTATGGCTACGATTACCCCCGATATCGCGGCGACTATCCCCGGTACCGCTACGAACGGCCCGAATACAGGGACGATGACGACGATCCGCAAGGCTACGCCGTCTACCGAGTGCCCAAGCGGTTTCTCAGGCGGGATGCACGCCGATATTGGCGTGGCTGGTAGGCCTTTGTAGCGACGCTACGGTATTTCGCCTGCGCAGTTAAAAGCCGGCAAGGCACGTGCGTGAGGATCCATGGAGGTGAGCCATGAACAGCCATCTGAGCGTGTTGGCATCTTTGCTGCTCGTGACAACGGCGCACGCCGCGTCGCTACCGGGCGACAGCGCCAACGGACAGCGCCTGTACGACGCCCATTGCACGGACTGCCACGACACCAGCGTTCTCTCACGCCCCAATCGGGCCGTTCAGTCTCTGGATGAATTGAAGGAGCAGCTAGCCAGTTGCAGCCATATGGCGAGCGCGGAGTTCTCCGCGACCGAGACGCAGGACCTGCTCAAATACTTGAACGACGAGTTCTACAACTTCCCCAGCGACCGTTAGTCGGCGGCGCTCTTAAGAAATGCGCCGACGAAACCGTCCAAAGCATTCCAGTCCGTGAACTCTCGATCGCCCCCGTCGTCGGCTGCGAGACCCCGCTTCATGACGATGAACTTCACGACTTGCTCTTGGAAATAATCGTATTCGGTGAAACGGACAGCACCCCCTAACAGGAGTGTCATGCGCGGCTGCCATCCCGTCAGTTCGACAAATTGATCCACGTAGCGTTGCGCTTCTGGCCGGGTGTCCTCCAACGCCGCTGAAAAGCTGACCGATACGAAGGCCGACGGACGAGAATTCAGCTGTTTGCTATGGGCGGTCGCGAAGTTCTTGATGGCCTTCTGGTGCTGTTCCTGGTGCACCGACCCCGCGACGACAACCGCTTGAAACGCGTTGAGGTCTACGTTGGCATCCGACTCTCCGGCGTCGTGCACTTCGACGGCATGTCCGCGGCCGGACACATCCTTTGCCACGCGCTCGGCAATCTTGCGGGTTTGCCCCTCGGTGGTTCCATAGACGATCAAGACGTTCACGGCTTGCCTCCCGCAGCATGTGTTCACCGATGGAGAAACCATCCATGGCGTCGAGCATACAATTCAGGCCGGTCCCTGCCCAGGGCACTCGTTCTGTCGTTGGTCAGTTCATCGCCCAAACGAGCACGGCGACGATGCCGACATAGGTCAGACCATGCGCAAGTTGGTCGAGGCCGAGCGCATGCCAATAATTCGCTGTCTGCGGCGTCGCCTTCATGCGGCGGCCGAACTGCTCCTTGGCCCAATCCACATGGTAGTGAACGACGAACTCTCCCAGCGCGATCCAGAGCGCCAGCAACAAGGAGGCGGGCGCCAGCGCGAGATAGGCGAGCGGCGTCAGCGCGACGTGGATCCCTGCATGCACGAAGCCGCCCGGGTGGCCGTACGTTCCCTTGTTGCAGTACTGGAATGGCGTTTGAAGGAAGAAGTCGGCCACGGTGTGCTTGACCATCAAGATGGCGATCGCGGCAAGGCAAAGAATGGCAATCTCAGGCATAGGTACGTTCGACTGTAAGCTTTTGGCGTATTGCGTTGGTGGATGGGTTGCTTCGATCAGTTACTTGGACATGGCTTGCGTGGTGCCGTCCCAATTCTCCGGCGGCGGCGTGACACGGAAGGCGTTGATGCGGTCGCGATAGAGTGCGTAGAGGCCTTTCAGCTTGCCGCCGCCCAAGGCTTCACACTCGGCCAGTAGCACCTCGGCGCCGTCCCAGTCCATCGCCCGATATTTCGACAGAAAGTCCTGGTGCTTGGCGGTGAGGGCGCCGAAAGCCTCGCTCTGCCGGACGGTGTCGTCGCCCAGAAGGCCGAAGATGCGGGTAGCTTCGGTCTTTCCTTTGACCTTCAAGAGATCGAGTTCGAGGAAGGCGAAGTCCGGCGCGCGGGCCGCCGTTTCCTCGCCGACAATGATCACGAGGTCGTAGGTCTTGGACTGGCCTTCCAGGCGGGAGGCAACGTTCACGTTGTCGCCGATCACCGAATAGTCGAACCGCGTTTCCGACCCGAGATTGCCGACGCAGCACACGCCCGTGTTCAGGCCGATGCCGAGCTTCACCGGCTTGTAGGGGCGGCCCGCCTCTTCGGCGGCCTTCTCCCAGCGCTCGTTGAGAACGGCCATCTCGTCGACCATGCGAAGCGCGGCGGCACAGGCATGCTCCGGATGGTTGGGGTCGTCGAGAGGCGCGTTCCAAAACGCCATCAAGGCGTCGCCCATGAATTTGTCGATCGTACCTTCCTCGTCGAGGATGATGTTGCTGAGCGGCGTGAAGAGGTCGTTGAGAAAGCGGGTGAGTTCTTCCGCATCCAGCCCTTCCGAGATCGTCGTGAAGCCGCGCACGTCGCTAAAGAGAAGTGTCATGTCGCGGTTCTCGCCGCCGAGCTTGAGCCGCTCGGGATCGTCCGCCAGCCGTTCCACGAGTGCGGGCGCATGTAGTGCGAGAACGCGTTGCGCACGCGGTTGCGTTCGCGCTCGGTCCGCAAGAAGACGAACGACGAGCCGGTGAGATAGATCGCCGTCAAGGCGATCGTCGGGTAGACCGGATCGACCAGCCAGCCCCAGCTGTTGAACGCATGCCATGACAGCCAAACGACGAAGGCCACGGCGAGCCCCCCGAGCACGGCGCTGCCCAGCGCGCCTGCACGGTAGATCAGGACGGCGATCAGGAGGCCGAGGACGAGGATGTAAAGGAGTTCCGCGGGCGTCGCGAAATCAGGCCGCATCAGATAGCTGCCGCGAATGATCTGTTCCACGGCCTGAGCATGCAATTCGACGCCCGGCACGGAGGCTTCGAGCGGCGTTGCGCGCAGGTCCAACAGGCCTGCGGCACTGGTGCCGATCAGAAGAATGCGGCCGCAATCTCGTCTTCGCCGATCTCGCCGTCCAGGATTTTCCAGGCTGGCAGATAGCGGTCGCGGGTCTGCGGCGAAAAATGAAGCCACATTTGGCCGTTCGCATCGGTCGGAACTTCGAAATCGCCGACCCGGACTTTGACGATGCCGGTCTGCTCGCCGAACGCCTTCTCGCCGCTGGCACCGGAGGATTTGACGACATAGGTCGATGCGCCTTGGGCGACGCGTAGGAGGTCGGCGGAAAACGATGGGTACAGCGTTTCATCGAGGGTCACCAGAATGGGCATGCGCCGGATGATCTGGTCATATTCGGGGACCCAGTTGAGCGCGCCTGCGCCGACCGCTGGGGTCTGCAGTTCCTTGAGGCTCGACGTCGCGCTGGGGTAGTGGGGTGCGAACAGGCGCGGGTCGTCGCCGCCGAAGGACATGCCCGCCTTGGCTTCCGGCAATGCGTGCTGATTCATGGGCGAGGCGATGAAGCCCATCACGACCGGAGCCGTGCCGATGGTCTCGGCGAAGATCTCGTCATTGGAGGGAAGCGCGTCGAGCTCGGTCTTGAGCTGGGTCAGCTGGTCCGATTGAGGCCAGAACTTCACGGCATTGGCCGGCGACATCCGGTCTGGTTCCGGAAACACCATATCGAAACCGACCGTGGCGGCGCCGGCATCGCGCAGTTTCACCAAGAGATCGCTAAGGATCGTCCGTGGCCAGGGCCATTGGCCGATCCGTTGCAGCGACTCCTCGTCGATGTCGACGATGCGGACGGGTAGCTCCGGGTCGAACTTGAGGGGTGCCAGACGCTGATAGGAATCGAAGACGAGAGACCTCAGCCGCGCGACCGGCGTGGGGTCCCACACGCGTAGCACCAAGGAAGCCAGAATGGCCGCCCCAATGATGAGGCTATAAAGAAGGCGTGGACCCATCCCGCTCGTAATTCCGTCTTTTTCGGCCGGGCGAGGGGCCCGCAGCGGCCAGACCCTATCGGCTGATACGGGCCTGTCAATTGGCGCGCCGGGAGGGGGAAGGGCGGTCCAAAAAACGAAACGCCCCGATTTGGGGCGTTTCGGCTGTCTTTAGTCGGAGAACCTGTTCGGGCGCAGGTTGCGCCAGACGGCTTCGGTCTCGAAATCGAGATTGTTCTGAAACTTGCTTTTGGCGTTGGCTGCCTGCGCGGTCTTGGACTTCCGCTTGATTACGGTCGCTTCGTTGGTATAGCGCGGCGCGCCGTCGATCCAGTAGGCCTTGCCGCGGTCGGCCATGGCAGGATTGCTGTTGGCGGCGAGAACGGCCACGCCGAGAACGAGGCCAAAAACGGAGAGGGTCAGCTGTTTCATCAGTTCGGTCATCATCGTCGGGTCCTCCGGCGCGAAAGCTCGCCGATCGGCGGTTGGGGGTCTTCCGTATATGGTGGGGGCACGACCGGGATCAACGTGGCCTTGTACGGGGTGTGACGAACGTCACAGTTCCCGAATAACGCAGTATTTATCGTGCCGCCCGCCAGTTTCCGCTAATATCCGCCAAATGCGCCAGATCAGATGGCCGGTCCGCCGGCTGCCCGGTTTGTGGGGCGCCGGGCTCGATAGAAGAAGAATACAGGTTTTCTCGCGGCTGCCGGTCGTCCTCGCGGCCGGGCTTCCGGCCGTACTGGCCGTATGGTTCGTTTCCCAGCCATCGTCGCCGGCCCGGGCAGGGCGCTTCCTGCCGGAGGTCGATAATCCGTATTGCGATATCCGGACCTACAAGCTGCGCGGCGTCGAGGAGCAAGCCTCCTCCATGACGGATCGCCTCGGGCGTCCCGTTATCGTGGTCAATGCCAGGACGCTGCGGGATCAGCCGAGTTACAGCCGTTTTCTGTTGGCGCACGAGTGCTGCCACCACACGCTCGGCCATGTGGCCAACGCCAAGAAGGGGCTGGGTCACGTCGGACCGCAGGCCTTCTACTACATTGCCCCGGAGCTGAAGCGCATGGAGCTGGAGGCCGACTGCTGTGCCGCCCGGCTGCTCCGTGAACGGCACGAAGAGGACGGTATCGACGCGGGGTCGTTTGCGATGGCCGAATTCGGCGACAAGCCCACCGGAGCCTACTACCCGACGGGGTTGGAACGGGTGGACAACATTCGCCGTTGCGCGGGGCTCGACCCATAGTCCGTCGGTGAGGGGGTACGGTTTCCCGGAGGTCGCCCTTGCTACGAGACAGCAGTCATCGTTTAAGACGGTCTCGAACACCCTATCTTACTTCGACGGGCGCGTGGCCAGGCCATTCGGCCCCGGCTAGAAGAGACAGCGCAGGACGCGCGGCAGAGGAACGGCCTTGAGCGAAGCTCGATCACGAACGAGGTACGCGGTTGCCCGATTGAGTGGCCCGATTTGGGCGGCCGTTGCGCTGGCTGTCGCGTTCTTGTGCGTTGCCGGCCAGGCGCGCGCCATGGAGGAGGGGTTCTCCGCGTCTGCGCCGACCCCGACAACATGCCGTTCTCGAACGACAAGGAGGAAGGCTTCGAAAACAAGCTCGCGGAACTCATCGCCGAGCGTCTGGACCGGGAGCTCGTCTATACGTGGTTCCCGGAGGACACCGGTTACGTGCCGAACACGATCGGAGAGAACGCCTGCGCGATGGTGATGGGCTATGCGCAGGGCACCGGGCTCATCGAAGATACGAACCCCTACTATTATGCCTCCTACGTTCTGATCACGCGCGCCGACGATACCGCCCTGAACGGTGTGATCTCGTTGTCGGATCCGCGGCTCAAGTCGAAGCGCGTCGGGCTCGTTGCGCGCACGCCGCCGGCAAGCATCCTCGCCATGAACGGGCTGATCGCGAATGCGAAACCATTCGATGCACGCTCCGGAGAGAGCCAGTCCACCATCGCGCAGGACATGATCGCGGAGATTATCTCGGGCGAGCTCGACGCGGTCTCTATGGGCCCCATCGGCGGATACTACGCCGCACTTGCGGATGTCCCACTGAACGTTGTGCCGTTGGTCAAGGAACGCGCGGGGCCGGCGACCTTCTACCCGATCACGCTCGGCATTCGTCCGAACGAACCTCAGTTCAAGCATCAGGTGAACAAGGTTCTGGCTGATAACGCGGACGAGATCATTGCAATCCTGGAAGATTACCACGTGCCGGTTCTAGACCGGGAAGGGCAGCTTCTGACAGCCGGGGGCGCCGCGCCGGCAGGCCAATAAGCCTACATCTTGCACTTGCTCTCCGGCTCATCGATGCCGAGCGTGTCGACCTCTATTTCCGGGTGGCTCGCGTGGGGAAAGCCCTTTTGCGGTGATACGGACACCGGCACCTGCTCGGTCGCGATCAGGATCGGCTGGCGGAATTGCCCGTCCCAAGGCCGGAATTGCTGCTTGATGCCTTTGAAGGGCGCCAGCTGCAGGTCGGGGCCATGGATGAAGGCCGAGACCGTGTCGAAGTCGTTCTTGGGCTTGCGGGTCACCGCCTCTCCGATGGTTCGCGTGGCCACATAGGCCATGTGGTCGATCGGCAGCATGAGCCGGTCGTTGGCCTTCTCGAAATTGTTGTTCGCTTGGGTGGCGCCCCATTTCTCGTGCCCGCGGCTCCAGGTGGTGGCCGTCAGGCCTGTCGTGCCGGCCACGACCCGCGGCTGACCTCCGCCGCGATAGGGCATCAGGGGCCCAAAGATTTGGTCTTCGTCTGCAACCACGATCACGTCGTAGTCGGTCGCTTTGACCATCTGGTGGCTGGCATTGGCTTCCTTGTGGGGCTTCGCCGGCGGGATGGGCCCGACGCCGTCGCGCCGTCCTCCCGACACGTCGACATACTCACGGTCATCGACGATGTTGCCGCCAAAGCGCTCGGCTGCGCGCAGGACCGCGTCACGGTAAGCCTTGTCTGCGTCCGTCGATCCATGAACGACAAGCCAATCCGTCCACCCCATCTTGACGAGATATTGGGCGAGGGCATCGGCGAGCATGTAGCGGTCCGGCACGACATGCATGACGTTCGCACGGCAATCTTCCTGACGCAGCGAGACGTCCTCGGCGCGGATGTTGAAGAGGAGAATGTCCTTGTCGGCCGCCCAATCGGACAGCTTGAGCAATGTCGGGGCCGAGGCGTCGACCACAATGTAGTTGTGACCCGACTCGTAGAGCTTCTTCAGGGCATCGACCGCTTCTTCGGGCGATGACGCCGTCTCGACGTCAAGCCCGTAGAGATGTCCCATGAAGCGGCCGCCGGCATTGTTCTCCTTGATGCCCATTTCGGCGCCGGCAATGCCTGCGTTATCCGGCTCGACGTCCAGGCGCGAGGCTGGCCGCGGTCCGGCAACCTCCTCGCGCAGATAGCCGATATCGACCGGCATCATGGGCGGTGACTGCGGTAGCTTGATCGCGACGCCGCCGTCGTTCCGCTGGGCGGGCTTGTCGTTGTCGGCGGCTGATGCGGCGCCGGCCGTCAATCCGAGAACCATGACCGCGGCAATCGCGGCCGCACGGACGAGACCTACCGGAAGCGTGTCGATGCGCATGATCGGACCTTGGGCGCCGGGCGTGCGTTTCCTCAGATCACAGTTCACCCCTTGCCGGCGGCTTCTTCAGGGGGCCGTGTTCTTTTCCGGCATGGTACAAATGGCAACAATGGGATGGCAAGTTGGAAACAACGACGGGATTAAGTGGCAATCCGCCGGGCAAGTGCGTCCTCTCAAGGAATCTGTGGATTCTGTTGGAGAACGGCGATCCATTCCCAAAATGTGGCGCGGAAGTGATAGGTTACCCCTATGCAGTTCTCACCCGGTGACGCAATTCGGTTTGGCTGGGAGACGTTCAAGAAGCGTCCCTGGTTCTTCATTGGCGCGATGGTGATCCTGGCGGTGGCGAACATCGCCGTCGGTATTGTCAGCGGTGCGGTCGATACCATCACGGGCGGTTCCTACGAGGAGCCGACCGTCCTCGGAAACCTCGTGAGCTACCTGCTGGGCGTGCTGATCAGCATGGGCATGACGGCCTTTTTCCTCGCCTCCCACGACAACCCGCACGGGGTCGACTTCGCGACCCTGTGGCATCCAAGTCCCTACTGGAAGTTCTTCGCCACCTCTGTTCTGGCCTCGCTGGCCGTCGGTATCGGGTTGGTGCTCCTGATCGTGCCTGGCTTGATCGCCATGGTCCTTTTCATGTTTTCGACGTTCCTGGTGATCGATCGCGGCTTGGGCCCGATCGACGCGTTGAAGGCGAGCATGGAAATGACCAGAGGCAATCGCTGGCCGCTCTTCTGGTTCATTCTGCTGTGCTTGCTGATTATTCTCGTGGGCGCGCTGGCGCTCGGTGTCGGGCTTCTCGTCGCCGCGCCGATCGTCGGCATCGCCTTCGCCTATGCCTACCGGCTCCTGTCCGGCTATGCAGCGCAGGTTGCGCCGCCGGACGCGCGGCTCGACATCTGAGTAGACGACCGGGGTCGACGGGCACAGTTTGTCCGGCGGTGATCCACTGATGACATCCGCAGTGCGTCGTATCCAGTCTGTCTTGGGGGTGCCGTCACGCAACGAGGCTAAGTGGTGCTCATGCGGTTTTCACCCACAGCTGCAATCCAGTTTGGCTGGGAGGCGTTCAAGAAGCGCCCCTGGTTCTTCGCTGGCGCCGTCGCCATCCTGCTGGTGGCGAACTTCCTGAACGTTGGCATCAGCAGCGGGGTCAACAGCCTGACAGGTGGTACCCTCGAGGAGCCGACCATCGTGTCGAACCTCGTGAACCTCGCGATCAGCGCCTTGATCTTGATGGGTGCGGTGGCGTTCTTCCTGGCCGCCCACGACAATCCCGATAGCGTCGAGTATTCGGCTCTGTGGCATCCGACGTCCTATTTGAAGTTCTTCGCCACCTCTCTTTTGACGTCGCTGGCCATTGGCTTCGGACTCGTGCTCCTGATCGTGCCGGGCCTGATCGCCATGGTGCTGTTCATGTTCTCCACCTTCGTTGTCGTCGATCGCGGCTTAGGACCGCTCGACGCACTAAAGACAAGCATGGAGATGACCAAGGGTAATCGCTGGCCGTTGTTCGGCTTTGCCGTCCTCACGGCGCTCATCATTGCGCTTGGCGTGTTGGCGCTCGGGGTCGGCCTTCTCGTGGCGGTACCGATCGTGGGGCTCGCCACGGCCTATGCCTACCGGCTCCTGTCGGGCGTACCCGACACCGCCGCGGCAGCGGACGCACGGCTCGCGGCTTGAGGTTCTCGGCCTGAGGTCTGCGCCCTTCGGACACGATGGCTCAACGAATTCCCAAAAAGAAAGGCGCCCCGCGAGGGGGCGCCTTCGGCACAGGGCGTCTTGTGCTGTCTATTCCGCGGGGACGAGTTCTTCGCCGTGCGCCTTGCCGATTTGCGCGGCGTTGCGCGTATTGCGGTAGACGAACGCCGTCGCAGGTTTCGCGGCCTCGGACTTGGCCAGCTTCACCATCTCGCTGTGATACGGGGAGAGTGAGCATGCGGGGTCCGTGTTGCGCGGATCCTTGCTGATGGCCATGGCCTGGCAGCGGCAGCCGCCGAAGTCCACTTCCTTGAACGCGCAAGACCGGCAGGGCTCCTTCATCCAATCGGTTCCCCGGAAGGCGTTGAAGGCTTCGGAGTCCATCCAGATGTCCAGCAGCTTCTTGTCGCGCACGTTGTCGAAATTGAGCTCCGGGATGCTCTCCGCCGCGTGGCAGGGCAGAACCTTGCCCGCGGGCGTGATGTTCATGAAGCCCTTGCCCCAGCCGCCCATGCAGGGCTTGGGACGCTTGGCGTAGTAGTCGGGCACCACCATGTCGATGGTCAGCACGCCCTTCAGGCGCTCGCGTGCCGCCTCCACATATTCGATCGAGGCGATCGTCTCTTCATAGGTGGGGATCAATGCGGCGCGGTTGAGAAACGCCCAGCCGTAATACTGCGCATGGGCGATCTCGATGCGCTGCGCGCCGAGTTCCACGGCCAAATCAATATAACGCGGCACGTTGTGGATGTTGTGGCGGTGGATGGGGGCGTTGATGGTCAGCGGCATGCCGAGTTCGGTGACCCAGTGGCAGACCTCCAGCTTCTTCTCGAGCGCATTCTTGAAGGCGCCGATGCGATCCGCGCCGGCCGGGTCGACGTCCTGGACCGAGACCTGAACGTGATCGAGCCCCAGCTCCTGGAGCTTCTCCAAGCGCTCGCGCTTCACGTTGACGGCGGCGGTGATGAGGTTGGTGTAGAGCCCTGCGTCCGCCGCGGCCTTGACGATATCCTCAAGGTCTTTGCGTGCCGTGGGCTCGCCGCCGGACAGGTGTACCTGCAAGATGCCCATCTCGCCGGCCTGGCGCATGACCGAGCACCACTCTTCCGTGGTCAGCTCGTTCTTGACGCTTTCCAGCTCCACCGGATTCGAACAATAGGGGCATTGCAGCGGGCAGCGATGAGTGAGCTCCGCGAGCAGACCCACCGGCGCGACGGCGCACAGCATGTTCGACTCTTCCTCGCTGCCAACGACACCAGCCGTCGGTTCGTCGTCGACGGCAACGGCGTCGATGTGTCTGTCAATCTTGAGATCGTCCGTCATCGCACTATCCCTTGATGTATCCTTTGTCGGCCATGTCTTGGAGCAACTCGGTCACGTCCGCGGTAATTACGTCGGCGGGCGCGGAGTACTCCTCGGCCAATTTCGCGGCGATGTCCTCCACGGTGCGCTCTCCGTCGCACAGCTTCAGCACCTCCACGGCGATTGCATCCGGCGTCATGATCCGTTCGGGCGCGAGCAGCACCCAACGGTCTCGCCCCGCATCGTGGCGTAGTTTCAGATAGCGGGGCATCACCGGTTTGGTCGCCCGGTCGACGACAAGCCGGCCGGGCTGTTTCACATCTGCCATCAGGCCGCATCCGGCACGAAGGCGCCGGGCGGGATCATGCCCGGATCGACATAGGCGAGGTAAAGTGCATCGAGCTGCGCCCACAAGACGTGCGTCTTGAAGCGGAGCGCGTCGAGCACGCCTTGCTGTGCCTCTGGAGTCCGGGCGTTCTGCTTGCAGTACTCGAGAGCGAAATTGGCATCGCGCGGGCGCCTGGGTGAGGCGGCGCTGAAGTACGCCATCACGTCGTCGCTGATGAAGTCGTAGTTCTCGAGCATGCCCGAGATACGCTCCTTGTGAATGCTCGGCGCGAAGAGTTCCGTCAGGGACGAAGCGACGGCTTCGACGAGGGTCTTTTCGCGCACGAAGTTCACATAGGCCTCGACGGCGAAAACCGTCTCGGGCAGGGCGCCCTTCCGGGAAATCACATAGTCGCGGTCGAGCCCAAGGCCGTCGGTGAGCACGAGCCACCGCTCGATGCCGCCTTCTTCGGGGCCTTCGCCGTCGTGGTCCGTGATGCGATGGATCCACTCGCGCCGCAATTCGCGGTCGTGGCACCGGCTCATCAGCGCCGCATCCTTGCGCGGCACCGCCGACTGGTAGCAGTAGCGGTTCAGCGCCCAGGCTTGGACCTGGCCCTTGTTGAGCTTGCCGCCGTGCAAGAGCTTATGAAACGGGTGTTTGTCGTGGTACTGCGCGGCACCGATGGCGCGCAGCTCCTCCTCGAGTTCCTCGGGACTTAGAATCTTGGTCACGGGCCTACTTCCTCATTGGGTTTCCAAATACGGCACTTCTTCATGGCGCCTCGAAACGGTCTCTCCCTAGATAAATGGGGAGAATCCGCAAGGAATCTATGACTCGTTCATGAACACGGGCTTGAACCCGGATTAAGAACATCTGAAGCCGCTGATCTGGGCCGTCAGCCTGGCAGCCCAATATTTGAACTCTACCGGAAGAAACCCTGCTGTTCCATTGCATGCCTGGCGCATCCCAAATGGCGCGCGCGCCGATGCCATGATAAGAAAAACTCCGCCGATCCCGCCGACCCCATAACCAATAGTTATAGCCCATGGTGTCTTTCCGACAGTTGCGCTACCTGGAGGCGCTGGCCCGTACGCGCCACTTCGGGCAGGCGGCGCGAGACTGCGCCGTCAGCCAGCCCGCGCTCAGCATGCAGATCAAGGACCTCGAGGAGGAGTTGAAGCTGAAGCTGGTGGAGCGACGGAAGTCCGGCGTCGGACTAACCGACAAGGGCGAAGAGATCGCGGGGAGGGCCCGGACCATCCTCGCGTCGGTTCGGGACCTGGTGGATTACGCCAAGGGACAGGAGGGCCTTCTCACCGGCGTGCTGAACCTTGGCGCGATCCCGTCGATCGCCCCGTACCTGCTGCCTGCCGCGTTGCCGGCCCTGCAGGCGCATTTTCCGGATCTGTCGCTGCGGCTGCGCGAGACTGTCACCGAAACATTGGTCCGCGAGCTTGTAAGCGGCGACCTCGACGTTATTCTCGTGGCGCTGCCGATCGACGATCCTGCCGTGGAGACCCATTACTTGTTCGACGACGCCTTCATTCTCGCGACCAAGGCCACACCGGACAATTCGGGCATCGTATCGGCTACCCAGGACATGCTGGCGCAGGACCGCCTGCTGCTGCTGGAGGAGGGGCACTGCCTCCGGGACCAAGCCTTGTCGTATTGCCATCTCATGGCGCCCGACATGCGCCAGAGTTTTGGCGCCTCCAGCCTCACCACGATCGTGCAGATGGTGGCGAACGGCTATGGCCTGACCTTGTTGCCTGAAATGGCGACGGCGATCGAGGTTCATCCGAACGACGATATTCGGCTCTTGCGTTTCACCGAGCCGGAGCCCAAACGGGAGATCGGACTTGCCTGGCGCAAGAGTTCGCCCCGGAAGGCGGAGTTCAAGCAGCTTGGCGAGTTGCTGCGCAATGCGGCGCGGCGCCGCCGGACAAGGCACGGCCGTAGCGGTCGTAGGGAGGCCCCAAACGCTAAGTACCCAGCTTTCTCTTCTGATGGCGGCACTGCTGTTCGCGCGGGCCGGGCTGGTTCGCCTGACCCGTCCGATCGCCGATTTCTTTGCGGCAGGCCGTCTCATGCCGGCCTTCCTGAACGGTATCGCCATTGCCGGGTCTGCGGTGGCGATTGTCGTCTTCGTGGGCGGGGCCGGTGGAATCGATTTCGGGTGGCAGGGCGCAACACTGCTCCTTGTGGGCGCGGGTCTCGGCCTCGTCCTGGCAGGCCTCTTGATCGCGCCGTATTTGCGCGGCTATGGCGGCTACACGCTGCCGGACTCCTGGCGGAACGGTTCAATGCCGAGACGATGCGGCCGCTCGGCGTTTTCGCCGCCTTGCTGTGCTCGTTCCCGGCGCTGGGGGCCGTGATGCTCGGCTTCGGATTGCTGGGGCAGGCGGCTCTTGCGCTGCCCGCCTGGATCGGCATTGGAGGGGGGATAGCCCTGATCTTCGTGGCGACGCTGCTCGGCGGCATGCGGTCGCTCAGCCTGTCGCAGCTTGCCTATTACATGGTGATGCTGCTGGCGGGGCTTGTCGCGATCGTGACCGTGCTTTGGCAGACGGGGTCGCTTGCGGCCACGGACACGCTTCTGGTCGATGAGGTGATCCCGGCACTTTCCTGGCAGCCCTTCGCGCAGTCGAGCCCGGTCAATTCGATCGCACTGTTCTTCTGTCTCGTGACGGGGTTCGCGTCTCTGCCCTATCTGCTTATGCGGAGTTTCACGGCGCCGGACATGGGCGATGCCCGTCTGTCCTTCGTCGGGGCGCCCGTGTTCCTTTTCCTCATCTGCGCCGCGATCCCCGCGCTGGCAGCTCTACACGAGCCTGCCGCCCTGGCCGTCGGCGACGGGCTGTCCATGCTGAGTGAAGCCGTCCTTGCCGTCGTGTCCGTGGCGGCGCTCCTGTCCACGGGGCGGCGCTCACCTTGTCGATCGCCAACATGATCGCCCACGACGTCTACTTCAAAAGCCTGGCGCCCAACGCCTCCGCCGGCCGGCAGCTTTTGATCGCGCGCCTGTCGGTGGTCGCGGTCGCCGCGGCGGCCGGGGCCGTGGCGTTGCGGTGGCCGCAAGAGACGCTGGTCGGCGCCGCGACGGCGTTGTCTCTGGCGGCGAGCGCTTTCCTGCCCGTGCTGGTGTTGGGGATCTGGTGGAAGCGGCTTGGGAGCGATGCGGCCCTGGCCGGCATGATCGCGGGGCTCTTGGTGTGCCTCTATTACATGATCGCGCCGCACACGATCCCCATCCTGTTCTACGAGTCGTCGAGCCTATTGTCGGACGCGACCGCGGCGCAGGCGGCGGCCTTCGAGGCCCTGCGCCACGAGTACTATCTCACAAGCGATACCGTGAAACAGGCGGCTGTGTTGGCGGAGTGGAGAGAGTCGGTGCGGCCGATTGCGAACTGGCTGGGTGTGCACGGGTCCCTGGCCGGCGTCTTTGCCGTACCGGTCGGTTTCCTCGTCGCTATCCTGGTAGGGCTATTCGCGCCCGCGCCGTCGGCCCGGCGCCGGCGCTTCTTCGACAATCTTCGGGCGAAACCTGTCTAGCCTGAGCGGCCGTAGGCCACGGAGCTGGGCTTAGCCTTCTTTTTTGTCCTGCTCGGGCGGCGGCGGTCCGCCGAGCAGCCGGAAGCTATCGCGAAAGCGCAGCGCGTCCTCGCTGGTGGCGTGCTTGTTGGGGCCGGCCGAAATCAGCATGTAGACCCGGTCGCCGTTGGCGACCATCGTGATCAAGTGGTTGAGCTTGCCCTTGCTGTCTTCGGCCTTCGCTTCGTAGCCCGGACGCTCGTCGATCTTCAGAGGGGTCTTGCGGCGCAGATTCGTATCGCTGCCCTTGGCGTAAGCCGTCACGACTTTCTCAAAATAGTCCTGCTTCGGCGGGTTCGGCGCACGCCCCTCCGGATACTCGAACACGACGACTGAGTAGACCGTGTCCTTTCCGGCTTCGACCTTGTACTCGTGCTGCAGCAGGGGATTCTGCCCAGGCACCGGCGTGCTCTCGGCCTTGGGCCGCTCCGTGACGCCCGGGAACGATATGACAAAGCCACGTTCGGGATAATGGAACTCGTGCCAAACGAGCGCCTGCGCCGCTTGGTCTTCCGCGCCGTTGTCTGTCGTCGGAGCATTCTGTGCGCTTGCCAAGCCTGCGAAACCAAACGCCGCTACAGCCGCGCCGGCCATCGCAAGGGCTAGAGTTGTACGTACAGAGTCCGTGAGACCTCCAAGAGACATCACCAATCCTCAAAGTCGCCGATCCAGTGGAGAGCCCGTGGACCACAAAAAAAGGGCGTCCGCAAGGGGCACAACCGTTCTAACCGCACATTGGCGCAATTTGACAAGCTCTGGATACGGCGGAACTCAAAACGACAATAGCGCGCCGATTGCGGGCTCATTGCTTTAGACTGTCGTCCCGCGGTTATGCGATTGCCGTAAGGACGGATCATGACGACGAAGTTTCATCGAGCGATTCCAGCGGCCTTCATCGGCGTGTGCACGCTGGCTCTGCTGTTATCGGCCACGCCGGCCTGTGCCGTCGCGCTCGAGAATTTCGATCTAGAGCGGAGTTTGCCTTCGCTCGGTGTCTTCGGCCCCATCGCCATCGTGCTCCTGCGTTTTCTCGCAAGCCTTATCGGCGTCGTGCCGACCTCGCCGCTGCTGCTGGCGGCGGGCGCGACGCAAGGTGTCTTCCTCGGGACGCTCTATGTGTTGATCGGGGCGCAGCTTGGGGCGCTCGTTGGTTTCATGATTGGCAGGCGCGTCGGCCGTGACTTCGTGGTGCGACGCGGCTGGCTCGATCGGGTTGCGCAGACGCGCATCGGCCGATGGCTGCTCGACGAGAACACGCCGCAATCGCAATTGATGCTGGCGGTATTCCTGTGCCGGCTGTTGCCGGGGTTCAACATGGACGCGCTCAGCTACGTGGCCGGCATCACCCCGCTGAGCACTTGGCGCTTCTGCCTCGCGAGCTTCGCCGCGCTGTTGCCCTACACGCTGCTGGTGGTTGCGGCCGGGCAGCAATTGGTGGCGTTCGGATCCGACAGCCTCGCCATTGCGGTCATCGGGTTGCTCGCGTTAAGCGCGCTCGTCGGCTTGTCCAGGAGGCATTGGCCTCGCTTCGGGGCGCGTGAAAAGCCGGTTCTCCCGACAAACGTCTAGGATCCTTTTTCGCCGGTCGCGCGGGCGTACATGGCTTGCGCGTCTTGCTTCAAGTGCAGCCGTGACGGCGCGCGCAAATAGAGCATGTGGCCCCCGGCATAGTTTTTGAGCTCGATGGGCTTTGCGCCCTTCAACGGCGGCAATTGCCCCACGAGATAAGCGGGCACGGAATAGGGCGTGATCAAATCGGTGTAGCCGCTGGCGATCAGGACTTCGAGGTTCCGGTTGGCGGCCCGGGCGTCCTGGATATCGTCCATGGCACCGGCATAGCCTTGCTTGGTCGGGCTCGTGCCGTAGTCCCAGCGATTGCTGATCTTCCGGTTGAGCAGCGTGAATTCCTCGTCGGTCTTGTAGCCCAGATCCTCGGCGGCATAACGGACGAAGGCCGACGACCACAGCGGCACCGTGGCGTCGAGGACCGGGTCGGGACCGCGCGGCCAGGCGCTCGACGGGTGGGGATCGGGACCGCCGACGCTCCCGTCATACATGCTCAGGACCTGACCGTCGTCCCGGTCGAACTCCTTGACGAAGACCGCTTGCGGAATGCGGGCGAAGTATCGCTCGACCTTCTCCAACGGCAGTCCGGTCAGTTCGGCTACCTTTGCGCTGGCGGCTTCGCCACCTTGCTGGACGCCTGAGGCGAGCGCGACGAGGTAGTCGGTCAGGGCGTAGCGTTCGACGTCCTTCAGCGCGGCCGCCAGCCCTTCGCGCGAGGTGGTTCCGTCGCTCTCCAGTTTCACTGCGGCAAAAGAGGGGAGCTGCAGCGCCCAGGGAAGTGGGTCGAAGTCCTCGCCCCGGAGCATCGAGAACTCCAGCGCCGGAGAGATCAACACGAGACCGCTCGGGGAGACGCTCCCTTTCTCCTGCAGTTTCCGGGCGAGGACGGCCACGCGGAAGCCGCCATAGCTTTCGCCTGCGAGGAAGACCGGCGAGCCCATGCGGCCCGTTTCAGTCAGATAGAGGCGAATGAAGTCGGCGAGCGATTCTGCGTCCTGGTCGACGCCCCAGAAGTCCTTACCTTTCTTGCTGCCGGCGGGGCCGCTGAAACCGGTCCCAACCGGATCGACGAAGACGAGGTCGGTGAAGTCCAGCCAGCTTGCCTCGTTCGGAATGAGCTTGGCGGGCGGGCCGGTCAGCGCGCCATCCTCGGTGGTGGCCACCACTTTCGGTCCCATGGCGCCCAGATGCAGATAGGTCGATGCGGCGCCGGGGCCGCCGTTGAAGACGAAGGTGATCGGCCGGTCGGTATCCGCAGGGTTCGTCGTGTACGCGGTGTAGAAGATCTCCGCCTCGGGCTTACCGCTGCCGTCATGCGGTTTGATCGTGCCGGCCACGGCCGTGTAGGGAATTTCTTTTCCGTTCTGTTTCAGAACGTGCTGCGTCGTGACGTCCGCGGGCAAACGCAACGGCTTCTCGGCGCTCTTGGATTCCTTTGTGTCTTCGTCCGAACCGTTCTCGCTGCCGTTCTCCGAGCCCGCAGTCTCCGACGCCTCGGTCGTCTCGTCGGCGGAAGCCAGTTTCACGCCGTCGTGGAACGTCTTCTCGGCATCATGTGCCGTGTCCGCGTGGGCGGTGCCCGATGCCGCGATAATCAAGAGAGCGGCGAGGAGGGATAGAACGGTGCTTGCGGTGCGGCGTTGGTGGAACGGGATCACGATTTCTCCGATTTGTTCGTCTGAGGACGCATACTCCTCTATCGCAGCTAAGGGCTCAAACGGGCGCTCTCAAGGCAGCATGGTTACAATCACGCAGCTTTGACCTTGACCGTGCCATGTTTGGGGGCCAATCCACCCCATGATGTTGAGACCTTTTCTAGTCCCGCTGGCCCTCGTGTCCCTCGCGATTGCGGTTCCTGGCTGCGCTTCGCGCAGCGACATCGAGGCTGGCCGCTTGGCCAAAGAGGACGCTGCCAGCGCCGAGGACGATGCGCAATGCCGGCGCACGAACGCGGAGCCGGGTGAGGCGGCCTATGAGGCCTGCCGCCAGGAACGGGCGACCAAAAGGGCCGCAAGGGCTGAGATCGACTATCAGAAGGCCCGTGATTTCGATCGGGTTCTCGGCGGCCTGAACGAGTTCTAGGGTCCGCCTACGTCTCCCCGCGCCAAGAGCGATCCCCCGCGGACTGTCTTGCTACAGAACGCCTTACCGCAGAACGCGTTGGCGAAGGTCTATTGGCCGTCGTCTCGATGACCGTTAAGGTGTCTTGGCGGAAATTGATAAGGTTTGGTTCTACGCGGCTTGGGTTGGGTGAGCCTTGTAGAGCACCGATTTTCCGGCGTGGGGAATGGCGCTTCGGCTCGTGACACGTTTCGTGGCTGCCGAGCGCCCGCGAGTTTCGACTCCGTTGCCGATCGTGGCTTGCGCCAAGGCGCAAGACCGATGGTGGTTGGATGCCCGTCAGCGGGCGGGAGTCCGGCCCGGAGTGCGTTGAGGGTCATCGCGTGGGCAGTCCGATGAAAAAACGACGTGCCTGGTCAACCTTGGACGAGGACGTGGACGACCAAGAGTCCGCGGCCCTGGCGGCGTCCGTTGCCGCGGCCAAGGATACGGCCGCGCGATCCGGCGCCCTTCTATCAAGCGCGAAAGAAGATCTGACCGACCATCAGCGCTGGCTCCGGGCCCAGAGCGACGCCGTCAAGCGGGACCGGGACCGTCACGAGCGCTGGCTTCAGCGGCAACAGGATCTTCGCGCCGCCAACGCCAAGAAGGACCGCGTCCGCCGTCATCGGCGTCTGGTGCGGCAGCGCGCACTTCAAGCGATCCGCGATGCGCTGGTCGATCTCTACGTGTTCTTCCGCTCCTGGATCGTTCTCGGGGCCACGAAAATTACGGGCGCCGTGCGCTTCTTCTCCCGGTCCATCGCCCGTGGTGCGGTGGTTGTGTGGCAAGGGCTCGCGCACGCGGCGGGGTCGGCCTTCCGTCACATTGGTTCCGGTCTGTCTGCCGTGGCCCGTGTGCTGGCCCACACTTTCGCTGCCGCCGGCCGGGGTCTGGCGCAAGCGGGGCAGTCGACCGGCCAGAAGGTCGGTTTGGCAGCGCGGGGGGCAGGCGCAGGCGTTGCGGCGGGCGCCGCGTGGAGCGGTTCGAAAGCGAAGGCGTCGGTCCGGGCGGGAAGCCAGGCTCTCGCCGCAGGTTCGCTGGTTGTGGCCGCCGAGGCCGGGAAACTGTCTCGCAAGACCGGTCAGGCCATTGGCAGTGGCGGGAGCGCGATCGGCGGCGGATTGTCCTCCGGCGGCGATAGTGCGGCGGCACTGGCCGCCGCCACCCGTAACGGTCTTGCCTCCGGTGCGTCGGCGGCGGCCGCGAAGGCGGCCAAGCTCGGCGCGACAAGCGGGCGCAGCCTCTCCCGCGCAAGCGCGTGGACGGCATCGCGCGCGGCGTCCATCCCCTCGAAGCTCTTCATTCATCTGGCGCGGGTGGGGCGCGAGGTGCAGCATTTCGCGCGTGTCCGCGCGCCGGCGCCGCGCTGGCCGGGGCTCCCGCCGCTTCCGGGCCAAGCCGGCGGGGGCGAGGGGGCGGCCGAATTCCAGAACGAGGAGGCTCCGGACGCGGCTCACACGGCCTCGGTCCATCTGTTCGAGACCTATGGACCGCATCCGGAGGGGACCAAGCTTTTCGGCCAGCCCGCGAACGATCCCTGGGTGCCGGAGGCTAAGCCCGCCGAAGTGCCTGATGGAACCGCGCCGGCTGAAGCGCAGGCGCGGGACGTCGAGGGCCGTACGGCCGCTGCGGCAGCTCTAGCTGGTCTGGGGTCAGGCGTTGCCGCCCGGACGGGCGATGTGCTGTCATCCTGGGGCCAAAGCGCCAACGTACGGGCCAGCGGACTTGCTCGCGAAGTTCGGCGCAAGGCCGGTGCCGGATCCGTCTGGCTACGCCGGCAAGCGGCGCGCGGCATGGCATCGGCGCAAGCCGGGGCGGGCGCCGTTGCCCGTGTGCAGGCGGGAGCGGTGGCTCAGGCGCGGAGTGGCACAAAAGAGGGGGCTGGATCTCAGTCAGATGATGATAGCGCCGGTGCCCTTGTTGCTCGTCCTTGGCGGCCTTCTGATCGGAGGCGGTTCCTGTTGCGCTCGACCTCCGACCCCGTGCTTGCCGCGGAGCCCGGAGACGAAACGTTCTCAAAGATTTCCTGGGCCTTCCATCATCCCGACCTACCGTTGCCGGAGCGCTCCGTCTTCACCCTCTCGGGCACGCCCGAGGCCTTCCTGATCAACGGCATCTCCATCGCCGGGGTGAACAATTCAGATGAAGCCCTGACCGACTTGGAGGGCGCTCTCAGTTCGGACGTGCAGCGGCCCGATCTCCTGCTCGACGTGGTTGTGGAGGCCGAGGGCAAGGAGCCGTCGGCGCGGGGTCCGGTTGCCACCGTGCCGCCGGGAGAGCCCTTCCGGCTGACCTTCCTGTTTCCCCCCGAGTCGACCGGAAGCGCGGACGGGATCTCGGTCGACGAGTTCTTCGAATCGTATGGCGGATTGCTGCTCAAGCTTCGCTATGACGCGGACGGCGCGGAGCGATCGGTGATCCAATATTTGGATCCCGAGATGTTGAAAGCGCAGCTTGACGAAGTCTCGGCGGAAGCAGGCGGGTCCTGAGTGCAGGAGCGTTATTGGCAGTCGATCACGCGGAAGCCGCAGTTTCGTGTTTTGACGCAGACATTGTAGCGGGTGCAGCAGGACGTTTCGCAACCGACGATCTGCGAGTTTGCCGACAGGGCCTGTGCCGCGCAGACATCGTTGCACGACCTGAGACCGTTGGTGCAGACGCGCATGGACTGGCTGCCACCACTGCAGGCTGACGGTGTGGGCTTCAGCGATTGGGCCGGCTGCGTTGTCGTTTGCGCGAATGCCGCGCCGCTAAGAAACAGGACCCCAAGCAAAAGCAACCCAAACCGTGTCATGTGAAGCGTCACCCTATCGACCTCAATTTTCGAACTCGTCCCTAGCCGGGAACCCCGTGACCGCTGGCGGGTGCCCGCCCGCGGCGCCGTCATCATAGGGGCCCCGCCGGGGGATGAGAAACGCATTCTGCCATGCAACACGGCAGTTTGAAGACAGGCGCGCGTCTTTAAGCCTCTTGCGCCCGTTGCCGCTTGCACTGTTGCAAAACCATCGCAATACCGAGCTACCTATGCGGCTGCACACAATCCCTATGGCCTTGAGGAAACTTCGGTGAAACACGCCCTGAACGGTTTTTCGACCCTTGCTCTTGCCGCCGCCATGACGGCCATGTCCACCCTTTCCGCGGTTGCGGACGGTCCCATTCTCGTCACGAGCGCCGAAGACAGCGGCGAGGGCACGCTGCGCGCCGCGCTCGAAGCCGCGTCCAAATCGGACGGCCTGACGCAGGTTCTGATCGCCACCGACCGCGACATCGAGATCAAGTCGACGCTCGACTATGCGGGCACGGCGCCGCTTGCGATCCTCGGCAAAGGCCAAACCGTGAAGACGTCAGTGGACACGAATCTATTGAACATCAGTCAGGGAGCCGACCTCACCGTGACCGAGCTGAACCTGGCCGGGCCCGGAAAATTCAGCATCGAGAATCAGGGCGGAACGGGAAAGGGCATTTTCGTCGACGTGCGTGACGATCAGACCGGTACCGTCTCCTTCATTCTCGACGACGTGGAGATCTCGGGCTTCGCCGACTACGGCGTGCTCATTTCCGACTGCGACGTCGTGGAGAACTGCGGTGCGGGGCGCGGCGGCAAGGGCAACGGCTCGCCCGCGTCCATCCTCGTGCGCTTGAACGACGTGAAGATCGATGATGTGGGCAACGGTCACTTCGATGCCGACGGCCTGCGTGTGGACGAGAGAGGGCCGGGCGACATCTTCTTCTATGCCAAGGACTCTGAGTTCACCCATGCCGGTGCCGACGGTATCGAGCTCGACGAGGGCCAAGAGGGCGGCGTCTTCGCCACGGCGGTCGATTCCAGGTTCGACGACAACGGCAACTATTGCGACGGGAAGCTCTTGGAGAGCTTCCTGCCCAAGGAAGCCGAAGGCGAGTTCGAGGACGGCGAATTCAAGGAAGCCGATGTTCCCGCCAAGGTGACCGGTTCGCCCGACGATTCGTGCTTCGAGCACGAGGTCGAGCTGTACGAGTCCGGCTCGGTCAAGGAGTATGAGATCAGCATCGACTACGACGACGGTTTCGACATCGACGAGGCGGGCCCTGGCGATCTGTGGGCCTTGATCGTCGACACCTCCGTCAAGGGCAACCATGACGAGGGCCTCGACTTCGGCGAGGAAGGCGAGGGCAACCTCAAGCTCGGCGTCTGGAACGTGGATGCGAAAGACAACACCGACGATGCGTTGAAGATGGTCGAGAGCGAAGACGGCGATCTGTCGGCGCTTCTGGCCAAGCTGACATCCAAGAACAATGGCGGTTACGGCGCAGCCCTCAAGCAGATCGACGAAGGGACGTTGACCGTCACCGTCGATCAGTCCCGGACCGCCGACAACGACGACGGCGACGAAACGGGGCTGAAGGTAGAGCAGGCGGGCACCGGCGAAGCCACCCTTCGCATCATCGCCTCCGAGTTCAAGGACGGCATCAAGGCCAAGAATGTGAACGTGATCGAAGAGTAGCGTTCCGGCCTCCAGTTCACGGTTCCAACGACTATCGGGGCGGCTCCTGCGGGGCCGCCCCGAATCGTTTGTGGGGCGCATCATTCGGGGCGCCTGGAGTCCACAGCAATCGTGCCCGCGCGCGTTGACGCCTGGGGCTGCGAGGCCCTGTATACGCCCATGGCCGTGATCGACCTCTCCGCCGTCATTCTGTACGACGACCAAGACCGGATTCTGCTGCAGCACCGCACCGACGATGCGCCGACGTTCCCGGGCTATTGGTCGTTTTTTGGCGGCGGCGTGGAACCCGGCGAGACGCTGGAAGAGGCGGCGGTCCGGGAGGCGTACGAGGAACTGTCCTATGCGCTCAAGGCACCCTGCCACTGGCTCAGCCAACGGTTCAGCAACGCGGGGCGGGCTTACGCGCAACACATTTTCCTTGAACCATATGACGGCGCCGAGCTGATCCTCGGGGAGGGCCAGGCGATGAAATGGTTCGCGCCGAACGAGACGGGGGTGCTACTCATGAGCGCTCATGCAAGAGCGGCCGTGGAGGCGCTGGACCGCTGGCTCGCTTGGGCCTCGGCAGATGTGACCGGAGAGGGTGACTAAGATTCGTTCGATGCGTGTCCTGAAAGAAGTCCTGGTGCTCGCCGTCATCGTCCTCGTGTTCGCGTATGCGGCGCGACGGCTCGAAGGCGTTGACGCCGGCGAAATCAACGCAGGCGTGCCGCCGCTGATGCAATCGGTCAAGCAGATGCTGGGTTGGGACGATGGCCCGCGTGAGAAAGCGCCCAAGCACGCAGCACCGGCCAAAACCACGGAGCCGTCCAAGCCCGCGGCGCCGTCCAACTAGACGCACTCGGTACTGGACACAGTGGCTTTCTAGCCTGCAGCGATGGATGATTTCTGGCCGCAGGAAGCCAGAAGTTTGCTGAGATACGCCTCTGCCTCGGCCGTGCCTTCCTCGGGCGCCCAGGGGGCGAATGCCTTGTCGGTCATGGCCTCGTAGGGGCCCGACTTGACTTCGTAGATCACGGTGTCGGACGCGAGCGCCGCGACGGTGTGATAGAGCCCCGGCACGAGGTCCACGCCGAACCGGTCGGATTGAGCCGCGAGCACCAGATGGCGGTCGACGGTGCCGTCGTCATGGAACGTCACAATGAGCAGGCGTCCGCGCAGAACGATCCAGGCCTCAGGCTTGGGCGGGTCGATATGGCGATGAGGGCGCACGTAGCTTCCGGGCTGGATCGCATTGAGCATGCGGTGGACCGGATCGGTCAGAGAGCGATGCAGCGGCGCGATCATGCGCCCGCGCGGCGCGATCCGGCTCTGGCGCACCGTCTCGTCCACGAGCGCTTCCGTGATGAGAGCGAAGTCGTCTTGCGGCGGGTCGAGGGAAAGTTTCCGCGGTGTCATGATTGAGCGTGGCTTGTGGAGCGCAAAGCGTCGGTTACTGGCTACGACGGTACATTGGATCGAGACAAGCCATGCGTCTAGCGTTCGCCGTGGATGAAGTGCTCCAATTGCTCAATTACGAATTGCTGGTCGCTGATGACGGAGTTGACCATGTCGCCAATCGATACGATTCCGACAACGCGTCCTCCCTCCAGCACGGGCAAATGCCGAACGCCTCTTTTGGTCATGATCGCCATACACTCTTCGACGGTATTGTCGGGCCGGACACAGGCAACGCGCGTCGACATGATGTCGGCAACCGAAGTGTCCGACGAGGTCCGTCCCAACAGCGCAATCTGGCGCGCGTAGTGTCGCTCGGTGATGATGCCGACTAGCTTCTCTCCCTCCATGACCACCAGCGACCCGATGTCGTTGTCTGCGAGCATCCGCAGGGCATCGAACACGCGGGCGCTAGGATGAATGACATGAACCTCGCGTCCCTTGATGTCGAGAACGTGCTTCACCAAAGTCATCCCGCTACCTGTTGGCATCGCGGAGCCGGACATTGCATGCAGTGCCGTAACTCCCCCGTATGCGGATTTGTTCATATCGCAGTCCTCCGTACCTTGCTCTGGGCCCATCGGCCGCGGCCCCGTCACACCACCACCTTGCGGTAGAGATGCCACGTGGCGTGCCCGAGGATGGGCATCACGATGATAAGACCAATGAATGCGGGCAGCGCTCCGATAGCCAAGCTGCACGCTACGATTAGTCCCCAAGTCATCATGGCGACGGGATTCTTGGCGACGGTGCGGACAGATGTAACTACCGCCCTGTAGAGGCCCACATCACGGTCCAGCAGCATCGGGAAAGACACGACGCTGATCGTGAGCACCAGCAGCGCGAACAGGAAGCCAACGCCCATGCCAGCCGCGATCATCCACCAGCCTGCGCTTGTGGTGAACACATCGCTCGCAAACGCGGCGATGGAAGCCGGCTGCTCGGGTCCAAGTGTGAAGTAGAATATGGCATACGCCGCAGCGAGCCAGAGCGCGAATATCCCAAGGAGTGCCAGCCCCAGCAACACCGCCGCGCCGAACGCAGGCGACTGAACCACGCCAAAGGCATCCGTCCAGTTTACGGCGTCACCACGCTCCCGTCGGCGGCTCATCTCATACAGGCCCAACCCCGCCAAGGGCCCGATGAGTGCGAACCCGGACGCGAGCGGAAATACCATCGGAAGCGCGTTGTTGCCGACGGTCAACCACGCGAGCAGGAGACCGATTACCGGATACACGAGGACGAGGAAGATGACGTCACTCCGATACGCTCCGAAGTCGTCAATGCCTTTTGCCAGTGCCTCCCGGAGGTCGGCGAAGTCAATTTGGCGCACCGTCGGTAGAGGGGCGTTCCGAGCTTCAGCGCTACCCAGCAGCACACGGCCGAGCGAGGCCATTGATGCGGCGGCATCGCTACGTGATCCCAAGCCCACTCAACCGGGTTCCTGATGTGTTGTGTGTCGGCCATCGTCGCTCCTCCCAAAAAATTGGTCCGAGCGGGAGCGGATCACCCCCCGATGACTAGCCAGACCGCGTGCCCGCAGGCGAACCGCGTCGAGATGCGCAATTATACTCCTTTTCGAGCCGCAAGTCGTGTTGCGGCGCGGTACAGACACGACGGCAGGTCGAGGGAGAGGTTCCAGGCTGGATTGTATTGAGCATGCGGTGGACCGAATCGGCGAGAGGGCGGTGCGATGGCGCGGCCGTGCGTGCGCTGATAGTCGCAACCCGACCAAGATCGTGGATGGGAGCGTCATTTTGCTTAGCGACGCTCGCCTAGGGCGTCATACTGTTGCTCGCAGGTCAGTTGGGCGGGGGACGATGGCTAGGCCGAAGCCAAAAGGCACAATCGCTTCAGCGGTGGTGTGTTCGTTCCTCGGCTGCGTTTCCACCTCTCTGCCGGCGCAGGCGGAAGATCAGCACGTTGCCGCTTCCTCTCAGGTCGATGAGATCGGCATCAGCGCCAATCCGGCGGCGACAAATGCGGTGACGGGTACGGGCTGGCTTGGAGAGCAACTCGGCGTCGACAAGCATGGTATCCGCCTCGGCGGCGTCTGGATCGGAGGGGTCAACGACCTTGTAACGGGCGGTGTCGATCCGGGTTTCACTGGCAACAGTTCACTCGTTGTCGACTTGTTCGTCGATCTCGAACGCTTCGCCGGGCTGAAGGGCAGTTCGATCGGTGTCGACTTTCTCCAGCTGAACAGCCAAGCGACCAATACAGATGCGGGTTCCGTGCTGGGATATATCGGCATCGTAAACGACGAACCCTTCAATCGGTCGGAGTTGCTTGAAGCGTGGTGGCGGCAGGAGTTGTTCGACGAGCATCTCATCGTGCGCATCGGCAAGTCGAACCCGTCGATCGACTTTCAGGACGTCGTGCGCCCCGCTCCGAGTGCTTACCAAAGCCGCAACATCAGCGCGGTCAGCAGCCTTCTTTATGCGCCGATCTTTGTGCTGCCGACGCTGTACCAGTCTCTCGGCTCCTTCTACGATACGGTCTATGGCGTCACGACCACGTGGGTTCCCAGCGAGGCGTTCTACGTCTCCTACGGCGCGTACGACGGCAACAAGACGCGTGGCGTTGCCACTGGCCTGACGGGCCCCGAGTTCAACGGCTACTATTTCCATATCGCGGAGGCGGGCACGAATTGGGCGCTCGGACCCGAGCAGAAACCCGGATTCCTCTCCGTCGGTGGTTGGCGGCAGACAGGAAAACTATCGACCGACGACGGTCTGATCACTGAGGATGGCGCGGAGGGCGCCTATTTTATTGCGTCACAGCTCCTATGGTATCGCGATCCCAAGCCGACGAACGATGCTGGCGTCAGCGGCTATGTGCAATTCGGGTGGAACGACTCTGAAACGCAACTCTTCAATTACTATTTCGGAGCGGGACTCACCGGCCGGGCCCTCGTTCCGAGTCGGCCGAAGGATTCGTTCGGCATCGGCATGGCGCTCGGGTGGCTCAACCCGAACAATTTCCAACAAGATACGGAGCTCGCTCTTCAGGCCTACTATCAGGCGCATGTCGCGGGCAGCATCTATACAGAGACCGCTCTGAGTTACATCCCGGACCCTGCTGCGGAGCCCGGGCTCGACGCCGCCTTGGCCGTGACGCAGCAGCTCATCGTGCCATTTTAGAAGAAGAGCGGAATTAGACCGTAGACCCCCCCAATTCATACGAAGTTTTCAATCTACTCTTAAGTTGCGGCGCTTATTGAACAAGCATTCCGAGATCACCCGGGCGAGGCTGCGGCGATTGTTTTCGGATCACCCGACGCATACGGAGTAGGAGAACGAGACATGCCCACAATTCCCGACGCCAAGCCGTTCCACTACGAGTTTGGCATCGATCACGTTGCCCTCGTCTGCATCGATATGCAGCGGGATTTCTGCCAGGCGGGCGGATTTGCCGAGTCTCTTGGAGACGATCTCTCGAAACTCCAGCCGTGCATCCCGGTAATCGCGAAGCTCCAGGAAGCCTTCCGCAAGGCCGAGCTGCCAATCATCCACACCAAGGAATGCCATAAGCCGGATTTTTCGGATCTTCCGACGGCAAAGCGCAATCGCGGCAATCCCAAGCTGAAAATCGGTGACGTAGGCCCCATGGGGCGGATTTTGATCGACGGCGAACCGGGCGCGGACTTCATTCCCGAGTGCTACCCCCAGGAGTGGGAACTCGTCATCTCCAAGCCGGGCAAGGACACGTTCTACAACACCGAATTCGACGACTACTTGAAGATGCGGAAGATCACCCATCTGATCATAACCGGTGTGACCACCGAGGTCTGTGTGCAGACGACCATGCGCTGTGCGAACGACCGCGGCTACGACTGCGTCTTGGTGGAGGACGGCACCGACAGCTTCTTTCCCGAATTCAAGGAGATGACTCTGAAGGCGCTGGTCGCGCAGGGTGGCATTGTCGGCTGGACGGCGACGTCCGATCAGGTGCTGAAGTCGCTCGAGCCCATCCTCGCCGCGCGCTAATAGGGCGCGCGATCGAGGCCGCCGGCCGCGGGACGCAGGTTTCAGACTTGCGGCCCGGATGACGTTATGGAGGGACGGAGTGCGGCGATGAAAGCGCCTGTCGATTACATCTTCCCGCCCGCCGTTCCGGGTGAGGTTCCGTACTGGCGCCTCGTTCTGCGGGGCGCCTCGCAGATGTGCTTCCAGAGCAACGAGCTGACGGGGTTGTTCTTCCTGGCGGCCGTTCTCGTCGCCTCACCGATTAGCGCCGCCTATCTTCTCGTGGCCGGAATCATGGCCCCGGCCGGACGCATGCTGCTTGGCGATAGGGGCGTCGTCCTGTCGAGCGGTCTTCCGGGTTTGAACCCGTGCCTGATCGCGCTCGCGATCCCGGCCTTCTTCGAGACCGGCTGGACCAATGTTGGTATGTGGGCCGTGCTCGTCGTCTGCGTCGCGATCACCATTGTGCTGGTGAAAATATGCGTTGCCCTCCTGCCGCTCCCGACGCTGGCTCTGCCGTTTCTGATCGTGTTCTGGGCGCTCTATGCGCTAGAGCCGCATATGGACGCCGTTCAGTTGTTGTCACTGTCGACGTCTGAAGGCGCGGCCTTCCAGCCGCTCACGGCCGTGTTGTTGAGCCTGGGACAGGCTCTGTTCTCGCCGGCTGTCTTGTCGGGTGTGCTGTTTGCCACCGGGGTTCTGCTGAGCAACTGGCGCCACGGCGTTCTGGCCATCGCCGGTGCGATTATCGGCACCGTGGTGGCCTACTATTACCGCCATGTCGATCCGGCGAGCGCTGACCTCGGACTCTATGGCTTCAACGGTGTGCTCACGGCGGTCGCGGTGTTCGTCGTTTGTGGTGGCAGGCTGAGGCTGTCCATTCTGGGTGCGCTGATCGCCACCATGCTCATGCCGGCGATCGCCGATTTCGGTGTGCAAGTTCTATCGGCGCCATTCGTTTTGACGACGTGGCTCTTGCTTGTCCTCGGCTGGATCGAAGACCACTGGTTCGATGAGAAGGGCCCCATTGCTCGCGATCCCCTCCCGGCGACTCAACATGCGCAGGATCAACGAGGAGACTGACCCATGCCCGCTCTTCCCGCTTCGTTGACCCTTCCCAATCTTTTGGACTACGTGCGCGGCCTGCGTGACAGCGATTGGGACGCCTTTCACCCCGGCGTCACGGCCCACTGGTTCTACAAGGAGCCCGATGGCGGTGCCGCTGCGGTGTTGCTGCGCTATGAACCGGGATCTCGCGTCGCCGAACACGAGCATGTCGGCTATGAGCATATGCTCGTGTTGGAGGGCGACGAATACGACGAGGCCGGGACGTATCCGGCCGGCAGCTTCGTCATCCATCCGCCCGGCACGCGCCATTCGCCGGGGAGCCATGGCGGCTGCGTGGCGCTCTTGATCTACGAGAAAGCGGTTCGCTTCGTGGACGCGAAGTAGGGGTGAGCCTGCGCTTGCGGCTCACGGGGTTGGATCGCGAGGGTGAGTGGTCGGCTCTCGCCGCAAAAGCACGAACGCGGGTGATGTTGGTGGGTAGTGGTGCCGGCTGCAGGAGTCGAACCCGCGACCTACTGATTACAAAATGCTGAGTCAATGTTACCGGATATTACCGGAACGTTGATTTTATTACCTAAATCAAGGCTCTACGATACAGGAAAATGCGGGGTCTTACGGGAATTTCGCCAAAAAGTGGTAGCTATATGGTAGCTATGAAGCGCTTGAGATCTGCCCCCGGCTACGCTTGCCACGCCATCTGTTGTGCCACTGACGTAAGCGCAAGCACGAAGGAGGAGATATCAGACTTACAGCGAGTGTGGGCGAGAAGAGCTTGGATATTCTATGCTCTCCGGGCGGCGCCAGGAGCGGTTGTTAGTCTGGAGAATCCTCAGGAGCGGATTGAAGAATGCAGCCTAAAAGATAAATCGATAAGCTGACGATGGACCATTCTTGCTGTGCGCACGAGAGCGTCACCTGCCTCAATGAATACGAGCTTCTCCGCAAGTATCGGTGCGCCAGTTGCCAGGGTGTGATGATGTGTGCCTGCGATGAGGCTTTTGGGCGTCGCTTCCTCACTCACCAACTAGAGGAAGGGGTCGATCTCGACACTCAGGAGCGTGTCCCCGTAACGCTCGGGTTCCAAGCGAACGTCTGCAACTCCTGCCGTGGGTTACCGCTCGACCCTGCGCCAACTGCGGCAATCCCAGGCCGCACGTCAAAGATCAAGCGCTTCTATTGGCGAGAGCTATTCTTTGCTGAAACCCAGCGGACAGCGGATTGGCAGGATGCGAACCCGGATGTGTCGCCGGAGGAAATCCAATCCGCGCAACGGCAGATCGCAAAGGAAGTCCTGGAGGAAATGAAGGCGCTCCATGCGGCCACTCCACAATACGATATGCGTGAGCCGTCGCAGAGCGAAGTTCTTGAGCGCCTAAGGGTCGAGATAGAGGCACTTCACCCAGCATATGTGTCGTCGCCCCGGAAGGGCGCGGTGGTAATGTGGGAAAACGAGGTTGTAGCGCCTGAGACCTACGCCGCGCATCATTACCGGGCCTTGGGCTGGTCAGTCATGCCGCTTGAGAGCGTCCCGTTGCATGCCCTCTTTGGCGTATTGATGTGGCCCCTGATCGAGGACCCCGGCGACCCGAAGAACCGTATTGTCAGTTTTGGCTCGCGGGGAGAGTTGGACACAGCCCGGGGCGTTGAAGTCTTCATGATCAATCTGCCTGAAGACTTCGGTGGGCCCAGCTATGGGCGCAGACGTGTGAACGAAATCGGGGAGCATCTCGCGCTATTGTCGCCCGGCGATGTGCCCGATCGGAATGTCGCGTTGGATCTGTTCAATGATTGGCGGGACCCGAGCGAGCGATTTCGTCAATATCTCTGGGCGCATCGAGCGGCTGACGTTGATCGTGCACGCCGGTTAATCGAAGTGCTGCCGACCGAGACGATCATTGCGATCCTTTGGTATCTGGTTGGCGACTATTGGGGCCGCTATGTCGGTTGGCCTGACTTGTTGCTATGGCGCGACGAGGCTTTCATGATGGTGGAGGTGAAATCATCGTCCGACAAACTGAGCGCCGATCAGATGCGCTGGGTTGCCGACAATCATGAGAGCCTCAAGCTGCCATTTCGGATCGCGAAACTGCATCGAAAGCGGTCAGTCCATCCGGCCGGTTAGGGCGGGGCGGTTGGGAAGTGCCGTCAACCTCAAACAAAAGAGGCAAGCATGGATTTAAATGCTAGGAGCGCTAGGCTGCCCCACACCTGGGGCAACGACCCGAACATTTCATAGTGAGTGACGCGCTCAAGCGCGTCGCCGTTGTCGGCCCCCTCCGACATTTCAATTGCAGAATAGCCCGACCGGATACCTGGTAATAAGGCAAAGTCGATTACTGGTGGGAGGGGTCTTCTAGTCGTGCCCCGCCACCCACGGGGAGGAACTGTGCCTTGGTACGTGAACAGAGTATCGCTCGCGCAGGACCTGACGAAGAGCACGCGCCAGCGTTCGTCCTTCACTCATGGCGGTGCATCATAGCGAATGCTGTTGTACCTGGAGGTGGAAAACATGAGAAAGGCCAGCATCCGACAGAACCATAGGGACTTTGAGCGGAACCTTGACGTTCTCGACCAAGTAGCGGCAAAGATCGTCAATGGCCAGATCGGAGCCAATGCCAATGAGTGGAATGCTCTGGCTGAGGGCATAGCTCTCACCCTCGCGGGTTATTGGGAAGAAGTCGTGGACGAGGACTTCGTGGATGCGCTAAATCGCGATACGAGCGCCTATGCTGGAAGGGTTGGCCTCCAACTTCCCAAGAACCTGAGCCGCGACATCTGCTTCGGACTCCTGGTGGGAGATGGCTATCTCGACTTTCGCGACACAGGTCAGATCGTAGGACAGGCCAAGAGAGTCCTCGTGCGAGCCAATAATCCCTTTGACCATCTGACCAAGACAATTCGAACCAGCATCGACCAGTTTTATGCCGTTCGGAACTATCTCGCCCATCGGAGCCGGCGGGCCCACAGGTCCTATGCCGAGATGCTGGAGAGCGGCTTCGGCTATCAGCGAGTCGTAAAGCCTGGGGCCTTCCTTCGCGCCAAGGGAGAATCCCTGAACAAGCCGCGACTGGTATTCTTCCTCCACCGCTTTCGGGAGGCATCAGTCGCCATACGAAAAAACGCGGCGTTCTGACGGACTGGCTTGTCACGATAACAGCGGCTGTCGCATGTTCGGGACGTCGTGGCCGAGTGCCTCTGTGGTGGCCTGTCTCGGGCGTTTGGCCACACGTGCCAAAAGAAACGTGGCGCCGACCTTGAATTTCTGGGGGGGACGAGCGGAGATGGCGATTGCAGCGTTTGAGGAGACGAAAAGACGCTAAAATTCTAAACTTAGGCTCACTGGATTAGCCTGGACAAAATCAGCCGAAAGATTTCCGCTTGGTAGAGCGCATCGCGGAGTGCGTCATGCGTGCCTGACAAGGTGGGCTTCAGCCTATCCGCAATCTTGCTTGAACGCGTCTCGTTCCACCTACAGCCCGTCGCGCCCATGTAGAGCGCCTTTATGTCGAGCGCGGTGAAGCCGAACGGGTTAACTCCAGCAAATCGATGAAAGTAGTAGTTCACAAATGACCAATCGAATGGCGCATTGAAGCCCACGAAGACGGGCTTGCCATGCGGGCCCGAGATTACAGTCAGCCATTCAGAAAAACGAGCCATGGCTACGTGAGGCTCAAGCCCCGTCTCCGCTAGCATGCTCAGAGACAAGCCAGTCACCTCCAGAGCCTTTGGCTCAAAGTTTGAGTTGATCGGCTTCAGCTCGCACGCGAACGTCTTTTCCGGCTCGAAAGCGGAGCACGCCCCAATCGTAAGGAGGCTATACTCGCCCGGTATCGGGCCTGCGGCCTCAACGTCGATCGAGACAAAGACTTCGTTCTCATTACTCATTCGATCAAGGGCTCCGGTGGGACAAGAGGCGGTCGATTGCGAATAGCCTCCCAGTGCTCCCGAAATGCCCGACGCCTGTCCTCTACGCTTCCCGTGGTCTTCCAGTGGAGTCCCGCGAAGGTAGTGATGTCGAATGGCAGACTCGCGCCCTCCTTGACCATCACCATGGTCGACAACCCGCGCCCCAAAGCGTAGCCCAGCTCAAGAAAGCAGTTAGGGCGAGCGCCGGTGATATCGGCCAGAACGATGCTACTGCGATGAAGCTTCGCGAAAATTTCCTCGTCGATTCTTGGATAGTCGTAAGGCTGATGACCGTCGACCACGATGAGCCTGTAACCAAGTTCGTCTTCGACAACTGGCTTTACCACCGTGTCGAAAAAGTTTTGGACGTCCTCGAAATCGTCAATGGACGGGTTCAGGAGGCGCACAGCAAAAGCCTTGGGCTTGTCGAGACACTCCAGCAAATCGACGAGCACTGAGATCCGCTCGGGAACCGACTGTCGCGATGGGAACCGGATCTTGTTGATCCAATCGTGGGAATCGCCGTCGTCCGCGATCTGAAACAGCCGTCGGCTTTGACCACTGGACAGCCCGAAATTATAGAGCCGCGGTGCACCGGTGAGTTCGGAACAAAGTTCAAGGTTCAACGGAACGACGGGCTTACCCGCGTCATGGTACAGATTGGCAAGAAACAGAACCCCCTCCGATCCGCCGAGAGCAACAAGAATATCGCCAAATCCCGCCTGCGCCTCCATCCGCTTGCTGGCCATGTTCCAATGCGCGGCGTTCTCGATCTTTACATGGGGTGAGCTCCGCATCTCGTCCCATAGCTCGACGAATTCCGGTGGAATCTGATCCTCCGTTTTGTGGTGCAGAACGGCCACGACAAATGGCCCCGGAACGCCCTCCGGACGCAACGAAAGGTTCTCCTTGATAGCCTGCCAAATCAGCCAGTCGAAACAAATCGGCAGATCATCATCCGTTCGACGTGGTTCTGAATCGACGGGAACAACAAAATTCGCGCCGCGCTTGATCAATTCCCTTACTAGGCCGGTGACGAGTTCTCTTGCAGCTTCGACCTCGATGGTCGGGGCCATAGACACGTCATCGACAATGCTACCGCTAACGTGAATGCGGCGGCCCTGGAGAGGTGATCGCGCCATCACTTGTCCTCCATAACGGGAGACGCGTGCAGCGTCGTTGCCACTGACTTCAGATGCTCGAAACACAGCGGACCCAACGGATAGGCTTTAGCGAGTGCTGCGGGGTAGAGGCGTGTGCGGATGTCTGAATAGGTCCAAGGCGGTTGCTCTCCTCTGGCGCCGGTAGCGTCGACCAGGTCGGAGATTTGAGTGGGCGGCAGGTCTAAGCCAACAAGATCCATTTCGAACAGCTGCCTGCGCTCGTCGTCTGATGGCCGCTTGAATTCCTCTAATATGGCAGCCCGCCGCCGAAGCGCAGCGTCAAGTACTGACAGCCTGTTGGTGCACAAGATCACGACGACCCGCCCGCCATATTGCCGAAGATCATCCACTCCCTGAATCAAAGTGTTCACTGCCACCTTGTCCTCGTGATGGCTGTGGTCTTGTGCGCGCGACGCCCCAAGCTGTCGCCTTCGTCGATGATCAAGATGGAGCGCCTGCTCTTCCCGGCCGCCTCAACGACTTTGCGGAAGGCCTCTGCGATGAGAGTGCCCATCTCGCCGACCATGCCGCCGCCGCGCACACAGTTTGAGAGTTTGAAGAGGATGGAATCTTCGGCTCGCGACTCGATGACCAGCTTGTTGGCTATGCATTCAGCCATTGCTGTCTTGCCAGTTCCGACGTCGCCGTAAAAAATGACGAGTGGATACTGGTCGGCGACGAGATCGCAGATCGCGAGCTTACCGCCATGGTGCTCCTGGTTCCACTCTGCCAGTTCGCCGACATTCAGCAACAGCCGTAATTGATCATGGACGCGATCATAGCGTGCGTCAAAGCCAAGCAATGTACTTTCCCGCGCGGCGAGTGCATCGCTCGGAAGAGGCGTTTCGCTGTCAAAGATGCTGGGGTGGTTCACGCAGCCCAATCCTTTCTCTGCATGCCGTAGGCGTTGCTGACATAGTCGCGAGCACCCGAAGAAGTCAGGGACGAGTGGCTCGTGTCATCGTTCGATGTCACCCAGCTGATCTTCAGCTTGCCCTGCATGGCCTCGCGTGCGGCGCTGGTGTAGGTATCCGTGTACCTAAGCACCATGCGAAGCCGGGCGCCGCTCACACGCGGCCACAGCACTCCGCCCGGCCGGCTCGTCGACAAGGAACCCGCTTCGGTGTTGACGTCAAAACGAACGGCTTTCACCTCGGTACCGTCGCTAAATAGCGTGACATCGACCCAAGCAAGGTAACCAGCTTTGGCCAGAACCTCGATATCATGGGCGTAGTCCTCCGCTTTGGCCGCGGTCCAGGCGCCAGTGCTGTCTGCAATCATGACGAGATCGGCTTTCACCCGCCGAACGACATTTCCGATATCGACAACCGTGTAGGTCGATGTCGCGGTGCTACTCTGGCTCATCTCAGTCCTCTGTCTTGAAGCGAGGGCCGAAAATCTCCTTCCAGACCTCATTGTCGTCTTCAGCTGATGCGAAGTTGGCAGTCTCCCAGGCGGCCTCGGCCGCCGCCACAATCTCCTTGCGCTCGTCTTCGGAGACCCGGCTAGTGACGTTGTTGAGGCTGCAGATCGGATCAAGGATTACCACCGGGTCTGAGAACGTGCCGAACGGCGCCGTGTTTTCGGGGAAGCTAATCGGCTCTTTGAGACCGGACTGGGCGATGTAGAGGAGGAAGTTCCTGAAACGCTGCTCGACGGTGCCCGTGTTGCCCTGGGTTGCCAACAGGTGCGCCATGATCAACTCGATGGCGAAGGACTTCAGTGGCCTGACCTCGGCATGGTTGCGCCACTTCTTCGCCATCCGCACTAGCGTGCGGAAATCGCTGTCTTGGTCCTTGCGATCCCGGACGAACTTGATCTGACACGGCGCACATGTCTGGATCTTGGAGCCGTCATGAATGTCGAACTGCCACCCATAACCAGGGCGACCCTCATCTTCGATGACCGGGACGATGTCGACGCTGAGTCCAGTGCCAACGAAAGTAACCTTTGCGGCCTTGCGCTGGATCTCGAAGTCCTCAATCGACTTGTTCGGATAGAGCCTGATCAGCAGGTCGTAGATCGTGTCGTTTAGGCTCGCGAGCGTTTCTTGGCTCGCATCGCGGCCGGAGATGTAGAACACCACATCCACGTCAATCGGATCGACGTTCGTCTTGCGCAAGATCGTGTATTTCGCGAACGACCCTGCTTTCGTGACCTTAGTGATCTTGATCTCGGTCTTATCGCGGACGCTCTTACGCAATTCTTCAATCAGACGATCGACCTGCTCGTGATATTCCTTCCGCTTCTCCGCAGGTAGGCGCAGGACATCGCTGTCGTAGTTCCGAAGTTCTGTGTTGCTCAACGCCATTGCCGTCCCCTTCTGATCCGGCGTCAGTCCGTTCGCCTCGAACGGTTGTGACCACTTTGCGGTGCGCAGCTCCGGTTTACAAAAACCCGATTTTTTCCACTACGCGACTTTTTACATCGTGACGTTTCTAGGGGAATTCAAGGGTATTGGTTTACAAGTTTCCCCCTATATATTCGATCTTGGAAACCAGATTCGGAAGGAGGTCGGCATGATCGGTAACAAGCTCAAGGTTGCCCGATCCGCGTTGGGCCTGTCGTTGCGCGCCCTCGCCGATGCCATGGACGGCATCGTTTCGGCCCAGGCCATTGGAAAATATGAGAGAAACGAGGATATGCCGAGCTCGCGCGTTCTTATCGCGCTGGCAAAGGCTCTCGACGTATCCGAGGAATATCTACTCAGCGATGACGATATCGCTTTAGAGGGCGTGGAGTTCAGGAAGAAATTAGACGCGTCCTCGCGAGAAAAGGGTGTCCTACGGGGGAGAGCTATCCACATGCTCGAGCGCTACCTGGCCGTTGAGGACCTCCTCCAGCTGCGCAGCATCGAGTGGGAACAACCGCGCAGCGCGCCTCACCCCGTTGAGGATGTCCGCGATGCCGAGGACGCAGCACGCTCCGTGCGTGATGATTGGGGACTGGGCAATGATCCCATCCCACAGCTTGCCGAGTTGCTAGAGGAGCGTGGTATCAAGGTTCTGTCTCTCGATCTGGTTGACGTAGACGGACTTGCTGCCAAAGTGAGGCGGAAGGGCCGGACGGCTGCACGAGTAATCGTTGTTAAGCGGAGCACATGGTCGGAGCGGAAACGTTTTAATCTCGCCCACGAGCTTGGCCACATGGTCCTGGCTCCGTGCGAAGGTGTTGATGAGGAAAAGGCAGCCCACCGCTTTGCTAGCGCTTTTTTAATGCCAGCCGACGTTATGCGCGCCGAAGTCGGAGTTCATCGATCTTCGATCAGCATTGGCGAGCTAGTGGTCTTGAAAAGGCGTTTTGGAACGAGCATCCAGGCTATCGCGTATCGCTGTAAAGATCTGGGCATCATCAACCAAGCGGCGTTTTCCCGCCTCTTCAAGACCTTCTCTGAGCGGGGATGGAGGACGGCGCCCTTCAAAGAGCCAGCGACAATGAAGCCAGAACTAGAAGAGCCTAAGCGCTTTGAGCGGCTATGTTATCGAGCCCTAGCGGAAGGCGTAATCGGAGAGTCACGCACGGCCGAGCTACTTGGCATCTCCGTCCGCGAATTGGATACTCGATTAGACCAGCTGGATCAGGTGGTGGCGTGATCGGTGCCCATCCTCGTTTCCGACACATTGGTTCTGACCGCGCTAAAGCGAGCGCTACTGCTGGAGGACATGTTCCAGTTGCCGTTCGAGTTTGTCGTGCCCGATTTACTCTATACGCGGGAATTGGCAGGCGAATTCGGCGACCAACTGGTTCAGTTGGGACTGCGAGTCGAGGTCCTTACGCCTAATGAGGTGACTTGCGCCACGACGGTTCGACGAAACAATGCTCATCTCTCCGTCCCGGATGCGTTCGCTTTTGCACTAGCAGCGACACGACGATGGGCGCTTCTCGCTGGTGAGGTCTCGTTACGCGAACTCGCGATCGCCGATCAGCTTGAACTGCATCGGGCACCATGGCTGTTCGACCAACTCGCCGACCACACTGACGTTGGATTCGAACAGTTGCGTGCCGGGTTGAGTGTTGTTGCTGGTTACCGACACTGCGACTTACCCGCCAACGAGGTGCGCCGTCACTTGGCCCGGTATGCTGGCCCGCTCCGTAGGGGCTAGCGGATCCTCCTCGGGCCGTCCCCGACACGGAGCCGCACCAACTTTCAATAAGGACTTTTGTTCAGTCTATCGCACTCGCCGATGTGGTAGCTATTTGGTAGCTAGAGATGGACGCGGAATATTGCGGTCAATTGTTGGAAAGTTGCCTGAATTCAATGGCTAGTGGAGACATTTGCGTCGCTCCGATGCCTCATAGGCGATCGTTTGGGTAGCTAGACGTGGCGGCGGGGAAAAGGTCGACGAAGAATATATATATATAACAATAAGTTATGGTGCCGGCTGCAGGAGTCGAACCCGCGACCTACTGATTACAAATCAGCCGCTCTACCAACTGAGCTAAGCCGGCATTCTCTACGATGGTTTGCGCTTCTAGCGCCTAACCTAGCGCATCTTCAAGTCTGAAGCGCGGGCGGCGGCGTGGTTGTCACCGGGTCGCACTCTAGAAGGTGCTGAACCGATACGAGACGTTGCCGAAAACGCCGAAGCGCTCGGACGTGAAATCCTGGAGGTCGACCTCGGTGCGGCTCTCGATGAATTCGCTGATCCCGCCCGTCTCCGCATACCAGTAGCGCACGCCCGCCCCGAGGGTCCAGTTGTCGTCCACGTCGATTTTCAGTTCGCCCTCGAGTTGGTAGCCCCAGCCCGTGCCGCTGTCGTCGATATTGGGCGTGGGTCCCAGATCCGAGCGCAGATAGTGGCTGTCATCGTTGAGGAGGTAGGCCGCGGGCAGAATTGCGGCGTCACCGCGGAAGGTCACGCGGTCGAACAGGCGCGCGGTGACCTCGGTGCCGAGCCTCAAGGACGACCACATCGACTTGTTGTTGATGACCTTCGTGCCGAATGGGACGGCGGTTGAGCCTGCCGGGCCGCAGAAGGCGCCGCCAACGTCGTCTCGATTGCAGCGCGCACCGTAGGCGTCGATCGACTCTTGCCAGTAGTTGAAGCCGACAAAGGGGCTGATGACGAGGTTGCCGCTATAGCCGACATCGAAATCCTGACCGACATCCAGGGTGAGGTAGAACGAACCCTCGCCGTCGATTTCGCTATAGGTGTCGGAGAACTTCACCTGGCCGGCGAAGAAGTCCTCGTCGTCGAGACTGCCGCCGCCGAGCCAGCCGCCGCCGATAAAGCCCTTGAAGAACGTGTCCGTCTCGTTGCGGACGGACATGAAGAACTCGAGCGAATTGCCTGTCACACCGTCATAGGTGAGCGTGGAGGTGGGGCTGCCGTAGAGCGTCGGGTCCAAGCGCGAGGAGTCGATGTCGAAGCTGGTCGAGCCCTCGCTCCACCAATAGCGCGTGCCTACTTCCCATTGGGGACGCGGGTTGGCGTTCGGGGGCAGGGGAATGGCATAGGGGCGCGGAACGTCCACGGCGTTCTGCAGAGGGCCGTATTTCTCTACGACCGCTTGCGCAGTTGCCGCGTCTGCCATGCAGGCCGAAGCCAGCAGCGCCAGACCCAAGCTCCTCAGCTGCATGATTGTGCCTCGCCCCTTGCTGGATACCGTTTTGCTTATCCAGAAGGTGCAATGGGCATGGTTAAGAGAGGCTTAAGGGGCGTTCCGGAATGGGACAGCGCGCGTCGGCCGTTAGCGGCGGCGGCTCATGAGCAGGCCGGCGGCGAAGGCTCCGACCAGCAGGGTCAGCGGTCCGACCTGGTTCATGGCCTTGTTGATGCTCTGGTCGACCATGGCGAGGCCCTCGGCCGGCGCATTCACGAGGTTCGGCTGCTTGGGTTGCGGCTTATGGAGCCCGATCAGCAACAGCACGACGCCGATCGCCGCGAGGATCCCGGCAATCAGACCGGCCGCCGCGAGCGGGGTGAAGTCGTACACGAGCAGGGCCTGATAGCCCGTGGCCAGGCCGAAGCCGACGGCAAAGAGAAGGACCACGATTGCGGCCACGACGATCACGGCCCGTCGCAGGGACTGTTCGACCGATTGCTTGATCCGGGCGCCGGCCTGCAGCGAGGAGACCAGTGAAAGCGCGAGCCGCAACATGGAACGTCTCCTAGTCTAGTCGTCTAGCGGCGGGTCAGGATGCCGATGAGCAGACCGAGTCCCACCGCGATCGCGATCGCCTGCAGCGGGTTCTGCTTGATGGCTTCCTCGGCACTTTCCTTTGTCTCGAACGCCTTGTCTTGCGCGCGGTGCATGCCCTTTTCGGCGATGCGCCCCATGGTGGTGCTGATGTTCTGCATCTCGGCCTTGATGGCCTCAATCTGAGCGG